>NZ_JBSGVQ010000023.1:0-112079 GCF_053608525.1 Nocardia sp. NPDC055029
GGAGCAAGCAACTGTCGCTGATCGGCGGGACAGGAGGGGCCGCGACTCGAGCGCGCCAGCGCTCCAAAAACACCGATCAGTTCTTGGGGAACTTCAGCCGCGACAGGTCGATACCGTCCAGACCGGGCGGCAGCTGATCGAGACCCGGCGGCATCTGGGACAGGTCCATGCCCGGCGGCAGGCCCGGCATCCCGGCGGACATGCCGGGGAAACCACCGCGCACCTTCGGCGGGGTCGGGCCGCGGCCACCCTTCTTGCCCTTCTTCCCCTTCTTGGTGTTGCCGCGGCGCGAACCGGGCAGGCCCATCTGACGGCCCATCATGGCCATCATCTTCTTGGCCTCGAAGAAGCGGTCGACGAGCTGGTTCACCTCGGAGACCTGCACTCCCGAGCCGTTGGCGATGCGCAGGCGGCGGGAGGCGTTGATGATCTTCGGGTTGTCGCGCTCGGCGGGGGTCATGCCGCGGATGATGGCCTGCACCCGGTCGAGCTGCTTGTCGTCGACCTGGGCGAGCACGTCCTTCATCTGACCGGCGCCGGGCAGCATGCCGAGCAGGTTGCCGATCGGGCCCATCTTGCGGATGGCCAGCATCTGGTCGAGGAAGTCCTCGAGGGTGAGCTCGCCGCTGCCGATCTTGCGGGCGGTCTCCTCGGCCTGCTGGGCGTCGTAGACCTGCTCGGCCTGCTCGATCAGGGTGAGCACGTCGCCCATGCCGAGGATGCGCGAGGCCATCCGGTCCGGGTGGAAGACGTCGAAGTCCTCGAGCTTCTCACCGGTGGAGGCGAACATGATCGGCGAACCGGTCACATTGCGGACCGACAGCGCGGCACCACCGCGGGCGTCACCGTCGAGCTTGGTGAGCACGACACCGGTGAAGCCGACGCCGTCGCGGAACGCCTCGGCGGTGCTGACCGCGTCCTGACCGATCATCGCGTCGAGGACGAACAGCGTCTCGTCGGGCTGCACGGCGTCGCGGATGCCCGCGGCCTGGCGCATGAGCTCGGCGTCGATACCGAGGCGGCCCGCGGTGTCGACGATGACCACGTCGTACTGCTTGGCCTTGGCCTCTTCGACACCGGCGCGGGCGACACCGACCGGGTCGGCCGCCGAGATACCGAGCGGGTTCTCGCCGCCGCCGACGGAGGTGCCGGGGTGCGGCGCGAACACGGGCACGCCGGCGCGCTCACCGACGACCTGCAGCTGGGTGACCGCGCCGGGGCGCTGGAGGTCACAGGCGACCAGGATCGGCTGATGCCCCTGGCCCTTCAGCCATTTGGCGAGCTTGCCCGCCAGGGTGGTCTTACCCGCACCCTGCAGACCGGCCAGCATGATGACCGTCGGCGGGTTCTTGGCGAGGTTGAGCCTGCGGGTCTCGCCACCGAGGATGCCGACGAGCTCCTCGTTGACGATCTTGACGACCTGCTGTGCCGGGTTGAGCGCCGCGGAGACCTCCGCGCCCTTGGCGCGCTCCTTGACGTTGGCGATGAAGCCGCGCACCACGGGCAGCGCGACATCGGCTTCGAGGAGCGCGAGGCGGATCTCGCGCGCGGTGGCGTCGATGTCGGCCGGTGACAGACGCCCCTTACCGCGCAGATCCTGCAGTGCACCGGTAAGCCGGTCGGACAGGGATTCGAACACCGATCGCGCTCCTGATCTGAAAGGGACGTCTATTGCCCTCCCAGGGTAATGGGTGTTATTCCCGGTGGCGCACGTGCGGTGGCGTGGTGCGGCACAACTCGTGATTCTCGATGTTCACGAGGTACACCGCTTCCCTGCCGGTGAGGCCGAGTTCGCGAGCGAGTGCCTCGATGCGCTGCCATTCGGCATCGGGGCTGTCGATGTGCCGTGCGGTGGTCGACGCGATGGTCATCGCGGCCAGGGCTTGGGATCCGGTGAGTGTGCGGCCGGGTAGCCACGAAACCACCCACAGGTCACCACCGACGCAGCGCGCGATGTGCGCGGTCGCGTCGCTGGTCATCATCGATGCGGAAACGACTTCGATAGCCACAGATCTGCTCCCCTCGTACGAGTGACAGCCAGACCTCTCGAATGCTATAGGTCCATTCTCGACCGATCGGGCAGCGATCACGGTTTGCGGGGCAACCTGATAGCAATCGGTGAGTAAACCGTGTCCTGATGATCTCAGTCGGTGACATCCGCCGCCGACGGCGGGGCGGGCGCCGGATGCGGAACGACGTCCAGGACGGCCTTTTCGATGCGGTCTCGTAGCTGCGGGCTGTCGGCGTCGCCGAGATCGAGGCAGAACGCGTCGACCACGGCCGAACCCATCGTGACCACCTTGGCCCACCGCACGTTCGCACCGGTCGCGGCGAAGGCACCCGCCAGCCTGCTGAGCAGGCCGACCCGGTCCTCGGCACGCAGTTCGAGGATGGCCTGACCGGGCGCGCCGCTCGTCGACCAGATCAGCCGCGGCACTGCCCGCGCGTAGCGGCCCGGCCCGGCGCCGACGGCCTCGGCCTCGCGTTTGGCCAGCACTTCGGGCAGATTCAGCGCGCCGGAGGTCGCGCGGATCAGCTCCTGCCGCAGCAGGCCCGCGTCGGGCGGGTCACCGAACTTCGGGGTCACGACGAAGGTGTTGATCGCCGAGTCTCCCGCCGCGCCGAGCGCGGCCGAGAGGACACGCAGGGAATGCAGGGCGAGCACGCCCGCCGCGTCGGAGAGCAGGCCGGGCTCGTCGGGGGCGATGACCGTCACCACGTAGGTGTGCTTGCCCTCACCCGGCGCGAGGGTGACGTGCACGCCGCCGGCCCCGGCCTTGTCCAGCAGGGCGGGGTCGATCGGTTCCGGTTGCGGCAGCGGCTCCCCCGCCATGACCAGCTTGCAGCGGCGGACCAGGTCGCCGATCAGCGAGGCCTTCCAGTCGCCCCAGACGCCGGGGCCGGTGGCCATCGAGTCGGCCTCGGCCAGCGTGTGCAGCAGTTCGAGCAGGCCGACATCACCGTCGAGCGCGTCGGCGACCTGACGCACCGTCTCCGGGTCGGCCAGATCGCGGCGGGTCGCGGTGTCGGGCAGCAGCAGATGGTGGCGCACGATGGCGCTGAGGGTGCGTACGTCCGAGGGCCACAGGCCGAGCCTGCGCCCGATATGGGTGGCGAGTTCGGCGCCGACCACGCTGTGATCGCCCGCCCTGCCCTTGCCGATGTCGTGCAGCAGCGCGCCGAGGGTGAGCAGGTCGGGCCGGGCGACCCTGGTGCTCAGCGCGCCCGCGTAGGCGACGGTCTCCATCAGGTGCCGGTCGACGGTCCAGGTGTGCAGTGCGTCGCGGGGTGGCAGGTCGCGCACCGCCCCCCACTCGGGAAACAGCCTGCCCCACAGCCCGGTTCGATCGAGCGCCTCGACCGCATCGATGCTGCCGCGGCCCGCGCCCAGCAAGACGAGCAGATCGTTGAGCGCGTCCTTGGGCCACGGCTCGCGCAGTTCGGGCGACTCCTCGGACAGGCGGTTGAGCGTGGTCGCCGACATCGGCAGCCCGGTCTGCGCCGAGGCGGCGGCGACCCGCAGGATCAGGCCGGGATCGCGCTGTGGCCGCGCGTCCCTGGCCAGCACCACCTCGCCGGCGTGCTCGACCACCCCCTCATCGAGTGGTCGGCGCACCGGCATCCGGCGCAGGCGGGCCAGGCCGCGGCGCGGCAGCGCGTTGGCCGCGGTGCGCAGGCCGACGTCGGTCGAATAGCTCACCGTGCGGGCCGAATCGGTCAGCGTGCGGGCCAAGTCGAACCGGTCGCCGATGCGCAGCGCCGCGCCGATCTCGTCGGCGTCCTGGGCACGCAGCTGGTCGCGAGCGCGACCGGCGACCCGGTGCAGTTCGGTGCGCACGTCGAGGAGCCTGCGGTGCGCCTGCTTCAGGCCGCCGCCCGGCACCTCGGGGCCGAGGCCCGGCATGGCGTCGGTCAGCTGGGCGATGGCTAGCGCGTCGAGCAGCTGGATGTCGCGCAGACCGCCGCGTCCGTTCTTCAGGTCGGGTTCGGCGCGGTGGGCGATCTCGCCGCTGCGCTGCCAGCGGGCGTTGGTCTGGGCGATCAGGTCGTCGAAGCGGGACCTGATGCCGGTCCGCCATTCCCGTCGTACCCCGCCGATGAGCAGGTTGGACAGGTCCTCGTCGCCGACGATGTGACGGGCCTCGAGCAGGCCGAGCGCGGCGATCATGTCGTCGGCGGCCACCCGCAGTGCCTGCGGCACCGTGCGCACGCTGTGATCGAGCTTGATGTGGGCGTCCCAGAGCGGGTACCAGAGCTTGTCGGCGATCTCCGACACCACGGCGGGGTCGACATCGTCGTGCAGCAGTACCAGATCCAGGTCGGAGTACGGCAGCATCTCCCGGCGGCCGAGGCCACCCACCGCGACGACGGCCAGGCCGCTGTCGGCGGTGATGCCCAGCTCGTTGCCCTTGCTGGTCAGCCAGAGTTCGAACAGGTCGACCAGCGCCGCGCGCAGGGATTCCGGATCGAGGCGCGGATTGCGGGTCCCCGCCCCGTCGAGCAGCTGCGCCCTGGCCTTGACCAGGTCGGCCGCCCCGTTGTGCTGAATACCGCCGTTCTGTTGTGCCACAGTCCCACCGCCATTCATGCGGGCGGCCCCGCCCCGACCGGTCGTGCCGGTGGGAGCGGGGCCGCCGCTCGATCGATATCCGTGCGTTGCTGCCGAATTACAGTGCGTCGCTTCCGCGTTCGCCGGTGCGGACGCGAATGATGGTGTCCACCGGGGTCACCCACACCTTGCCGTCACCGATCTTTCCGGTGCGCGAGGCCTCGACGATCACCTCGACGACCTTCTCGACCGACGCATCGTCGACGACGACCTCGACCCGGACCTTCGGAACGAAGTCCACCGAGTACTCCGCACCGCGGTAGACCTCGGTGTGGCCCTTCTGGCGGCCGTAACCCTGGACCTCGCTGACGGTCATGCCGAGCACGCCTGCCTGTTCCAGCCCGGTTTTCACATCTTCGAGCGTGAACGGTTTGACGATTGCCGTAACCAGTTTCATGTTCGTCATGCCTCCTTGACGAGCGAGCGTGCCGTGCCACCCACAGCAGTGAAATCGTATGCGGTTTCCGCGTGCTCGGACTCGTCCAGACCCGCCGACTCGGACTCTTCGCTCGCGCGCAGGCCGATGGTGAACTTGATCGCGTAGGCGATGACGGCCGTCACGACGAGCGAGTAGGCCAGGACGGCGAAGGCACCGACAGCCTGCAGCTTCAACTGCTCGACTCCACCACCGTAGAACAGACCATCGACAGCCGCGGGAGCTTCGGCCGTGGCGACGAGGCCGACCATCAGGGTGCCGACCAGACCACCGACGAGGTGGACGCCGACGACGTCGAGCGAGTCGTCGAAACCGAAGCGGAACTTCAGGCCGACGGCCAGGGCGCACAGCGCACCGGAGACGATGCCGATGGCCAGCGCGCCGACCACGTTCACCGACGAACACGCCGGGGTGATGGCGACCAGACCGGCGACGATGCCCGAGGCCGCGCCCAGGGAGGTCGGGTGACCGTCACGCAGACGCTCCACGAGCAGCCAGGCGAGCATGGCGGCCGCGGTGGCGATGGTGGTGGTGAGGAAGGTGGCACCGGCGATGCCGTTGGCGCCGACTGCCGAGCCCGCGTTGAAGCCGTACCAGCCGAACCACAGCAGACCGGCGCCGAGCATCACGAACGGCAGGTTGTGCGGACGGAACGGAGTCTTCGGCCAGCCCTTGCGCTTGCCGAGGACCACGGCGAGGACCAGACCTGCGACACCGGCGTTGATGTGGACCGCGGTACCGCCCGCGAAGTCGATCGCCTTGATACCGGAGGCGATCCAGCCACCGTTCTCGGCGGTGACGCCGTCGAAGGCGAAGACCCAGTGCGCGACGGGGAAGTAGACGACGGTGACCCAAATTCCGGCAAACAGGAGCCACGATCCGAACTTCAGGCGGTCGGCGACCGCGCCCGAGATGAGTGCGACGGTGATGATCGCGAACATGAGCTGGAAGGCGACGAACACCGACAGCGGGATGGTGCCCGCGAGCGGAATGCCGGCAGGCGCCTCCGGGTCGGTGGTGGCCAGGTACTGACCGCCGAACACGCCCTTCAGGCCGAAGTACTGCAGCGGGTCACCGAGGAAGTTGCCCTTGTCCTCGCCGAATGCCACCGAGAAGCCGTAGAGACACCACAGGATGGTGACCAGGCCCATCGCCGAGATGCTCATCATGATCATGTTCAGGACGTTCTTGCCACGGACCATACCGCCGTAGAAAAACGCCAAGCCCGGCGTCATCAGCAGCACGAGTGCTGATGCGGTCAGCAACCATGCGGTGTCACCGGCGTCGGGTGCGCCGATTACGGGAAATGCCACCTTGTGTTCCTCCTCATCTCGGGCCCTGCCGATGACGGCAAAAGGACCTGTACAGAGGGTCGCCACTCGGTGTTTCATCCGTTGAGCAGTGGTGTTTCACCTGAGTGAACGGATTGCGCTGTTGTGTTGCTTCCACGTTTCGTGCGTTTGTCCACCACCTGCGGGCTCACGGTGAGGCCGGTATGAGTGTGCGGTTCACCCGGGGTTCGCGGCGGGAGGCTGATGCGGCGTTTCCCCTGGAAAAAGCACCGCCCGCCCGATCGCTGGGATCGGGCGGGCAGCAGGGGAACGCTAGGAGGTGGTGCCGAGCAGGGCGTCGACGAAGGCGCCGGGCTCGAACGGCGCCAGATCGTCGGCGCCCTCACCCAGTCCGACGAGCTTCACCGGAACACCGAGCTCGTGCTGCACCTGGAACACGATGCCACCCTTGGCGGTGCCGTCCAGCTTGGTCAGCACAACGCCGGTGATGTCGACGACGTCGGCGAACACCCTGGCCTGCATCAGCCCGTTCTGGCCGACCGTGGAGTCGAGGACGAGCAGGACCTCGTCGACCTCGGCCTTCTTCTCGACGACCCGCTTGACCTTGCCCAGCTCGTCCATCAGGCCGGTCTTGGTGTGCAGGCGGCCCGCGGTGTCGACGAGGACGGCGTCGACACCGCGATCGATGCCCGCGGTGACCGCGTCGAACGCGACGGCGGCCGGGTCGGCTGCCTCCTTACCGCGCACGGTCTCCGCACCGACCCGTTCGCCCCAGGTCTGCAACTGATCGGCGGCGGCGGCGCGGAAGGTGTCGGCGGCGCCGAGCAGCACCCGGCGGCCGTCGGCGACGAGGACGCGGGCCAGCTTGCCGGTTGTGGTGGTCTTGCCGGTGCCGTTCACGCCGACGACCAGCAGGATCGCCGGGTGATCGGCGTGCGGCAACGCGTGGATCGACCGGTCCAGCTCGGGGCGCAGCGCCTCGATCAGCACGTCACGCAGGGTGGCGCGGGCCTGTTCGGGGGTGCGCACGCTGCGCGTGGCCATCTCCTCGCGCAGGCGTTGGACGATCTTCGCGGTGCTCGCGGTCCCGATATCGGCCAGGACCAGGGTGTCCTCGATCTCCTCCCACGAGTCCTCGTCGAGGTCACCGCCGCCGAGCAGGCCGAGCAGGCTCTTGCCGACGGCGTTCTGCGAGCGGGACAGGCGGCCACGCAGGCGGACCAGCCTGCCCGAGGTGGGGTCGATCTCTTCGATGGCGGCGGCGACGGCGTCGACCTCGGCGGGCGCGGTCTCGACGGGCACTTCGGCGGGTGCCGATTCCGTGACGGGCGCGGTCTCTGCCGGTGCTTCCTCGACCGGGGCGGTGTCGACGGGTGTGATCTCGGTGGGCGGGGCGGTGGTGTCGAGCGTGCTGAGGTCGTCGGGGACCACCACGTCCTCGGTGACCCGCACGTCGGTCTCGGGCAGCGGGACGTCGGTGATGCTGCGCCGTGGCGCGTCGCGCGGGACGGCCGCATCGTCACCGACGTGCGGCTGCCCCTCGGTATCGGTCCGCTCGGGCGCCGGTTCGGGGCGCGGCAGCGTGGCCGCCCCGCCCTGTTTGAAGTTGAATCCCCCGGACGCGGTGTAGCCACCGGACTTGTCCGTCAACTCCTTGTCCGGCTCGGGCGGCGCCAGGGAGATCTGGCGCCGCTTGTACAGGACGAAACCCGCGACGAGCGCCACCAACAGCACGGCGGCGATCGCGGCGATCAGGATCCACGCTTGCGAACTCACCCGGCCGAGTCTATTCGGGCGGCCGATCGTCCCACGTCGGCGGCGTCGGCGCGGCGGGTCGGTAGCTGGGGAAAGGGCCCGTCGGCTCGCCGGGGAATCACTACAGATTCGTTGTCCTGCGGAACTTCTGGCGCTCGCCCCATAGGATCGGCGGCGTGACCGATCGAAACGTGCTTGGGGGGCCGCTGGAAGAGTGCGGCACCGATCCTCTCACGGGCTTCTACCGGGACGGCTGCTGCAGCACCGGTCCGGAGGATCTCGGCAGCCACACCGTGTGCACCGTCGTGACGGCGGAATTCCTGGAGCATCAGGCATCCATCGGCAACGACCTCAGCACTCCGCGTCCGGAGAACAACTTCCCCGGCCTGCAGCCGGGCGACCGCTGGTGCGTGGTGGCGGTGCGCTGGTTGCACGCGCACGAGGACGGCGTCGCCGCACCGGTGGTGCTGGCCGCGACACACGAGAACGCCCTGGAGGTCATCTCCATGGACATCCTGCGCAAGTACGCCGTAGACGTCCCAGACGACGTCAGCGACCTGTTGTAGGGGTCGACGACAGCTCCTCGCGAGGCGGGTGAGCGTGGCGCCGTCGGTGAGCCTTCTGGCGGCAGGCCGGGGAGCAGTAGCGAGCGGGTCTGCCGGTGGTGGACCGGTGAACGGGTCCGGCGCAGACGGGGCAGCGCGGTGGCGAGGTTTCGTCACGTCCACGGGTTTCGTCACGGTCGGCTTTCGCGGATTCCGTTACGCGTGACGGTCGGGTTCGCAACGCATCGAGGATGAGGACGACGGCCGGAGCCAAGGGATCGCCGGCGCGCCGATGTCGTTGGATCGCAACGCATCCGGTGAAGATGTCGAGGACTTCGGTGATGGTGACATCGGGGCGGACCGCGCCCTGACGCTGGGCGGCGGTGAGCAGTGCGCCGAGGGCACGGTGGAAGCGGTTGCCCGCGCCGCGCAGGAGGGCGCGCGGCCAGCCGTCGTCGGATTGCACCAGGTCGCAGAGGTCTTTGTTGCCGGGCGTCGTGGTGATGACATGGGTGCAGAGGGCGAAGAAGGCCGCGCCGGGGTCAAGGTCGGCGAGGTGGTCGGCGGCCAGCGCCGCCAGGCGGTCGACCCGCTGTTGCATCACCGCTTCCAACAGGTCGGTTTTCGTGGGGAAATGCCGGTGGACGGTGCCCGCGCCGACACCGGCGCGGCGGGCGACCTCGGCCAGCGAGACGGTGGTCCCCCGCTCGGCGAGCGCGCGTTGCGCCGCGGCGAGGACGAGGGCGCGGTTTCGCCGGGCGTCCGCTCTGATCGCGGGTTCCACGCCGTTGTCGACGGTCATTTCGTTACGCCTTCCCTGCACTACGCCTGGCCAACCGGGTCGAACCGTCCGTACCGTCCGGAATACGGGTCGCCCGACCCGATTGTAGGGAACGAAACGGAGCTCATCCGCAATGTCATCAGCACATCCCGTTTTGATCACCGGTGCGACCGGCAAACAGGGCGGCGTCACCGCCAGGAAACTGCTCGCCGACGGTCATCCGGTACGCGCCCTCGTCCGCGATCCCGCCACTGCGGCGGCCCGGGCTCTGGCCGACGCGGGCGCCGACCTGGCGACAGGCGATTTCGACGACCCCGCCTCGCTGCGTGCTGCGGCGACCGGCGCGCGTGCCGTATTCCTCATTCCCCCAGCCGATTACGGACCCAGCGGCTGGACAGCGGGCCTGGAGGCTCAGCGTGGCATCGCGATGGTCGACGCGGCAGGCGCGGCAGGCGTCGAGCAGATCGTCTTCTCCGGCATCGCCACCATGGGCGCGGCCGACTCGTGGGGTCAGGAGGGCAAGCGGCAGATCGAGGACGCGATCGTCGCCTCGGGCCTGCGCTATACGCTGCTTCGCCCGGTGCGCTTCATGGAGAACTACCTGTTGCAGGGCTCCCCCGTCGACGGGGTCCGCGTTGGCGGCGAGCACCCGCACCTGTTCCCGGCCGACCGGCCACTGCAGATGATCGCCCTCGACGACATCGGCGCGTTCGCCGCGCTCGCCTTCGCCGACCCCAAGGGCTGGCACGGCCGCGCCCTGGAACTGGCGAGTGACGCGATCACCCCTGTCGACGCCGCGGCCGCCATCAGCGCGGCCACCGGCCGCCCGGTCCACTACCGCGAAGTCACCGAAGCCGAAGCCGAGGCGATCGGTCCGCAGCTCGGCAACACCTGGCGCCTGATCCGCGAGACCGGCGGCTGGCACGCCGACCTGTCTGCCCTGCGACAGCTGTATCCCCAGCTCACGCGACTGCCCGAGTGGCTGACCCGTGGCGGCGCCGAGAAGATCCTGGCCCGCCTCGACGAGCCGGCACCGGCTGTCTGACCTCCAATCCGCCCTCCGAGCGCGTCGCGCCGCTGTGCCGTGTGGACCCGCCGGGCGATCCGTCGCGCCTCCCGCCGCACCGCACGACCCGGTCGGCGGGCAGCGACGGTGGTGTCGGTATCCCGCCAGCGACCGGTGCGGCCGCTTCCTACCGTCGGTCGGTGTGAATGCTGAATCTGTCGCCACGATGCCCACCGGCACGGCGCTGCGTGGCTCCCTCGTGCTGTTCATGTCGCTGGCCGCGGCCCTGGGGACCGCGGCCCTCTACCCGTTGCAGCCCGCGATCGCGGCGGTCGCGGACTCCGTCGGCGCGTCGATCGCCGCCGTCGGATTCGCGCTGGCCTGTGGGCCGGTCGGGTACCTGGTCGGGCTCGGTCTCCTCGTTCCGCTGGCCGACCGCTACTCGCCCGCGCGGCTGTTCGCGATCCAATTCGGGGTGCTGTCGGTGGCGTCGGCGGCGTGCGCGGCGGTCGACAGCGCGTGGCAACTGGGGCTGGTGATCGGGGTCGTCGGCGCGTGTTCGGCGGTGGGCGCCGGTCTCAGTTCGGTGGCGGGCCGGCTCGCGCCAGCGCGGCGGCGCGCGACGATCCTCGGCATCGTCACCGCGGGGATCTCCGCCGGGATCCTGGCCGGGCGCATCGTCGGTGGGTGGCTCACCGACGAGATCGGCTGGCGCGGAATGCAACTCGCGGTCGCCGGTGCCTGCGCGTGCGTCGCGCTCGGTTGCCTGGCTGTGCTGCCGACCAACCGGGGCACGACCGACCGCGGCTACCTCGCGACGCTGCGTTCCCTCCCCGGCCTGTTGACGCACCACGCCACGCTGCGGATCGCGGCGATCCGCGGCGCGCTGTGGTTCTTCGCGTTCTGCGCGGTGTGGAGCGGACTCGCGGTCGCGCTCGCCGAGCCGCCGTTGTCGTACTCGGCGGAACGGATCGGCCTGTACGCCCTGGCCGGGCTCTCGGGCATCGCGGCGACGCGGATCGCGGGCGCGTGGACCGATCGGGTCGGCCCGCGGCGGGTCATCCTGGTCGGCCTCGCCCTGGCCGGGTCCGCCGCGATCGTCGTCGGCGGCATGCTCACCAGCACCGTGGGGACGCTGGTCTGCCTCGTGCTGTTCGACGCCGGTCTCTTCGCCGCCCAGGTCGCGAATCAAAGCACCGTGCTCGCCATCGACGCGGCGTCGCCCGCTCGCTTCAACAGCGTCTACATGCTGGTGTACTTCGTGGGCGGCAGCCTCGGCACCGCCTTCGGGGCAGCCGCGGTCGTGTGGTTCGGCTGGACCGCGACCGCCATGATCGCGGCACTGGCCATCGGAGTCGCGGCGATCCTGGTGACGACCACATCCGGTGACTCGGCTCCGGCCGAGCACAGCAGGCACCCTGAGTGACGATCTCGTGCTCGCGTGAGCTCGGGCCGCCGCATGCGCGTGGGGCGTTCGGTGCGGGCGTGGACGCGGCAGCGCGGGGTCATGCTGCACGCGCGCGGTGCCGGGGTCGGTGCGCCCCCGGCGCCGCGCGGATCCCGGTCTACCCGGCGCCGGTGGGCCGCACCGCGCGGCTCAGTTCAGTGCGCCGTCGTAGTCCGGGAACTTGAAGGTGCGCTCGGCATGCCCGCCCGACAGGTCCGTCGGGCTGTTGCCGATATTGGCGACGATCGTGTAGCCCTTGCTCTCGATGTCGGCCCGGCTCGCGGTCTTGTACTCGGCCAGACCGGCATTGCCCGCCGACAGCGTGGTCGGCGCGCTGCCGTACAGCGCGTCGACCGGATAGCCGACCGAGGTCAGATTCGCCTGCGAGTAGGCGTTGACCAGGGCGGGCCTGCCGGTGACGAAGATGATCGCGGCGCCGTTCTGCTTCGCCCAGGTCGCCAGGCCGAGCACCGGCTGGATCGCCGGGATGATCAGGCCGGTGTTGTAGGAGGTCTCCAGCGTGGTGTTGTCGATGTCGAAGACGATCGCGGGCCGGGTCGCGCCGGGCAGCCGACCGGCGAGATAGGTCTTCGCCTCGGCCACGACGGGGGTGATCTCGCCGATCCACTGCGCGTAGGGCGGCAGCTCGGACTTGTTGCCCGACAGCGAGGACGAGCCGCCACCGGACAGGGACGACGACCCGGTGTCGGCGCCCGCGGCGGGCAGTGGAGCGAGGAGCGCGGCCGCGACACCGGCGACGAGCGATGCGGTAAGACGTTTCATCTATCGCACGCTAACAGCGGACCGAGCCAATGAAACGTATCGCAGTTTCACAATCCCGCACAGTGGGACTGCTACGCGGGCGCGCCCACCGGATCGGCATCGGCCACCTCGGCCCGGTTCAACCGCTGCGAGATCACCTGGGTGATGCCGTCACCGCGCATGCTCACGCCGTAGAGCGCGTCGGCGATCTCCATGGTCGGCTTCTGGTGCGTGATGACGATCAGCTGGCTCTTCTCCCGCAGCTGCTCGAACAGGCCGATCAGCCTGCGCAGGTTGGTGTCGTCCAGCGCCGCCTCGACCTCGTCCATCACATAGAACGGGGACGGCCTTGCCCGGAAGATGCTGACCAGCAACGCGACCGCGGTCAGCGACTTCTCGCCACCGGAAAGCAAAGACAGCCGCTTGACCTTCTTGCCCGGCGGCCTGGCCTCCACCTCGATACCGGTGGTGAGCATGTCGGAGGGGTCGGTCAGCACCAGCCTGCCCTCGCCACCGGGGAACAGCTTGGCGAAGACGCCGACGAATTCGCGCTCCACGTCGGCGTAGGCCTCGGTGAACACCTGCAGGATGCGGGCGTCGACCTCGGCGACCACGTCGAGGAGGTCCTTGCGCGCGTTCTTGACGTCCTCGAGCTGGGTGGCGAGGAAGTTGTAGCGTTCCTCGAGCGCCGCGAACTCTTCCAGCGCAAGGGGATTCACCTTGCCCAGGGTGGTGAGGTCCTTCTCGGCACGTTTGGCGCGGCGCTCCTGGGATGCCCGGTCGTAGGGCATCGGCTGCGGCGCGCTGACCTGCTCGCCGCGCTCCTTGGCGTCCTCGTACTCCTGTAGTTCCAGCGCCGAGGGCGGCAGCGGGACATCGGGTCCGTACTCGGCGACGAGATCGGCCAGCGCGATGCCGAACTGTTCGGAGATGGTGGTCTCGAGCTGTTCAATGCGCAGGGCCGCTTGGGCTTTGGCGACCTCGTCGCGGTGCACGGCGTCGGTGAGCTGGGCCAGCTGGGTGGTCAGCGCCCGCGCCCGTTCCTTCACCTGTTCCAGCGCGGCGGCGCACTCCCCGCGCCGCCGGACCAGCTCGTCCCTGCGCGCCGCGGCGGCGGCCACGACCTGCTCGAGCTCGTGCGCGATCCTGGCGCCGGACTCCGCGACGGCGGCGGCCACGCCGGCGGCCTGGCGGCGGGCGGCCTGCGCGCGTTCGGCGCGGGCCCTTGCCTCGCGTTCGGCGCGGGCGGCCCGGCGCAGCGAATCCGCTTTGCCGCGTACCGATTCCGCGCGTTCCTCGGCGGTACGCACGGCCAGGCGGGCCTCGACCTCCATGGTGCGGGCCTCGGCGAGCGCGGCGGCGGCTTCCTCGCGTTCGCGGCCCGCGGACTCGGTGCCCGCGGCGCCGTAGCTGTCGTCGTCGCCGTCGTGTTCCATCTCGGCGTGCCGCAGCCGGTCCTCGAGTTCGGCGAGGGAGGCCAGGGACTTCTCCCGCGCGGATTCGGCCTCGGCGCGCTGGGCGGCGTGCCGCTCGCCCTCGGTCTGCGCCGCGCGGGCGGTCTGGCCGACGCGGGCCAGCCGGTCGTAGATCGCCAGCAGCGCCTGATCGGATTCGTGCAGCGCCATCAGGGCGTGGTCGGCGGCGTCCTTGCGGTCGGTCTGCTCGGCCAGCGCACCGGCCAGCGCCGCTTCCAGTTCCTCGGCCCTGCGCTGGGCGGCCACCAATTCGGCCGTGGCGGTGTCGATCTCGGCCTGCACCTCGAGCTGGCTCGGCATCCGCTCCGAGCCGCCGACGATCCAGCCCGAACCGGCCAGATCGCCGTCGCGGGTGACCACGCGCAATTCGGGACGCAGCGCGACGAGTTCGGTGGCGGTGGCCAGATCGTCGACGACGACCACGCCCGCGGTGAGCGCGGCGAGGGCGGGACGCACCGGTTCGGCGCCGTCGATGACCTCGGCGAGCCAGCGCGCGCCAGCGGGCAGGGTGCCACGCTCGGCGGGGACCAGCCCGGCGGTGGCGAAGACGAAGGCGACCCGGCCGCCGTCCCCGGAACGCAGTTCGCGGACGGCCGCGTCGGCGGCGGTGGAGGTGTCGGCGGTGATCGCGTCGGCCAGCGGGCCGAGCAGCGCGGCGACCGCGGCCTCGAAGCCGCCCTCGACGCGCAACTGCGCCGACAGCCGGTCACCGAGCCCGCTCACGCCGTGTTCGAGCAGCCAGGCCGCGCCGTCCTTGCGGGCCAGGTTCATCCCGAGCGCTTCGATGCGGGCGCCGAGCCGGGCGACCAGCTTGCTCGCCTCGCGGTCCTGTTCACGCAGTTCGCGCACGCGCTCGTCGGCCAGTTCCAAGGCGGCGACGGCGTGTTCGTGCTGGGCGTCGAGCCCCTTCTCTCCCGCGTCGAGTTCACCGAGTTCGTCCTGCACCGAGTCGTATTCGACCTGGGCGGCCTCGCCGCGGTGGCGGGCGTCGGCGATCGCGACCGACAGGCGGGCGATCTCGGCGTCGACCGATTGGGCCCTGGTGCGCAGGTTCTCGACCTGACCGGAGAGCCGGGCCAGGCCTTCGCGGCGGTCGGCGATGGCGCGCACGGCGGCCAGATGCGCCTGCTCGGCGGCCTTGGCCGCGTACTCGCGATCGGCGAGGGCCTCACGGGCGGCTTCGAGGGTTTCGGTGGCCATCTCCACCGCGTAGCGCAGTTCGGCTTCCTCGGCCTCGATCCGGTCGGCCTCGGCCTCGAGCTGGTCGGGGTCGCGGCCGGTGCCGACGGGTGCCTCGGTGTGCAGGTGCCTGGCCCGGTCACCGGCGATGCGGATGGTGGCATTGACCCGCTCGGCCAGCGCCGAGAGCTGGAACCAGGTCTGCGCGGCCGCCTCGGCGCTCGGGCTCAGCCGCGACAGCTGGAACTCCTGCTGGGCGAGTGCGGCATTGGCGGCGTCGAGCGCGGACTGCACGGTGATCTGCTGCTCGCGGGCGTAGGCCTCCTTGCTGAGCTGGGACTCCAGCTCGTGGCGGCGGGTGACCAGGTCGTCGGCGGCCAGCCGCAGCCGCGCGTCGCGCAGGTCGGCCTGCACGGTCTGCGCGCGCCGCGCCACCTCGGCCTGCCTGCCGAGCGGCTTGAGCTGGCGGCGCAGTTCGGTGGTGAGGTCGGTGAGCCGGGCGAGGTTGGCCTGCATCGCGTCGAGCTTGCGGACCGCCTTCTCCTTGCGCCTGCGGTGCTTGAGCACACCCGCGGCCTCTTCGACGAACGCGCGCCGATCCTCCGGCCGGGACTCCAGAATCGCCGAGAGCTGGCCCTGACCGACGATGACGTGCATCTCGCGCCCGATACCGGAGTCCGACAACAGTTCCTGCACATCCATCAGCCGGCAGCTGCTGCCGTTGATCTCGTACTCGCCCGCGCCGTCGCGGAACATCCGCCGGGTGATCGACACCTCGGCATAGTCGATCGGCAGCGCGCCGTCGGAATTGTCGATCGTCAGCGTCACCTCGGCGCGCCCGAGCGCCGCGCGCCCGGTCGTGCCGGCGAAGATGACGTCCTGCATCTTGCCGCCCCGCAACGCCTTGGCACCCTGCTCACCCATCACCCACGTGAGGGCGTCGACGACGTTCGATTTACCGGACCCGTTCGGCCCGACGACGCAGGTGATCCCCGGTTCGAAGCGCAGCGTGGTCGCGGACGCGAAGGACTTGAACCCCTTCAACGTCAGGCTCTTCAGGTGCAAGGCTGGCCCGCCTCTCCGGGATTCAGGCCAGACCTAGGTGCGAGAGGATTGAGACACGCGGTCGGCGGTGGTGGCATCGAGCCGGATAGCCGGTACCCGACGAATTACCCATGTGCTCGCGTGAGCTTACCCGCCGCTACCGGCCGTTCAGTGTCGGTGCGGGCGATCCGGGTTGTGCGGGTCCATGTGCTGGGCGTGCTTCATCTGCCGCTGGAGCTGGCGAAGGTGGGTCTGGGTGCCCGGCGTCGCTTCCCAGCCGGTGATCACACGGAACAGCAGGACAGCGCCCCACGGGCCGATGACCCACATCGGCCAGAAATAGGTGAGCTCACCCGCGGTGAGCGAGATCAGACCCCAGATGACCAGCACGATCACGCTGACGCCGAGCCAGCTACCCGCCTCGATGCGCTGCCAGACCGGGATGCGCTTGCCGGGTTGGCGCTCGGCGGGTGCGGTGGCCTGTTTCGTCAGCGGTGGCAGGTCGGACAGGACGACCGCGAGCTCGTCGCGCGTGGTGGTCGCGTAGACCTTGGCGACGCGCTGGTCGTACTCGGCCAGGTCGAGGCGCCCGTCGGCCAAATGGGTGCCCAGCTGGGTGACGATCGCGTTGCGCTCGGCATCGGACGCGCGTGTGCCGGGGGTGATGTCCATGCCGACATCCTCTCGTTCACCAACCACAGTGGAGTATTGGTTCCAGCCTCCACCCTCCACTGTGTAATGTCAACCCGCGTGCGGCGGATCAGAGGATGGCGAAGGCCACCACGAGACCGAGCGCGAAGTGCGCGGCGGCGACCACGAGCACCTCGGGGGTGTAGGTCTCGGCGTGCAGCGTGCGGCCGATGTCGATGCCGGTGACCTTCTCGATCACCCGCACCGAGATCACCTGCGCCACGATGCCGACCAGGCCGTAGACGACCGCGGCGATCAGCCCTTCCGAGAGCTTGTTGACCCCGCCGGTGGCCAGCACGGCGAACACGACGATGAACGCCATGCTCACCATGCCCGCGGCGGACACGATCAGCGCGTTGGGCTTGCCCGCGACGACCAGGTCGCGCAGCTTGCCCGGCGTGGTCAGGTCGATGGCGAAGAAGCCGATCAGCATCAGCGCCAGGCCGATCAGGCAGTACAGGATGATGGCGCCGACGCCTTCACCGAGCGCGCTCCAATAACCCGATTCCAGGGCGAGGGCGGTCATCGTGGTCCTTTCGAACAAGGGTGGGTTGTCACGGGTCAGTCGACGATGCGGTGCGGGACGAACGCGGCACCGTCATCGGTGATCAGGCCTGCCGTCTCGCGGATACCGAGGCCCGCCGCCGTGTCACCGACGACCCAGGCGCCCAGCACCGGGCGCATGCCGTCGAATTCCGGGAGCGGGTCGAGCAATTGGTAGACGAAGCCCTCGGCGCCGTAGACGCCGCCGGTCGCGGTCTCCATGCCGGGACCGACGATGGTCATGTTGGCGCCCTCGCGGCCGAGCTTGGGTTTGCGGATGTATTCGGTGAGCTCGTGCGGGCTGTCGAGGTAGGCGGGCAACAGGTTCGGGTGGCCGGGGTACATCTCCCACAGGACGGCGAGCAGCGCCTTGTTGCTGAGCAGCGTCGTCCACAGCGGTTCGATCCAGGCGGTGGTGGGCAGGCTCTCGACCACGCGCTTGCCGAAGTCGTCGTCGAGGATCCACTCCCACGGATACAGCTTGAAGACCGATTCGATCGGCGCCTCGGCCAGATCGACGAACCGGTGCAGCTCGGTGTCGTAACCGATCTCCTCGATCGGCAGCGCGACCGTGTCGAAGCCCGCCTCGGCCGCCGTCTCCTGCATGTAGGCGGTGGTCACGTTGTCCTCGCCGGTGGCGTCCGCGCCCGACCAGGTGAAGTGCAGCTCGGTGCCTGGCAGCACGGCGCGCAGCCCGGTCCAGCGTTCCACCAGCTTCTCGTGCAGCGAATTCCATTGGTCGCCACCGGGATACACCTGCTGTAACCAGTGCCACTGGATGATCGCGGCCTCGAGCAGCGAGGTCGGGGTGTCGGCGTTGTACTCGAGCAGCTTGGCCGGACGGCGCGCGTCGTAGCGCAGATCGAAGCGCCCGTACACGTACGGGTCACTGCGGCGCCAGGATTCGGCGATCGGCCCCCAGCTCCATTCCGGCAGACCGAAATCGGCGTAGCGCTCGGTGAGCACCACGTGCTCGGCCGCGTGCAGGCACATCGACTGCAGCAGTTCCACATCGGCTTCCAGCGCGAGGATCTCGTCCATCGAGAACTCGTAGTGCACCGATTCGTCCCAGTACGGTCGCGGCTGCCCGCTGGCATCGCGGCCGGGCGCGCCGTAGACCAGGCCCTGACTCTCGATGATCTGCTGCCAGCCCGGTCGCGGCGTACTCACCACCCGCCGCACTAGGACCCGCTCCCGCCGGTCGACTTGCTGCCGAGCCCGCCGCGCTGGATCGTGGTGCCGCTCTTGGTGGTGATGGTCGCGTTGCGCGGTTTCACCGAGCTGCCGCCGACCGGCGGTTTGCCGATGGTGGGCGTGCCGCCGTAGTGGTACCGGTACTGCGGCCAGCCGAGCAGGATCAGGCTGCCACCGCCGCCGTGACTGGTGTCGCTGCGGAAGTTGGACTTGCCCTCGCCGCAATTGTCGTCCGGGACGACGACTTCGTTGCCGTTCTGATCGATCTGCACGCAGGAGGCGGTCACCTGGTCCGGCGCGGTGACCGCCCGGTAGGCCAGGTAGCCACCGCCGACCAGCGCGGCGACACCGACGACGGCGACGCCGCCGATCATCACGCGTTTCCTGGTGCGCCGCTTGGCTTCCGCGGCCTCGGCCGCCGCGCGCTGGGCCTGCTCGGCCTGCTTGCGCGCCTTGTCGCGGGCCCGTGCCTCGCCGACCGTAGGCGGGCGCGGCTGGGTCACACCGGGTTCCTGCCTGGCCATCCGGCCCGGCCGTGGGGACTCGCCCTCGGGTTCCGGCGCGCCGGGCGGCTGCTGCGGCATCGGCGGCCAGCCCGCACCGGGATCCGGTGGCTGCCACGGCGACTGCCCGGAGCCACCATTCGGGGGCTCACCAGGTTGATCGGGCGGACCAGGGTTCTGTGTGCTCACCGCTGCCGCCCCCTAGCCCCCGAAGTCACCACTAGCGCTCCTCGAATCCCGTCATGTCGCCCCGCGCGGGCTCCCAGCTTTCCACAACCAGGTCGACCCGGCCAGGTGCATGGCCGGACCGTAGCAGTTCCAGCAGCTTCTCGTCCGCCGTTCGCGGCCCTTCGGCGACAACGTGCACCCGGCCGTCACTGTGGTTGCGGGCGAAGCCGGTGAGCCCGAGTTCCAGTGCGCGCGAGCGGGTCCACCAGCGGAAACCCACCCCCTGCACCATCCCGTGCACCCAGGCGCTCAACCGCACCGTCTCGCTCATGCGTCGATGTCGAAGTTCAAGGTCACCTTGGTGCCCGCCTTGAGGGTGCGGCCCACGGTGCACACCTTGTCGACGGCGCGCTGCACGGTGACCAGTAGTCGCTCGCGCGCGGCCTCGTCCAGCTCGGACAGATCCAGTTCGACGACCTCGTCGATCTGCGGGTACAGCTCGTTCTCCCGGTCGGCGTCGCCGGAGACCCGGATGGTGGCGTCGAAGTCGTCGCCGAGGCGGCGCGAGAGCGGCAGGTCGGAGCTGAGGCCGGTGCAGGCGGCGAGTGCGATCTTGAGCAGCTCACCGGGGGTGAACGCGCCTTCGACGCCCTGCGAGGCGATCAGGACCTCCGCGCCGCGATTGCTGCGCCCGGTGTAGGCCCTGGTTCCGGTGCGCTCGACCCACAGTTCGGTCGGGGCGGTGGTCACGGGTGCGTTCTGCTCAGCCATAGCCTGATCCTGCCATTCGCGTCGAAGACGATTCACGCCTGGGAACGTCTACACCCAGGACGGCATTCCGGCGGAGTGATCCGGGGCACGCTCACTCCTGGAAGCGGTACCCCATGCCCGCCTCGGTCAGCAGGTGCCGCGGGTTGGCCGGGTCGTCCTCGAGTTTGCGCCGCAGCTGGGCGAGATAGACCCGCAGGTAGTGGGTCTCGGTGGCATAGGCGGGACCCCACACCTCACGCAGGAGTTCCTTGCGCCCCACCAGCTTTCCGCGATTGCGCACCAGCATCTCGAGCATCCCCCACTCGGTGGGCGTCAGATGCACGGATTCGCCCTGCTTGGTGACCTTCTTGGCGACCAGGTCGACCGTGAACGAGTCGGTGACCACCACCGGGTCGACGCTGTCGACATCGGTCGCCCCGCGCCGGACCGCCGCGCGCAGCCGGGCCAGCAGCTCGTCCATGCCGAACGGTTTGGTGACATAGTCGTCGGCGCCCGCGTCGAGCGCTTCGACCTTGTCGGCGGAATCGGTGCGCGCCGAGAGCACCAGCACCGGCGCGGAGGTCCAGCCGCGTAGCCCGGCGAGGACCTCGATGCCGTCCATATCGGGCAGACCCAGATCGAGAACGATGACATCGGGGTGCTTCTCGGCGGCGGCGCGCAAGGCGGCCGCACCGTTGCCCGCGGTGATCACCTCGTACCCACGCACCGACAGGTTGATTCGCAAGGCCCGCACGATCTGTGGCTCGTCGTCGACCACCAACACTTTGGTGGCGGCCGGAGCCTGATTCTTCACTGTTCCGCCTCTCCGGGGCTTCTGGCCAGGCTCGGGTGCGTGGGGACATCGGGTCGGCGGCTTGCGGTCGGGTTCACGCCCGCGTGAGCCCGTGCCCGGTGAGTTACCCATGTTCGCACGTTCATTCTGTAGTCCCGTCCGGTTCGGCGGTGAGGTCGGGCGCCAGAGGTACACCCGACGGCAGGTCGACGAGCATCGTCAGACCGCCGCCCGGCGTCGGTTCGGCGTGGACGGTGCCGCCCATCGCTTCGACGAAGCCGCGCACCACCGACAGGCCGAGGCCGACGCCGGTGGTGTTGTCACGGTCGCCGAGGCGCTGGAAAGGCTCGAACAGCTGCTCCTCAGTGCCCGCCGGGACGCCGGGGCCGAAATCGACGACGGCGATCGACACCCGGTCGCTGTCGTGTTCGGCGGTGACCCGCACCGGTGTCTCGCGGCCGGAGTGGCGCAGCGCGTTGTCGATCAGATTGGCGAGCACGCGCTCGAGCAGTCCAAGGTCGGCGAGGACGGAGACCTCCCCGACCTCGACCTTCACCCGGTCCATCGCCGCCCGGCGCACGCCGCGAGTACCCATGCCGACGCTGACCAGCGCACGATGCACCGCTTCGTCCATGTACACCTGCCGCAACTGCGGCGTGACGACGCCGACGGCCAGGCGCGAGGAGTCGAGCAGATTGCCCACCAGCGCCGTCAGCTGGTCGACCGACTCCTCGATCGCTTCCAGGAGCTCACCGGTGTCCTCCGGCGAGAACTCGATGTCGTCGCTGCGCAGGCTGGACACGGCCGCTTTCGCACCGGCCAGCGGTGTACGCAGATCGTGGCTGACCGCCGACAGCAGCGCCCGGCGGAGCCGATCGGCTTCCAGCAGCGCCGCCGCCGCACTGGCCTCCTCGGCCAGCCTCGCCTGCCGGACCAGCCCGACCGCCTGATTGGCGACCGCGTTGAGCACCGGCCGGTCGGTGGAGTCGATCGACCGGCCCGCCAGCAGCAGGTGGCTCTGCGCGTCACCCGCCTCGATGACGGTCTCGGCCTCCGACGGCCGCAGCGGCGGCTCCGTCCCCACCGCGGCGACGATCTGGTCGCCGCACTGCACACTCACCGCGCGCTGTCCGTAGGTCTCGCGAACCTGCTCGAGCAGCTTCGACAGGTCGGCGCCGTGCAGCACCGAACCGGCGAACATCGTCAGCAGCTCCGCTTCGCGAGAGGCCTTGCGCGCCTGTACCGTCCGCTTGGCCGCCACGTCGACCAGGGCCGCGACGGCGACGGCGACGATGAGCAGCACGACCACCGTGACGAAGTTGTCCGGCTCGGCGATGGTGAAGCTGTAGCGCGGCGCGGTGAAGTACCAGTTCAGCAGCAACCCCGACAGCAGCGCCGACAGCCCGGCGGGGACCACGCCACCGAACAGCGCCACCGCGACGACGCCGACGAAGAACATGGCGCTGAGCCCGCCCAGCTTCAGCCAGCCGTCGAGGAAGAGCCCGCAAATCACGCTCACCAGCACCGGAACGACGATCGCGGCCAGCCACGCGGTGACCGGCCGGCGCGGCCGCAGCCAATGCCTGCGCACCCCGCGGTTGGCTTCCTCGTGGGTCACCATGTGCACGTCGATCTTCCCGGACCGCTGCACCACGGTGGACCCGATGCCCTCGTCGAGCATCCTGGCCCACCGCGACCGCCGCGAGGTTCCGAGCACCAGCTGGGTGGCGTTGACTTCGCGCGCGAACTCGAGCAGCGCGGTGGGCACGTCGTCACCGGTGACGGTGTGCAACGACGCGTCGAGACCGGCGGCGAGTTCGCGCAGCTTGGCCATCCGCTCGGTCGACACCCCGGCCAGCCCGTCGCCGCGCACCACGTGCACCACGACGAGATCGGCGCTGGACTTCGACGCGATCCGCCCCGCCCGGCGCACGACCGTCTCCGATTCCGGGCCGCCGGTCACCGCGACGACCACCCGCTCGCGGGCCTCCCACAGCTCGGTGATCTTGTGGTCGGCCCGGTATCTGGCGAGCGCGGCGTCGACCTGATCGGCCAGCCACAGCAGCGCGAGTTCACGCAGCGCGGTCAGGTTGCCGGGGCGGAAGTAGTTGCGCAGTGCCGCGTCGACCTTGTCGGCGGCGTAGACATTGCCGTGCGAGAGCCTGCGCCGCAACGCCTCCGGCGTGAGGTCGACGAGCTCCACCTGGTCGGCGGCGCGCACGACGGCGTCGGGGACGGTCTCGCGCTGCTCGATGCCGGTGATCTGCTGGACCACGTCGTTGAGGCTCTCGAGGTGCTGCACGTTGACCGTCGAGATGACGTCGATGCCCGCGTCGAGCAACTGCTCCACGTCCTGCCATCGCTTCTCGTGCACGCTGCCCGGCGCGTTGGTGTGCGCGAGCTCGTCGACGAGCACCACCGCGGGCTTGCGGGCCAGCACAGCATCGACGTCGAGCTCGGGCAGCTCGGTCCCCCGGTACTCGATCAGTTTCGTCGGAATCCGCTCGATGCCCTCCAGCAGTTCGGCGGTCTTCTTCCTGCCGTGCGTCTCCACGAGGGCCGCGACCACATCGCGGCCGCGTTCCAGCCGCCGATGCGCTTCGCCGAGCATGGCGTAGGTCTTGCCGACGCCCGGCGCCGCACCGAGGTAGATGCGCAGCAGTCCGCGTTTCACCTGTCCATCATCGCGTGCCGGCGCTCCGGAGCCTGCGGGCGCACCGGCAACACACCGACGGTCACCATCGGAGCGTGTGAAGTATCGATCCGGCCGAGCACCCGGATCAGCAGCAGCGATGCGACGAATCCGAAGATCACCGCGAGAGTCACCACAGACACCGCGATCTCACTTTCCATGAGCAAGGGACCGGCGGCGCCCGCCGGTGCACACCTTTGTATCCGCGCGAATATCGCCTGATCTCGATCTTTACGGAGTGTTGACGGCTATCCGGCCCGCCTTGACGGCATCCTCACACCCGCCACCGGGCATCGCGTCAACATTCCGCAAAGGCCGTGCCGCCCGGCGCTAAGGAGTCGTAAGGAAACCACGCCGAGGCCTGATCCGGCGTTTCACTCACCTAGGCGCTTCACCTCGGAGCGCAAGGAGGTTGGAAATGTCTGTCGTGGTGTTCACGGTGCTCACCGTGGCGATCTTCGCGCTGCTGGGCGTGATCCAGCGGGGAGTGGAGAAGCTGTGATCGCGAACCTTGTCGGTCTGGTTCTGGCCGTCCTCGTCGCCGTGTACATGGTCGCGGCGCTGCTCTTCCCCGAGAGGTTCTAGGTGAACACGACAACAGCGGGGATCGTCTTCGTGGCGGCCCTGGTCATCACGCTGGCCCTGGTGCATGTGCCGCTCGGCGACTACATGTACCGGGTCTACAGCAGTGACAAGCACTGCAGCGCCGAGCGGCTGATCTACCGCGCCATCGGCGCGAAACCCGAGGTCGAGCAGACCTGGCCGGTCTACGCCCGCAGTGTGCTGGCGTTCTCGGCGGTCGGCATCCTGTTCCTGTTCTTCTTTCAGCTGGTGCAGGGCGCGCTGCCGCTGCACCTGAACGATCCCGGCACCGAGATGACCCCGGCGCTGGCATGGAACACCGCGGTCAGCTTCGTCACCAACACCAACTGGCAGAACTACTCCGGTGAGTCGACCCAGGGTCATCTGGTGCAGATGGCCGGCCTGGCGGTGCAGAACTTCGTCTCCGCGGCCGTCGGCATGGCGGTGGCGGTGGCGCTGGTGCGCGGCTTCGCCCGCCGCCACACCGGTGAGCTCGGCAACTTCTGGGTCGACCTGGTGCGCGGCACCCTGCGCATCCTGCTGCCGATCGCGTTCGTCTTCGCGATCGTCCTGGTCGCGGGCGGTGTCATCCAGAACTTCCACCTGCACGATCAGGTCGCACAGACCCTCGGTGGCGTCCAGCAGACGCTGACCGGTGGCCCGGTCGCCAGCCAGGAGGTCATCAAGGAGCTCGGCACCAACGGCGGCGGCTTCTACAACGCCAACTCCGCGCATCCGTTCGAGAACGCGAGCACCTGGACGAACTTCCTGGAGATCTTCCTGCTGATGGTGATCGCCTTCTCGCTGCCGCGCACGTTCGGCCGGATGATAGGCAGCACCAAGCAGGGGTACGCGATCGTGGCGGTGATGGGCACGATCGCACTGACCAGCATCGCGCTGACCAACCTGTTCCAGCTGCAGCACCACGGCACCGTGCCGACCGCGATCGGCGCGTCCATGGAGGGCGTGGAAACCCGCTTCGGCGTTGCCGATTCGGCCACCTTCGCGGGCGCGACCACCCTCACCTCGACGGGTGCGGTGAACTCGTTCCACGATTCCTACACCAGCCTCGGCGGCCTGATGACGATGTTCAACATGCAGCTGGGCGAGGTGGCGCCCGGCGGTGTCGGCTCCGGTCTGTACGGCATGCTGATCCTCGCCGTGATCACGGTGTTCGTGGCGGGCCTGATGGTCGGGCGCACCCCCGAGTACCTCGGCAAGAAGATCACGCCGCGCGAAATCAAGCTGGCCGCTTCCTATTTCCTGGTGAGCCCGCTGATCGTGCTGATCGGCACCGCGATCGCGATGGCGCTGCCCGGCCAGCGGGCGAGCATGCTCAACAGCGGCCCGCACGGTCTCTCGGAAGTGCTGTACGCCTTCACCTCCGCGGCCAACAACAACGGTTCCGCCTTCGCCGGACTCACCGGCAACACCGAGTGGTTCAATACCGCGCTCGGCCTGGCGATGGTGTTCGGCCGGTTCCTGCCGATCATCTTCGTCCTGGCTCTGGCCGGTTCACTGGCCCAGCAGGGCACCACTCCCGCGTCGATCGGCACGCTGCCGACGCACCGGCCGCAGTTCGTCGGCATGGTCGTCGGCGTGACGGTGATCCTGGTCGCGCTCACCTTCCTGCCCGCCCTCGCGCTCGGGCCGCTCGCCGAAGGAATCCACTGAGATGACAAGTCCCACCCTCGAAACACCGGCCGCGCCGCGGCCCGAGCACCGCACCAAGGGTGTCCAGAAGGGCGTCCTCGAGCCGAAGCTGCTGCTCACTTCGCTGCCCGGCGCCCTGCGCAAACTCGATCCGCGCACGCTGTGGAAGAACCCCGTGATGCTGATCGTCGAGATCGGCGCGGTGTGGTCGACCATTCTCGCCATCGCCGATCCGAGCTTCTTCGCCTGGGCGATCGTGGTGTGGCTGTGGCTGACAGTGGTATTCGCCAACCTGGCCGAGGCCGTCGCCGAAGGGCGTGGTAAAGCCCAGGCCGACACCCTGCGAAAGGCCAAGACCGACACCGTCGCTCGCCGCTTGGCCGACTGGACTCCCAGCGGCCGCATCATCGAGGAACGGGTCGCCGCGACCGAACTGCGCCGCGGTGACCACGTCGTCGTCGAGGCAGGCCAGGTCATCCCCGGTGACGGCGATGTCGTCGAAGGCATCGCCTCGGTGGACGAATCGGCCATCACCGGCGAATCCGCCCCGGTCATCCGCGAATCCGGCGGCGATCGGTCGGCCGTCACCGGCGGCACCACCGTGCTCTCGGACCGGATCGTCGTCAAGATCACCCAGGAGCCCGGCGCCAGCTTCATCGACAAGATGATCGCGCTCGTCGAGGGCGCCAGCCGCCAGAAGACACCGAACGAGATCGCGCTCAACATCCTGCTGGCCGCGCTCACGATCATCTTCGTCTTCGCGGTCACCACGCTGCAGCCCCTCGCGATCTTCGCCAAGTCGAACAACCCCGGCGTGCCGGACACTTCGGCGCTGGACGCGCACGGCATCACCGGCATCGTGATGGTCTCGCTGCTGGTCTGCCTCATCCCGACCACCATCGGCGCGCTGCTCTCGGCCATCGGCATCGCAGGCATGGACCGCCTCGTGCAGCGCAATGTGCTGGCCATGTCGGGTCGCGCGGTGGAAGCCGCCGGTGATGTGAACACGCTGCTGCTCGACAAGACCGGCACCATCACCCTCGGCAACCGGCAGGCGGCCGAATTCGTCCCGATGCCAGGCATTCTCGACGACGAGCTCGCCGACGCCGCGCAGCTGTCGAGCCTGGCCGACGAGACGCCGGAGGGGCGGTCGATCGTCGTGTTCGCCAAGCAGACGTTCAACAAGCGGGAACGTTCCGCCGGCGAGCTGCCCGGTGCCACCTGGGTGGAGTTCACCGCGCAGACCCGCATGTCGGGTGTCACCCTCGCCGACGGGCACCAGCTGCGCAAGGGGGCAGCGGGTGCGGTGATCGAATGGGTTCGGGCCCAGGGTGGTTCGGTCCCCGGCGATGCCACGGCGATCGTCGACGGCATCTCGGCCTCGGGCGGCACGCCGCTGATGGTCGGCGAGGTCAAGGACGGCACCCCGCGGCTGCTCGGCGTCATCCATCTCAAGGACGTCGTCAAACAGGGCATGCGGGAACGCTTCGACGAGATGCGCCGCATGGGCATCCGCACGGTGATGATCACCGGCGACAACCCGTTGACCGCCAAAGCGATCGCCGACGAAGCGGGCGTGGACGACTTCCTCGCCGAGGCGACGCCGGAGGACAAGCTCGCCCTGATCAAGTCCGAACAGGACGGCGGCCGCCTGGTCGCCATGACCGGTGACGGCACCAACGACGCCCCCGCCCTGGCCCAGGCCGACGTGGGCGTGGCGATGAACACCGGCACCTCGGCCGCCAAAGAGGCGGGCAATATGGTCGATCTGGATTCGGACCCGACCAAGCTGATCGAGATCGTCGAGATCGGCAAGCAACTGCTGATCACCCGTGGCGCGCTCACCACGTTCTCCATCGCCAACGACATCGCCAAGTACTTCGCGATCATTCCCGCGTTGTTCGTCGCGCTGTTCCCCGGCCTGGACGCGCTCAACATCATGCGCCTGGCCAGCCCGCAGTCGGCGATCCTGTCGGCGGTCATCTTCAACGCGATCATCATCGTGGCGCTCATCCCGCTGGCGCTGCGCGGTGTCAACTACCGGCCGAGCAATGCCTCGAAGCTGTTGAGCCGCAACCTGACGATCTACGGCCTGGGCGGCATCATCGCGCCGTTCATCGGCATCAAGATCATCGACCTGCTCGTCCAACTCCTCCCCGGGATGTCCTGAAATGCGTATGTCAACCTGGATCCGCCAGCACCTGGCCGCCCTGCGCGCCCTGCTCGTGCTGACGGTGATCACCGGAATCGTGTACCCCGTCGCGGTTTTCGCGGTCGCGCAACTGCCCGGACTGAACGACAAGGCCGACGGCTCGCTCCTCGAGCGCGACGGAAAGCTGGTGGGCTCCAGCCTGATCGGGCAGTCGTTCACCGACGCCGACGGCGAGGCCATGGTGCAGTACTTCCAGAGCCGCCCGTCGGCCGCGGGCGACGGCTACGATCCGCTGTCCACCGCGGCGAGCAATCTGGGCCCGGAGGACATCGTCGACACCGCCGCCCGCCCCAGCCTGCTCACCACCGTGTGCAGCCGCTCCAAGGAGGTCGGCGACCGTGAGGGGGTCGACGGCGCCCGCCAGTTCTGCACGAAAGACGGTGTGGGCGCGGTTCTCTCGGTGATCGGCCCGCGTGACACCGACGGCGACGTGTCGCGGCCGGCGCAGGTGGTCAGCGTCAACGAGCTCTGCCCGGCGCGGCCGTTCCTCGCCACGTTCCGCGGCGTCGCCGTGGAGTGCGCACAGGAGGGCGGAGACTACTCGACCGGCCGGATCATCCCGATCCTCGGTGATGCCCCCGCCGACGCCGCGGTGCCCGCCGACGCGGTCACGGCCAGCGGCAGCGGCCTCGACCCGCACATCTCCCCCGAGTACGCGGCCATCCAGGTCGAGCGGGTGGCGAAGGCGCGCGGCATCACCGCGGACCAGGTTCGCGCGGTGCTGGACGCGCACACCGACGGGCGCACGCTCGGTTTCCTCGGTGAGCCGCGGGTGAACGTTCTCGAGCTCAATCTCGCACTGGACGAACGCTTCCCGTTCCAGGGCTGAATACTGCGATCAGGGCCGGATCCCACGGATCCGGCCCTGACGCGCTACTCGTCCTCGTCGGTGATCAGCGCCCAGCCCTCGGGCAGACCCGTCACGGTGACCGCGGACCCGCAGACCTCGATATCGACGGTGACCTCGCCGAGCCGGAACTCCGACATCCGCACGCATCCCCAGGACGGCGGCACCTGCGGCCGCAAGGTCAGGGTCCGGGCGGGCACGTCGGGGTCGAGCCCGAGGAACGAGCGCACCAGCAGCAACGGCGCCGCACTCGCCCACGCCTGCGGCGAACACGAGGTGGGATAGGGCACCGGCGCCGCGAAGCGGGTCCGCGGGAAACCGCAGAACAACTCGGGCAGCCTGCCGTCGAACGCGGCAGCGGCGTCGAGCAGACCGGCCGAGAGCTTGGTCGCCAGTTCCACCGCGCCCGGCACGTGCTGGTACCGCATGAGCCCGGCGACCGCGATCGCCGTGTCGTGCGGCCACACCGACCCGCTGTGATAGCTCATCGGGTTGTAGGCGCCCATGTTCGACGCCAGGGTACGCAGGCCGAAGCCGGAATCCATCTCCGCCTTGGCCAGGTTCTCGATCAGGAGCTCGGCGTGCTCGTCGGTGGCGATGCCCGACCAGAGACAGTGCGCGGCATTGCTGGTCAACGCGTCGACCTGCCGCTTGCTGCCGTCCAATGCCACGGCGTACCAGCCGCACTGGGGTAGCCAGAACTGCTCCGCGAACTTGGTCCGCAGATCGGCCGCGCGTTCGCGCATTCGACCGGCCAGCGCGGGATCGTCGAACGCGTCGGCCAGCTCGGCCCTGGCCAGGTACGCCGCGTACACATACCCCTGCACCTCGCACAGCGCGATCGGCGCCTGCGCGATATGTCCTGCGGCGTCGTTGATCCCGTCGAAGCTGTCCTTCCAGCCCTGGTTGATCAGACCGCGATCGGTGGCGCGCACGTATTCGACGAAACCGTCGTCGTCGCGGTCACCGAAGTCGGTGATCCAGCCGATCGCCGCGTCCGCCGCGGGCAGCAAGGTCGCGATGGAGGCCGGTTCGGCGCCCCAGCGCAGGCATTCGGCGAGCAGCATCACGAACAGCGGTGTGGCGTCGACGGTTCCGTAGTAGATCTGGCCGCCCAGTACCTGCCCGACCGCGGGACCGCGCCGCATCTCGTGCATGATCCGGCCCGGTTCCTCCTCCACCAGCGGATCGACCGTCTGGCCCTGCAATTCGGCCAGCTGCTGCAGCGTGCCGAGGGCGAGATCGGTTTCCAGCGGCAGCGACATCCATGCCGTGAGCAGGGAGTCCCGGCCGAACAGTGTCATGAACCAGGGTGCGCCCGCCGCGACGAACGGCCTGCCGGTGCCCGAGTCGGGCTGGATCTGCAAGGCGCCCAAATCACTTTCGCTGCGCCGCAGTATCTGGTTGAGCAGTCCGGAATCGGCGGCGATGTCGGTGGCGGTGGCCCGCCACGCCTGGATCTTGCGCACCGGCTCGCTGGCCCGGTACCGCTCGCCCGGGGTGCCCTGGGTCTGCGGGCGCTGCGCGGCGCCCGCGGGCTGGGCGGTGATCTCGGTCTGCCAGCGTCCGCCCGCGGGGACGACGACGCGCCAGATCATGGTGCCGTTCAGCACCATCGGCTCGACGGTCGAGGTGAGCGCGAGCCCGCGCGACAGGTCGGCCCGGTCGTGCAGCAGCAGCTCGCCGTCGGCGGTCGTCATCTCCGCCCGGTGGCCGTTCATCCGGCCTTCCTTCACCGAGAACAGGTCGACGAAATCGGCGTCGACGTGCAGTTCGATCACTACCGCGGTGGCCTCGCGGCTCATATTCTCCAGCGTGATGAGCTCGTGCATGCCTTCGGCGACGAGGCGATCGCGCACGACGAGCAGGGTGCTGTCGGCCCTGCCCTGCTGCGGCGGCCTTCGCTGCACGAACCGTGCCGCGAAGGCCTCCGGGCTCAGCACAGACAGCGGTTCGGGCCGTCTGCCGTCGATCATCAGCTCCCAGCGCGAAATCACCCTGGCGTCACGGAAGAACAGGCCCTGCGGCTTGCCCGGCTCGATGTCGCCGAGCCGGTCCGACAGGCAGAACGTGCCGCCTTCGACGAGGGTGACGTTGCCGCCGTTGCCGCCGAGCCCCGCGGGTTCCCCCGCGTTGAGCGGGCTCGGCGGCGACGCGCTGTTCAGGCTCATACGCGCCCGCTGACCGCCGCCCCGAACGGCATCGGCATCGCGTCGAACGCGCTGCCGTACCCGATCGCGGTGCGGGCCAACAATTGCCGGTACACCTGCTCGTAGCCACCGCCGAGGGTGTCGGCGCCGAAATTCGCCTCGACGTGCGCCCGGCAGTCCGCCGGATCGAACGTCGCGACTTCCGCGATGGCGCCGGGCAACTCGTCCGGCTCCTCACAGATGCGTCCGGTGACGCCGTCGACCAGCACCTCGGCCACCGCGCCGCCGCGCAACGCGACCACCGGCGTTCCGCAGACCATTGCCTCGATCATCACCATGCCGAACGGCTCCTCCCAGCAAATGGGGAACAGCAGACACCGTGCTCCGGACAACAGTTTACGCTTGGCCGTCGCGTCGGCGAGACCGAATACATGATCGTCGTCGGTCAGCCGCGGGCGCACGTACTCCTCGAAGTAGGCCTTCTCATGCGGCTCGGAACACTTGCCCGCCAGGATGAGCGGGATTCCGGCCGCGTGGGCGGCGTCGAGCGCCAGATGCGGGCCCTTGTCCATGTGGAAGCGGCCGAGGAACAGCGCGTAGTCCTGCTTCTCGGTCTGGAACGGCCACAGATCCGGCCGCAGTGCGTTGTGCACGCGTCCTACCCACGGCAGATCGGGCGCGAGTTCGCGCTGCCTGTCACTGATCGCGACGAGCGAGCATTCCTCGCCCAGTTCGCGGTAGTAGTCGTAGCACTCGTCCTGCACGGGACCGTGCACGGTGACCAAGGTCGGCAGGCCGAGATTGGCGTAGGCGGGCGCGTTCAGCGGGCCCGCGAAGGTGTGATCGTGGACCAGGTCGATACCTTCGGTCTCGGCCAGGCGCTCGATCGCGCGGCGCACCCGCAGGGCGTGCACCACCTCGGGGAACGGATCACCGAGTCGTTCCGGGACGATCCGGTCCCACAGCGGGACGAAATTCGCCTTGGTACCCGGCTCGCCCGCACCGAACAGGGTGACGTGATGGCCGCGCTCACAGAGCGAATCGACCAGATCGGCTACGACGGCCTCGACGCCGCCGTACGCCTTGGGAGGCACATCGAAATACGGTGGAACCACCATCGCGATCCGCAGTGGGCCGCCGTTGTGCTCGATCGCGTAGAGATCGGACGTGGAGAACCCGGTCGGCGACATTGCCGACGTATCTGCACTCATGACCTTCCTTCCAGGGACACAACCTCGCAACACTTGCGCGAACAAGAGATGGCCGCCTCGGCGGGGGTGGAGACGAGAGCTTCACCGCCGTCCATGGGGCATGGTTGGCCTGGTCAGACGTGGAGCGCACCACGTGGGTGCCCGCCTGAACAGAGGGGCCGTAGAGGAACGTACCCCGCTACCGGCGAGTAAACCAGTGGTTTGCTGGGTTTTCGCATCGGCGATTCCGTGCCGCGACAGGAGATTACGCCGTCAGAGGCGGTCTACGGCGTACAGAATTTCGGTTCGACCGGATCGACACATGGGATGTTGCCGAACTCGGTCATGGTAAGCCTGGCCTTACCCCGCGTCAGATAGTCCAGGAACTGGGCCACCAGCGAATCACCGGCGACCGGTCCATGAGTGTAGGCGTACTCGACACCGGTGAAGCGGTAGGCACCGGAACGGATCGTGTCGGGCGTGGGGCCCACCCCGTCGATCGTGACGGCCGCGACCTCACCGCCGACCGCCGAGGTTTCCAGATAACCCACCGCACCAGGGATTTTGGCAACGAACGTAGCCACTTCCTCGGTGACGTCGACCTCGCACTGCTCGCCACCCGAGGCCATTCCGACGCAACTGGTGTAGCGGAACACCTTGCGGTTGTCCTCGAGCAGTCTCGACTCCAGCGCGCGGCGCGTCCCCGAGCCCGCGGTCCGGTCGATCAGCACCACCGGGAGATCGGGTCCGCCGATCTGGTTCCAGTTCCTGATGTTCCCCCGATACAGGTCCCGGATCTGCTGGATGGACAGGTCTTTCAGTCCGACGCCGGGATGCAGCACCATCGAGAACGAGGCCCGCGCCAGGGGCAGTTCGGTGAGCGCGGCGAACGAGGTGCCTTTGGTGCCGTCGCCGATGGCGAGCATCCCCGGTGTCGGACCGGCCTTGGTCAGGGCGCGCAGTCCGGGTTCGGTCCCGGCGAAGTCGAAGGTGAATCGCGCACCGGTGCAGGTCTTCTCGTAGTTCTGCGCGGCCTTGCGGATCATCGGCGCCATCGCCGTCGACCCGACGACGGTGAGCTCGCCCGCGGCGCAGTCACGCGGTGCCGGATCAGGTTGCACCACGGCGACCACCAACTGGATCACGACCAGGACGAGCAGGAACAGGCTCAGCGCCATCAGGATCCAGGGCGGACGCGCGTTGCTCTTCGTCGGCTCCACCCGGCCGCCCTTGATACCGCCGGACACCGTGGGCTCCGGGGTCTCAGCCTTGTCGTTCGGCCGGTTCAGGACCGCCAGGACCTTGTAGTGGTGGCCCCGCTCGAGCGTCACCTTCGGCAGATCCACGATGCCGACCAGGGTGACAGGCTGGTCCTGCGCGGGCGTCGCCGTTCCCTGCTTGCGCCACGCGATGCCCGAATTGTGCCCCAGATTGGGGTGCGGCACCCCGTTGATTTCGGTGACAGCCAGGCCGATCACCTCGCGGCCGGGAAATCTCACCTGGAGACCGACTTTGTCGTTCCCCTCCATGTTCATCGTGTAATCGCCGTCATCTATGCGCAGCGACCCGCTGTTCTCGATCCGCACCAGCACGAGCGAGAGGTTCTTGAGCTCCCACTCCGTGTTACCTGCCACGGTCGTCCGCAGATTGCGCAGCGCCCCGGTGACATCGGGATCGGTGGGTCCGCCCGGCGCGGGGAACTCGATCTCACCGGTGACCGGCGTATCCATCTGCACCCGGTATCCGAGCCGCCTGCTGCCGACGAGCACGTACTCCCGCAGAAACGCCGCGAGGGCCACCACGATACCGATGACCGAGAGCACTATCTCGATCGGAAACTCGCCCACCGCGTCCCCACTCATCCACCCCGGCGCTACGTTCTCGTATGTCTACCAGGCGAATGATCCGACCAGCCGAACGACATCAGCTGTTGGGCAACTCTTCACCCACCGGATTCCGTCGTCCACGCCAGCAGCCGCGCGAGCGGCCAGGTGTTGATCACTGTCTCGGCCTCGACGCCGTAGGCTACCGCCCGCTCGCATCCGTAACCCTGCCAGGCCAATTGGCCGGGGGCGTGCGCGTCGGTGTCGATGCTGAAGTAGCAGCCGATGTCGACGGCCAGGTCGATGAGGCGCCCGGGCGGGTCGCGGCGTTCGGGGCGGCAGTTGATCTCGACGGCGGTGCCGTACTTGCGGCAGGCCTCGAAGACGAGTTCGGCGTCGAAACTGGATTCGGGGCGGGTGCCGCGGCCGCCGGTGACCAGGCGGCCGGTGCAGTGGCCGAGGACATCGACATTCGGATTCGCGACGGCGTAGACCATGCGTTTGGTCATGGTGGCACTGTCGGCGCGCAGATGCGAATGCACGCTGGCGACAACGACATCCAGGCGTTCGAGCAGATCGGCGCGCTGGTCGAGGGTGCCGTCGTCGAGGATGTCGACCTCGATGCCGGTGAGGATCCGGAAGGGCGCGAGTTGCTCGTTGAGTTCGGCGACCACGTCGAGCTGACGGAGCAGACGGTCCGCGGACAGGCCGTTCGCGACGGTCAGGCGCGGCGAATGATCGGTCAGCGCACAGTATTCGTGGCCGAGCGCGGCCGCGACGCCCATCATCTCCGCGATCGGACTGCCGCCGTCGGACCAGTCCGAATGGGTGTGCAGGTCACCGCGCAGCTGCGCGCGCAGCGGATCGCCCGACGAACCGATCGGCGCGGCGGCCTTGCGCAGGTCGGCCAGGTAGTCGGGAACCGCACCGGTCCAGGCCTGTTCGATGACGGCCGCGGTCTTGGGACCGATGCCGGGCAGCTCGTGCCAGCTGTGCGCGCTCGCGCGCGCGGCCCGCTCGGCCTCGGTCAGCCCGGCGACGACATCGGCGGCGCGGCGGTAAGCCTTCACCCGATAGGTCTGCGCCCGATCGCGTTCGAGCCAGAACGCGATCTCGCGCAGGGCCGCTACGGGTCCGGGGCTCGCCGCCGACGTCACGTGCGCTACTTGATCCGGCCGTACTTCAGGAACGCGACGCCGTCGGCGTACACGCGGCTGGTGATCACCCGGAACCGTTCCGGCGCGGGCAGTTTTGCGCCGCCGCCGAACAGCGGGCGACCGGTGCCGAGCACCACCGGATGCAGTTTGAGGAACACCTGGTCGATCTCGGGCAGCAGCGCCTGCGCCAGCTCACCGCCGCCACACAGCCAGATGCCGAGTCCCGCTTCGCGTTTCAGCTCCCGGACGGCGGCGACCGGATCGGCCGTGATCAGCTCGACCCCTGGCGCTGGCGACTCGGGCAGCGTCGTGGACACCACGAACTGCCGCAGGTGCTCGTACGGGCTGGCGGTGCCGGTGCGCACCCCGAAGTCATGGGTCTTGCGGCCCATGATCACGGTGTCGAAGTACACGTTGCCCGCCGCGATGCCGCGCGACTCGCGCACCTTGGTCGGCAGGGTCTCGGGGTACTGCGAGGTGATCGATGGCCCGTGGTCGCCGCCCACCGGGAAGAAGTCCAGTGTCCCGTCCTCGGCGGCGATGAACCCGTCGATCGTCGATGCCACGAAATAGGTCAGCTTGCGCATAACGTCCTCCTGCACGGACCCGGTCCGAAACGACCTGTCAGGAGAAACCGTAGCGCGCCCGGATCAGCGGCGGCGAGGCTTCCGCTGACACTTCGGGCAGGAAAACGACGAACGATTCATGAATTGCTCGCGGATCAGCAGCGTGCCACAGCGATCGCACGGCTCGTCCACCCGCCCGTAGGCGGCCAGCGACCGGGAGAAATAGCCCGACTCGCCGTTCACGTTCACATACAGCGCATCGAAGGAGGTGCCGCCGACGGCCAGCGCCTCGTTCATCACCGCGGTGACACTGTCGAGCAGGATGCGCACCACCGGCCGGGTGAGGTCGGCGGCGATCCGGGTGCCGTGCAGCCCGGCCCGCCACAGCGCCTCGTCGGCGTAGATGTTGCCGATACCCGACACGACGGTCTGGTCGAGCAGCACCCGCTTGATCTCGGTGTTCTTGGCGCGGATCTTCGCGACGACGGCTTCGCGGTCGAAGCGCGGATCCAGCGGATCACGGGCGATGTGGGCGACCGTGTCCGGGACGACGGTGCCGTCGACCTCGACGAGGTCGGCCAGCGCCCAGCCGCCGAAGGTGCGCTGATCGACGAACCGCAGCTCGCTGCCGTCACCGAGGGCGGCGCGAATGTGCGCGTGCTTCTCGACGGGGGCGCCCGCGGGCTGCACCAGCATCTGACCGCTCATCCCCAGATGGACGACCAGCGCGGTATCGGGTTCGTCGAAGGTGAGCCACAGGTACTTGCCGCGACGCTGCGCGCTCTCGATCTTCAGCCCGGTGAGACGGGCCGCCAAATCGACACCACCCGCGATGTGCCTGCGCACTGCTCGCGGGTGGGTGACGGTGACGGAATCGATGACACGACCGACCGCGTGCTCGGCCAGACCGCGCCGTACCACCTCGACTTCGGGCAGTTCGGGCACAGGTCAGATCTCGTCGGCGACGGATTCGTCGGTGAGTGCCTTGTAGGCGGTGCCTGCGGCCTTCTGCTCGGCTTCCTTCTTGGAGCGGCCGACACCCTGACCGTACGGACGACCGGCGATCACCGTGGTGGCGGTGAACTCCTTGTTGTGGTCAGGGCCGGTGGAGGTGATCTCGTAGCTGGGCACACCGAGTCCGCGTTCGGCGGTGAGCTCCTGCAGGCTGGTCTTCCAGTCGAGGCCTGCACCCATGCGTGGGCCGCGCTCGAGCAGTTCGGCGAACAGGCGAAGCACGACGCCACGGGCCACTTCGATGCCGTGCTCGAGATGCACCGCGCCGAGCAGGGACTCCATGCCGTCGGCGAGGATGCTCGGCTTGTCGCGGCCGCCGGTGAGCTCTTCGCCCTTGCCGAGCAGCAGGTACTGACCGAGTCCGCCGTCGCCGAGACCACGCGCCACCTCGGCGAGCGCGTGCATGTTCACCACACTGGCGCGCAGCTTCGCGAGCTCACCCTCGGACTTCTCGGGGTGCTCGGTGTAGAGGCGCTCGGTGATGCTGAGGCCGAGCACCGAGTCGCCGAGGAACTCGAGGCGCTCGTTGGTCGGCAGGCCGCCGTTCTCGTACGCGTACGACCGGTGCGTCAGCGCGAGGCGCAGCAGCTCCGGTCGTACGTCGACACCGAGGGCGGTGAGCAGGCTGGCGTGATCGGCCGAACCCGCTGTGTCTTTGCTGGCTGTCACGAATCAGACAGCAGAGGTGACCTGGCGGCCCTTGTAGGTGCCGCAGGACGGGCACGCGATGTGCGGGAGGGTCTTCTCACCGCAGGCACGGTTCGGGCAGGTGACCAGGGTCGGCGCGGTGGCCTTCCACTGGCTGCGCCGCGACCGGGTGTTGGAACGGGACATCCGGCGCTTGGGAACAGCCACGGCTACTTCTCCTCTGTGTTTTCGCTGACCACGTCGGCATCGTTTGCCACGGGAGCGGATCGGTCTGGGGTGGTGGAACCCTCAGCGGGGTCGCCGGTGCCGGGCGCCTCTGCGGCGAAACCCGCCAACTTGGCCCAGCGAGGGTCCAGTATCTCATGCCCATGATCAGGACCCGCAATCGCCATCCGCACACCGCACTCGGGGCACAGGCCCGCGCAGTCCGGGGTGCACAGCGGCTGCAGCGGAAGCTCCAGGCCGATGGCGTCGAGGATCACCGGCTCGAGATCGATGAGGTCGTCTTCCATGCGGTAGACCTCGTCGTCCTCGGTCGTCTGTTCGGTGGTGCTGTCCGGATACGCGAACAGCTCCGTCAGACGAATCTCCACCTGGTCGTCGAACGGTTCGAGGCAGCGCGAGCACTCCCCGACCGTCGGACCGGACGCCGTGCCGGTGACCAGCACGCCTTCCGAGACCGCCTGCAGCTGCAGATCGAGTTCCACCGCGGCGTCGGCCGGGATGGCGATCAGGTCAAGACCCAGCCGCTCATGGTCGGTGACGGTGCGACGCAGCTCCCGCATGGTTCCCGGCCGACGGCCGAGACTGCGGACATCCAGCACGAAGCCCGCGTCGGACACAGGACCACTGGTCTTGTGCGGACGCGACGGCGAACCGGAAGCGGCGGGCATCACTGACTCACTTACTTCTGAGGGGATTTGGGCAACCACTCAACAGTACGGCAGGACCCCGTCGGAACTCAAAACGCGGACGCGCTCAGCGCCGGTGGTCGGCGGCGTATTCGGGATATTCGGGCGCCGGACCGCCGCGCATGTGCTGGCGGCCGCGGGTGATCGTGCGGCGGGCGGTGGCCAGCGTCTCCCCGAGCGCGGCGAGCTTGCCGTCGAAATCGGCCATCTGCTCGTCGACGTAGTCGTCGCATTCGGCGCGGACCCGGTCGGCCTCGCCCTGGGCGCCGTCGATCAGGCGCGCCGACTCGGCGTGCGCGGCCCGCACGACCTCGGTCTGGGCGACCAGCCTGGCCTGTTCGGCCTTGCCGTCGGCGACCGAGCGCTCGTAGGAGTCCTTGCCCGCCTGGATCGCCCGGTCGGCGTCGATCTGGGCGCGGCCGGTGAGCTCGTCGTATTCGGCGTTGCCGTCGGCGATCACCTGATCGGCCTCGGCCTGCGCGGTCGCGACCAGGCGGTCGGCGTGCGTTGTCGCCTCGGCGACCATCCGGTCGGCGTGCGCCTTGGCGTCGGCGAGGATGCGGTCGGCCTCGGCGCGTGCCTTCTCGATGGTGGTGCTCGCCTGTTCGTTGGCGGAGGTCACCGTGGCCTCGGCACCGGTGCGGGCGTCGCCGACGATCTTGTCGCGGTGGTCGAGGACGTCCTGGGCGTCGTCGAGCTCACCGGGCAGGGCGTCGCGGACGTCGTCGAGCAGTTCGAGGACATCGCCGCGGGGCACGATGCAACTGCGGGTCGGCGGGATGCCGCGCGCCTCTTCGACGATGGCGACCAGCTCGTCGAGTGCTTCGAATACGCGATACATGCTCACTACCCTCCTGCCGACTAACGGCGCAACCACTACCGCCGTGGCCCAGTCTGCCTGCCTGCGGCGCGTGTTCCGAATGTCGTCGCGGTGTGTCGCGACAGTGTCCTAGATCGCACAGATATCAAGTGGAGTGAACCCCTCCACTTCCGCTACCATCGGGAGGCACGACAACGCCCTCCGCCGGGAAGCACTGCACGTTTTCACCTGTTGTACTCCTCGACGCTCGTTCATTGCGATCGGAGTCGATCATGACCGTTCTGGAAACACCGCGAAGCGCGGTGTCGCATGTCGCGGGCATGTTCACTCCCTGGATCGGTCCGTACCCCGTGTCCGTGCCCGTGGCGAGCGAGCCGGCGCCCACGCTGCGTCCGCAGGTCGACCGGGCGCTGGTCTACCTGCGCGGTGACCGCGCGCTTCCCCAGCTCATCCGCTTCGCCCTGGTCGGCGGATTCAGCAATGTCGCCTACGTGCTGCTGTTCTTCGCCATGCACGGCGTCGGACCGCTGATCGCCAATGTGGCCGGCTCGGTCGTCAGCACGGTCATCGCCAACGAACTGCATCGCCAGCTCACCTTCCACGCCGCCGACCGCGTCACCTGGTTCACCGCGCAATGGGAGGGCGGCGGGCTCGCGCTGCTCGGTTTGGGCATCACGACGGCGGGCCTTGCCGCACTGGGCGTGTGGGCCCCCGGCCTGGGCGACAGCGTCCAGGCGCTGGCGGTCCTGGCCATCACCGCGGCGGTCGGCGGAATGCGTTTTCTCGCCCTGCGCGGCTGGGTCTTCTAGGCGCGACGTTCGGCCAGGCGGTCGAGCAGGCGCTTGTGCACGGCGGGGGGCAGCATGTCGCTGACGTCGCCGCCGAGGGCCGCGACTTCCTTGACCAGTGAGCTGGACAGGAAGCTCAGCGACGGGTTGGTGGCGATGAAGAAGGTGTCGACGCCGGCCAGCTTGTGGTTCATCTGGGCCATCTGGAGTTCGTAGCCGAAGTCGCCCGCGTCGCGCAGGCCCTTGACGATCGCGGTGACGCCCTCCTGCTTGGCGAAGTCGACCGTCAGGCCCTGCCAGGACGCGACACGCACGTTGGGCAGGTGGGCGACCGATTCGCGCAGCAGTTCCATGCGCTCCTCGACGGTGAACATGCCCTGTTTCTTGGGGTTCACATTGACGGTGATGATCACCTCGTCGAACTGCGCGGCCGCGCGGGTGAACACGTCGAGGTGACCGTTGGTGACCGGGTCGAAGGAGCCGGGGCACAGTGCTGCAGCCATGGGTCAGACGCTAGCACCGAATTCGGCGAGCTCGATTCTGGTCTCCCCGTATTTGCGCGGCTTCAGCGGCGCATAGCCTGTGGGCCAGGCGATTTCGGGTGAGCGAATGGATCGCTCGACGATCACCAGCGCGTCCGGTGCGAGCCAGCCGTTGGCCGCCAGCGCGGTGAGGTCGGCGAGCACGTCCTCGGTGCTCACGTCGTATGGCGGGTCCGACAGGACCAGGTCGTAGGCGGCGGGCGCTGGGTGCGCCAGCACCGAGGCGACCGTGCCGAGGCGCAGTTCGGCACCGGGCAGGCCGAGCTCGGCGATATTGGCGCGCACGATCGCGGCCGCCTTGCGGTCGGCCTCGATCAGCAGAGCGTGCGCGGCGCCACGCGACAGCGCCTCGAGACCGAGCGCGCCCGACCCCGCGTACAGGTCGACGACCCGGGCACCGTCGAGGTCGAGGCGCGCGTCGATGGCGCTGAACAGGGCTTCCCGCACCCGGTCCGAGGTGGGCCTGGTACCGGCGGGCGGCACCTTCAGCCGCCGCCCGCCTGCCGTGCCCGCGACGATGCGCGTCATTCCGACTCGCGCGCAGCCAGTTCCACCAGCAGATCGCCGCCCTCGACCTGCTGCACCTTCGCGGTCGCGATCCGGCCGACGATGCCGCCGCGCGGCGCGGTGATGGCCGCTTCCATCTTCATGGCCTCGATGGTGCCGACGGTGTCGCCCGCGTGGATCTCGTCGCCCTCGGACACCGCCAGAGTGACGACACCGGCGAACGGTGCGGCGATGTGGCCCGGGTTGTTCTTGTCCGCCTTCTCCGCGGCCGGAACCTCCGAGGCGATGGACCTGTCGCGCACCGCGATCGGGCGCAGCTGCCCGTTCATGATGCACATGACGGTGCGCATGCCCTTCTCGTCCGGCTCGGAGATCGCCTCGAGGCCGATGAGCAGGGTGACGCCCTTCTCCAGCTGCACGCGGTGTTCCTCGCCGCGGCGCAGACCGTAGAAGAACTGGTTCTCCGACAGACCGGTGGTGTCGCCGTACTTCTCTCGATGCGCCTGGAATTCGGAGGTCGGGCCGGGGAACAGCAGGCGGTTGAGGGTGTCGCGACGTTCCTGCGAGGAACCGTCGAGGCCCTTCTGATCCGCCGGGGTCAGCGGGGTCTCCGGCTTGGGTTCGTTGCGTCCGGCCAGGGCCTTGCTGCGGAACGGCTCCGGCCAGCCACCGGCCGGGGTGCCGAGTTCACCGCGCAGGAAACCGATCACCGAATCCGGAATGTCGTAGCGGCCCGGATCGGCGGAGAAGTCCTCGATATCGACACCGGTACCGACCAGCGCCAACGCCAGATCACCGACGACCTTCGACGACGGGGTCACCTTGACCAGACGACCCAGCAGGCGGTCGGCGGCGGCGTACTTGGCTTCGACTTCCTCGAACCGGTCGCCCAGGCCCAACGCGATCGCCTGCTGGCGCAGGTTCGACAGCTGACCACCCGGGATCTCGTGGGTGTACACGCGACCGGTCGGCGCGGGCAGACCCGACTCGAACGGCGCGTACACCTTGCGCAGCGCCTCCCAGTACGGCTCGAGATCGCACACGTTCTGCAGGTTCAACCCGGTATCACGCTCGGTGTGCGCGGCCGCGGCCACGATCGCCGACAGAGCGGGCTGCGAGGTGGTGCCCGCCATCGCCGCGGACGCACCGTCGACCGCGTCCGCACCGGCCTGCCATGCCGCCAGGTAGGTGGCGAGCTGACCGCCGGGAGTGTCGTGGGTGTGCACGTGCACCGGCAGGTCGAAGTTGCTGCGCAGCGCGGTGACCAGCTTCGCCGCGGCGGGAGCGCGCAGCAGGCCCGCCATGTCCTTGATGGCGAGCACATGCGCGCCGGCGTCGACGATCTGCTCGGCCAGCTTCAGGTAGTAGTCGAGGGTGTAGAGCGTCTCGTTCGGATCCAGCAGGTCACCGGTGTAGGACAGCGCGACTTCGGCGATGGCCGTACCGGTTTCGCGCACGGCGTCGATCGCGGGGCGCATCTGGTCGACATTGTTGAGCGCGTCGAAGATACGGAAGATATCGATACCGGTCGTCGCGGCCTCGGACACGAACGAGCGGGTGACCTGCTCCGGGTACGGCGTGTAGCCGACGGTGTTGCGGCCACGCAGCAGCATCTGCAGACAGATGTTGGGCACCGCTTCACGCAGGGCGGCCAGCCGCTCCCACGGGTCCTCGTGCAGGAACCGCAGCGCCACATCGTAAGTCGCGCCACCCCACGCCTCGATCGAGAGCAGTTCGGGGGTCAGGCGGGCGACATGCCCGGCCACACCGAGCAGACCGTTGGTCCGCACGCGGGTCGCCAGCAGCGACTGGTGCGCGTCACGGAAGGTGGTGTCGGTGACGCCGAGCGCCTTCTGCTCACGCAGCGCCCGCGCGAACCCCTCGGGCCCGAGGGTGAGCAGCCGCTGGCGCGACCCGTCCGGCGGCGCCACCGTCATATCGACAGCGGGCAGCTTGTCGTACGGGTACACCGTGGTCGGGCGGTCACCGTGCGGCTTGTTGACGGTGACATCGGCCAGGTAGCTCAGGATCTTGGTGCCACGGTCGGCCGAGCCGCGCGAGGTCAGCAGTTCGGGACGCTCGTCGATGAACGAGGTGGTGACCCGGCCCGCCTGGAAGTCGGGATCGTCGAGCACCGACAGCAGGAACGGGATGTTGGTCGTGACGCCACGGATACGGAACTCGGCCAGCGCGCGACGGGCGCGGGCTGCCGCTGCGGGCAGGTCGCGACCACGGCAGGTCAGCTTGACCAGCATCGAGTCGAAGTAGGCGCCGATCTCCGCGCCCAGGTTCGCGCCGCCGTCGAGACGGATGCCCGCGCCGCCGGGGGTGCGGTAGGCGGTGATGCGGCCGGTGTCGGGACGGAAGCCGTTGGCCGGATCCTCGGTGGTGATACGGCACTGCAGCGCGGCGCCACGGATGGACACCTTGTCCTGGCTCAGGCCGAGGTCGGCGAGGGTCTCGCCGGAGGCGATCCGCAGCTGCGACTGCACCAGGTCGACATCGGTGATCTCCTCGGTCACCGTGTGCTCGACCTGGATCCGCGGGTTCATCTCGATGAACACGTGCTTGCCACGCTCGTCGAGCAGGAACTCGACCGTGCCCGCGTTGCTGTACCCGATCTGGCGGGCGAAAGCCACGGCGTCGGCGCAAATGCGTTCCCGCAGTGCGGGATCCAGGTTCGGGGCGGGCGCGAGCTCGATCACCTTCTGATGACGGCGCTGCAGCGAGCAGTCCCGTTCGAACAGGTGCATCACATTGCCGTGCTGGTCGGCCAGAATCTGCACCTCGATGTGGCGCGGGTTCACCACCGCCTGCTCGAGGAACACCGTCGGATCACCGAACGCCGACTCGGCCTCCCGCGAGGCCGCCTCGATCGACTCGCGCAACTGCTCCGGCGCGGCGACCCGGCGCATACCGCGACCACCACCACCGGCCACAGCCTTGACGAAGATCGGGTACTCGAACTCCTGCGACGCGGCCAGCAGCGCGTCGATGTCGGCACTGGGCTCGCTCGACTTCAACACCGGCAGCCCGGCAGCCTTGGCCGCGGCGATGGCGGTGGCCTTGTTACCGGCCATCTCGAGCACCGAGGCCGAGGGACCGATGAAGGTGATGCCCGCACGCTCACAGGCCGCGGCGAGATCGGGATTCTCCGACAGGAAGCCGTAACCGGGGTAGATGGCGTCGGCGCCCGCCGACTTGGCCGCGTCGATGATCGCCTCGATCGACAGGTACGCCCGGACCGGGTGCCCTTCCTCGCCGATCTGATACGACTCGGCCGCCTTCAGCCGGTGCACGGAGTTGCGGTCCTCATGGGGGAACACCGCGACCGTTCCGATGCCGAGTTCGTATGCCGCGCGGAAGGCGCGAATGGCGATCTCACCACGATTGGCGACCAAGACTTTCGAGAACATTCGACCACGGTACCCGGCCGTGACCGCGCGACCGACACGCAAGGTGCCTTCGCAGCAATCTTCACATCGCACACCCGCCCACCTGCGAAGTTGCGTTCATCCGGCCGTCACATCTCACCGCGGCGACCGGTCGGCGGTGCGCCCGCAACGCGCAGGTCACGCCGGGTGCACCGGCAGGGCGGTAGCTGTCACCGCCGGCGAGGCCCTATGCTGAGTGATGCAGCTGGTTCGCCTGCGCGGTGGAAGAGTCGGAGCCCCGACCTCCCGCGCCGGCGTCGAAACCCGGGCACGCGTCGCCGCGCGCCGGGTGAAGAGGGAACCCGGTGAGAATCCGGGACTGTCCCGCAGCGGTATGCAGGAACGACCGCCGTCAACAGCACTGGGCACGATGCCTGGGAAGCGACGGCCAGTAGGTCGGTCGAACACACGACCGGTGCCAGCGAGTCCGAAGACCTGCCGACTGTGCCGGATACGCCGTATCCGGCGGCCACCGCCTCGTGGATCGGGCGCGCTGACCACCTGTGCCGACCTGTCGCGTCTTCGCGGCGGGTCCCTCCGGTGTCGGCGGCTGCCCGCGGTAAGGCGACGGCTCTCCCTGCACGACACTGGAGAATCTCCGTGACTGTTTCGCACTCTCCGTTCACCGCAACGGTTCTCGGCCTGCCACGGGTCGGCCCGAACCGGGAACTCAAGCGCGCCACCGAGGCCTACTGGGCGGGCCGCGTCGATGCCGAACACCTGCACGCCGTCGGCCGCGAGCTGCGCCGGGCGCAGTTCGCCGAATTGCAGGCGGCCGGACTGGATTCGGTGCCGGTCGGCACCTTCTCCTACTACGACCAGATGCTCGACACCGCTGTCCTGCTCGGCGCGCTACCGCCCCGCGTGGCCGCGATCGCCGACCCGCTCGACCGCTACTTCGCGGCCGCGCGCGGCACCGACACCGTCGCCCCGCTGGAAATGACCAAGTGGTTCGACACCAACTACCACTACCTGGTGCCCGAGATCGACGCGGCCACCACGTTCTCCCTGCACCCCGAGAAGCTGCTGGCCGAACTGGCCGAGGCGATCGAACTCGGCGTGCAGGCGCGGCCGGTGGTGATCGGCCCGCTCACCTTCCTGAAGCTGGCCAAGGCGGCCGACAGCAACGCCCTCGATCGGCTGCCCGAGCTGATCGCGCTCTACGGCGACCTGCTGACCCAGCTGGCCGACGCGGGCGCGCAGTGGGTGCAGATCGACGAGCCGGTGCTGGTCACCGACCTCACCGAGGCCGAGCTCGCCGCCGTCCGCGAGACCTACACCGCGCTGTCGCGCGTGCCGCAGCGGCCCGCGATCCTGGTCGCGACCTACTTCGGGCATCCCGACGCGGCACTGGGCGCCCTCGCCGACACCGCCGTCGACGGCATCGCGGTCGACTTCACCGCGGGCACGAAGCTCGCCGACATCGCGGTGCTGCCCGCGCTGGCAGGCAAGCTGCTCGTCGCCGGTGTCGTCGACGGACGCAACATCTGGCGCACCGATCTCGACGCCGCGCTCGGCACGCTGGGCGCCCTGCTCGGCAGCGCCGCTTCCGTGGCCGTGTCGAGCTCGTCCTCGCTGCTGCACGTGCCGTATTCGCTGACCCCCGAGACCGGGCTCGACGAGCGGCTGCGGTCGTGGCTGGCCTTCGGCGCCGAGAAGGTCGCGGAGGTGCGCGTCCTCGCCACGGCCCTGACCACGGGCACCGACGCCGTTGCCACCGAGCTGGCCGCGGCCCGCGACGCCGCCGGATCCCGCCGGACCGACCCCCGCCTGCACAACGAGCAGGTGCGGGCCCGGCTGGCCGGACTCGGCGAGGGCGATCTGAACCGGCTCCCGGCCGACGAGCGCCGGGCGCTGCAGCGCGATCACCTCGATCTGCCGCTGTTGCCGACCACCACGATCGGCTCGTACCCGCAGACCTCGGCGATCCGGCTGGCTCGCGCCGCGCTGCGCAAGGGCGAGATCGACGAGGCCGAGTACGTGCGCCGGATGCGGGCCGAGATCGCCGAGGTGATCACGCTGCAGGAGAAGCTGGGCTTGGACGTGCTGGTACACGGCGAGCCCGAACGCAACGACATGGTGCAGTACTTCGCCGAACTCCTCGACGGCTTCGCCGCCACCGAGAACGGCTGGGTGCAGTCCTACGGCACCCGCTGCGTGCGTCCGCCGATCCTGTTCGGCGACGTCTCGCGCCCGGAGCCGATGACGCTGTCGTGGATCGGCCACGCCCAGTCGCTGACCAGCAAGCCGGTCAAGGGCATGCTCACCGGCCCGGTGACGATCCTGGCGTGGTCGTTCGTCCGCGACGACCAGCCGCTGGGCGAGTCGGCGCGTCAGGTCGCACTGGCGATCCGCGACGAGACGGTCGACCTGGAAGCCCAGGGGACCCGGATCATCCAGGTCGACGAGCCCGCCCTGCGCGAACTGCTGCCGCTGCGCGCGGCGGATCAGCCCGCCTACCTGCGGTGGTCGGTGGACTCGTTCCGGCTCTCGACCGCCGGTGTCGCCGACACCACCCAGGTGCACACCCACCTGTGCTACTCGGAGTTCGGTGAGGTGATCTCGGCGATCGCAGGCCTGGACGCCGATGTCACCTCGATCGAGGCGGCGCGCTCGCACATGGAGGTCCTCGACGACCTGAACGCGGCCGGTTTCGCGCTCGGGGTCGGCCCCGGTGTCTACGACATCCACTCCCCGCGGGTGCCCTCGGTCGAGGAGATCACCACCTCGCTGGCCGCCGCGCTGAAAGCGGTGCCCGCCGAACGGCTCTGGGTGAACCCCGACTGCGGTCTCAAGACCCGTGGCCCGGCGGAGGTCGAGGCGTCGCTGCGCAACCTGGTGACGGCGGCGGCCGCACTGCGCTGAGCGGACCGCTGCCCCGGACGGGGCGAATCCGTCCGGGGCGGCGAGTCCCGCCTGCCACCGCCGTCTCCCTTCGCACGTTACGCACCAGTAGTCACAGGTAAATTCCCTTGCAGGACTGGACTTCTCCCAGGACAATCGCCATTTCGAGCGAACATTGCAAACCCGGAGAGTTAGGATCTCGGCGTGCGGAAGATGTACGCGGGGGCCAGGCTACGACGGCTGCGTGAAGAACGACGGATGACTCAGGCGGCGCTCGCGAAATCGCTGGATCTCTCCCCCAGCTATCTCAATCAGCTCGAGCGCGATCAGCGCCCGCTCACCATTCCCGTTCTGCTGAAACTGAACTCGACCTTCGATCTGGACGTGCAGTTCTTCGCCGCCGACTCCGACGCGCGCCTGGTCTCGGATCTGCACGAGGTGCTCGTCGAAGCCGCGGGGGGCGGCGACACCGCGCCGATCACCGAGGTCGAGGAACTCGCGACCCGGCTCCCCGAGGTCGCGCGGATCGTCATCGCCATGCACCGAAGGTTGCGCGCGGCCACCGATCAGCTCGATCTGCTGTCGTCACGGGTCGACACGCCCAGCGGCGCGCCGGGCACCCCCATGCCGTACGAGGACGTGCGGGACTTCTTCTACGACCACCGCAACCACATCTCCACCCTCGATCACGCGGCCGAGCAACTGTTCGAGGAATCCGGCCTCAGCATCGGCTCGCTGGATCGCCAGCTGGCCAGGATCGCCGAGGAACGCGCCGGCGTCACCGTGCTGGTCCGCGGCGACGGCGCCGACCCGACCATCCCGAAACGCCATTACGACCCCGACACCCGCACACTCACCCTCGCCAGGCGGCTGCGTCCCGGCCAGCGTGCCTTCCAGATCGCCACCACCCTCGGCCTGCTGCTCTACGGTCGCGAGATCGACAATGTGCTCGCCGAGTCCAGGGGGCTCACCGGCGAATCCCGCACCCTGGCCAGGGTGGGGCTGGCCAACTACTTCGCGGGCGCGCTGATCCTGCCCTACGGGCGGTTCCTCCGGTCGGCCGAGGAATTGCGCTACGACGCCGACCTGCTCGCCCTGCGGTTCGAGGTCGGTTTCGAGACGGTCTGCCACCGGCTCAGCACCCTGCAACGCCAGGGTCAGCGTGGTGTCCCGTTCTTCCTGGTCCGTACGGACCGGGCGGGCAACATCTCGAAACGCCAGTCCGCCACCGCGTTCCATTTCTCCCGGGTGGGCGGCAGCTGCCCGCTGTGGGTCACCCACGAGGCGTTCGCGCATCCGGGCCGGATCCTCACCCAGATCTCGGAGATGCCCGACGGACGCCGCTACCTGTGGATCGCCCGCACAACCCCGGCCAGCCCCCAGGGGTTCGGGGCGGCGTCGAAGAACTTCGTCATCGGACTCGGCTGCGATATCGAATACGCCGACCGGCTGGTGTACTCCCAGGGTCTGCAGCTCGACGACCCGCAGGTGGCGGTCCCGATCGGGGCGGGCTGCAAGGTGTGCGAGCGGCCCTCGTGCCCGCAGCGCGCGTTTCCGCAGATCGGGCGGCCGCTGGCGGTGGCCGAGCACACCAGCACCGATCTGCCGTATCCGCGCCTGCCGCGCTGAGCGTCAGGACTTCGCGAGGTATTCGATGCGTTCGCCGTCGACGGCGGCGTCCATCATGCCCGCCAGGCCGGGGTGTTTCACCAGGCCGGGATCGTCGGCGACGACCTGCCTGGCCAGCTCCTGGGCCGCGGTGATCACCTCGAGGTCGTCGAGCAACGACAGCAGTCTCAGCGAGCGGGCGGTGCCGGATTGGGCGGCGCCGAGCACGTCACCCTCGCGGCGCTGGCGCAGGTCGAGCACCGAGAGTTCGAAGCCGTCGGTGGTCGCGGCGACCGCCTCCAGCCGGGCCATCGCCGTCCCGCCCGGGGCGGCGTCGGTGACGAGCAGGCACAGGCCGGGGTGCTTGCCACGGCCGATCCGGCCGCGCAGCTGATGCAGCTGACTGACGCCGAACCGGTCGGCGTCGACGATCACCATCACCGTCGCGTTCGGCACGTCGACACCGACCTCGACGACCGTGGTGCAGACCAGGACATCGATGGCGCCGTCGTTGAACTGCCGCATCACCTGGTCCTTCTCGTCGGCGGGCAGCCTGCCGTGCAGCAGGCCGACCCGGACTCCGGCCAGCGGTCCCGCGCTCAGCGTCTCGTACATGTCGACCGCCGCCTGGGTGGTCGGCCCTTCCTTCTCCTCCGCCGATTTCTTGCCCTTGGCCGGTGGGGCCTCGGGGTCCTCGCCGATGCGCGAGCACACCACGTACGCCTGCCTGCCCGCACCGACTTCCTCGAGGATGCGCTCCCACGCGCGCTCGACCCAGCCCGGATGCAGTTTGCGCGGAACGACTTTCGACACGATCGGCGAGCGGCCGCGCGGCAGCTGGGTGAGGGTGGAGGTCTCCAGGTCGCCGAGGGTGGTCATCGCGATGGTGCGCGGGATGGGGGTCGCGGTCATGACGAGCAGATGCGGACTGATGCCGCCTTTCGCCTTGGCCCGCAGCGCGTCTCGCTGTTCTACGCCGAAACGGTGCTGTTCGTCGACGACCACGAGGCCGAGGTCGAAGAACTCGACCGCGTCCTGGATGAGCGCGTGGGTGCCGATGACGATGCCCGCCTCGCCGGTCATCGCGTCCAGCAGCGCCGTCTTCTTCGCCGCCGCCGTCATCGATCCGGTCAGCAGCACCACCTTGGTGGACTGCTCGGCCGCCCCGAGCTCCCCGGCGGTGCCGAGGTCGCCGAGCATCGCGCGCAGCGACCGATAGTGCTGGGCGGCAAGGACTTCGGTCGGCGCGAGCAGCGCACACTGACGTCCGGAGTCGACCACCTGCAGCATCGCGTGCAGCGCGACGATCGTCTTGCCCGAACCCACCTCGCCCTGCAGCAGGCGGTGCATCGGGCGGGTGCGCGACAGGTCGGCGGAGATCTCGTCGATCACCTGCTGCTGACCCTCGGTCAGTTCGAACGGCAGCCGGTCGTCGAAGGCGGCGGCGATGCCGTCGGAGCTCGGCGGGCAGGCGGGGGCGGTGCGGCCCTCGACCTCGTGCCTGCGTTCGGCCAGCACCAGTTGCAGCGCCAGTGCTTCGTCGAAACGCAGCCGGTCCCTCGCCTTCTCGATGTCGAGCTTGTGCTCGGGCAGATGGATCAAGCGAAGCGCGGCGGACACCTCGAGGAGGTTGCGTTCCTCGCGCAGGTCGGCGGGCAGCGGGTCATCGATCGGGTCGAGCTGGTCGAGCACCTGGCGGATGCAGGCCAGCAGGTCCCAGCTCTGCACCTTCGCGGTCGCCGGATAGACCGGCACGAACTCGCGCTCGAAGAACGCCGCGTCCACTCCCCCCGCGCCTTTCGCGCTCTGCGCCAGACCGCGCAGCGCTCCGCTGCCGCGCACGGAGGTCAGTTCCTCGACGCCGGCCTCGGCCTTGTCTGGCAGGATCAGATAGTCCGGGTGCGAGAGGTTCCAGCGGTCGGGGCGCCACCAGTGCACGGTGCCCGACATCATCGCCCGCACACCCTCTTTCACCAGGTAGCGCACCTTGTCGCCGTTGAAGAAGGTGGCCTCGATCGGGCGCGCGGCGCCGGTGTCGAGCTGCACCTTCAGCAGCGAGCCGCGCCGGTTCTTCATCGGGCGCAGTTCGGTTTTGGTGATCCGGCCGATGACGGTGATGTGCGCGCTCTCCTCCGGTTCCTCCTCGGTGAGCGGCTGCCCCTGGGTGGCGTAGCGCGCCGGATAGTGGCGCAGCAGGTCCTCGACCGTGGTCATGTCGAAAGCCTCGGTCAGCCGGTCGGCCGCCTTCACGCCAAGCACGTGGTCGAGCCGGTCACTCAACGTCGCCATCACTCGACCCCTATCTGCACCAGATCCGCTTGCTGCCCACCGGAATACACCACGACCTCGACACCGGGGAAACCGGCCGTCACGTGATCGGCCAGGACCGCACCCAGTTCGGGGCCCGCGTCGGCACCCATCAGCAGTGTCACCAATTCGCCACCGAGACCGAGCATTCGATCCAGCAGGATGCGGCCCGCGCCGACCACATCCGGGTCGATCACCACCACGTCGTGCCCGACGAGGCCGAGTCCGTCGCCGGGCGAACACATTCCGACCATGGTCAAGGCGCGCACCCTGGCCGCCCGCAGCGCACCCCATCGCGTGGTCGCCGCCGCCTCCGACATCGCGAACGCGTCGTCGACCGCGATCCGCCCGCGATCATGGACCGCCAGCGCGGCCAGGCCCTGCACCATCGATGCGCTCGGCAGCAGCAGGACGTCACGTGACCCGTCGCGGGCGGCGACACCGGCGGCGACGAGCTCCTGCGCGGGCAGGGCGCCGTTGGGCAGGACCAGGACTTCCCGGTGCGGCATCGCGCGGATCGCGGTCAGCAGCGCGGTGGTGTCGAGCTGCCGGTCGCCGTGCAGCACCACCGCGCCCGCGTCTTCGAACAGGCGCGCGGCCGCCGCACCGGACGCCACGGCGAGGATGCCGCGGTCGGCGAGACCGCTTGGCCGCTGGGCCGGTACCGCGACATCCCGGTGGCCGTTGCCGTGCGGACCGGCGGCGGCGCGGTCCCGGTGGTCCTCGTGGCTCGCGCCGTGGGGCGCTGTCACCGCGAAACTCTCGATGCGGATGCCGGTGACGGTGCCGATCGCGAGTCCGGCTTCGATCGCCGCGCCCGCGTCGCGGCAGTGCACGTGGGCCGACCAGGTGTGGTCACCGTCGCCGACAACGACCACCGAATCGCCGAGGACGGCGAGGCGGTCGCGCAAGGTGCCCGCGGCCGTCTCGTCGGCCTGCGCGATCACGTACATGACCTCGAAGTGGGGGTCGGAGGATTGTTCGCGGTGGTCGACGTCGCCGCCGCGGTCACCGTCGGCGCGTTCGTCATTGCTTCGGCGCCGCGGCCCGTCGTCCTCGTGATCGCGGGTATAGCTGTGCCTGGCGGGGGCCTCGCCGCAGATCTGGGCCACGAGGCAGTCGAGCAGTACGAGCAGTCCCCGTGCTCCGGCGTCGACCACCCCGGCCGCGCGCAGGACGCCCAGTTGCGCGGGCGTCTCGTTCAGCGCACGCGCGGCACCGTCGGCGGCCGATTGGGCCACGGTGGGAAGGGCGGGGTCCGCCGATTCGGCGGCGGCGACCGCGGCGCGCTCGAGGACGGTCAGGATCGTGCCTTCGACCGGGGCGCTCAGTCCCGTGCGCACGAGCACCGCAGCCCGCTGCAACGCGGTTCGCAACCGTTCACCGGTCAGCGGGCCCGCGACGACCGCCTCGGCGATGCCGCGCAGCACCTGCGACAGGATGATCCCGGAGTTTCCCCGAGCACCGATCGTCGCTCCGCGCGCGAGCGCCTGCGCGACCAGATGTGCCGACAGGCCATCACCCGCGGCCCCTGACACGGCCCGCTCAGCGGTGGCGACCGCCGCCCGCACGGTGGCGAGCATGTTCGTTCCGGTGTCGGAGTCGGCGATGGGGAACACATTGAGCGCGTCGATCTCGGCGCGGCGTAGTTCCAGGTCGGTGCGGCAGGTTCGGGCCCAAGCCAAAAGATCGGCGCCGTCCAGCGCCTCCCGCACGTGCGACACCGCCACCTCGCTCCCCGTTCTACGTGCCCGCGCGCCGGGCATCGCACGCCAGGTTAGCGGCAGCGGCCGACAGCGGTATGCTGACCGTGGACGGGCCCGGCATCCGGGCCGTGCCCGGCGTGTCGACCGGGACACCCGGTTTGGAAGATCATGGCCCGGCCAGCTACCCTTGCAGGGTTGCCTCGTGCGGCCCATCCGGTCTGCGCTGGCCGACGCAAGTCGGCAAGGCATTTTGACGACATCAGTTTCCGGTTCAGCGGGCATACGTGCGCCGCTGTCCGCTTATGACATGAAGGAGCTCGCGACATGGCTGCCGTTTGCGACGTCTGCGCCAAGGGCCCCGGTTTCGGGAAGTCGGTCTCGCACTCGCACCGGCGCACCAACCGTCGCTGGAACCCGAACATCCAGACCGTGCGTGCGCAGGTTGCCCCTGGCAACACCCGCCGGATGAACGTGTGCACCTCCTGCCTGAAGGCGGGCAAGGTCGTTCGCGGCTGATTCTCAGCCCGTACATTCTGCCGACAGTGCCCCGGCACCCCGCGTGGGTGATCCGGGGCTTTGTCGTCGATGGGGGCCGAGGTGCCTGACTGGCGGATCGAGGCACTGACCGGCGAGCGCGTCACCGCACTGGCCGCCTGCCACATCGCGAGCTGGCGCGAGGCCTACGACGCCCTCGTCCCCGGGCATGTGCTCGCCGGATTCGACCTCGAACGCTCCGCCGCCATCTGGGAACGCCGCCGCACCGACGGGACCCACCGGCTGCCGATCGCGCTGGCCGGTGACCGGCTGATCGGTTTCGCCGCCGCGACCGACACCGAACTGGAAGCCCTCTACGTCCGCGCGGCGTGGCACGGCACCGGCGTCGCCGACGCCCTGATCGACGCCGCCGCGCCGGGTTCACCGTGCACGCTGTGGGTGTTCGGCGACTATCCACGCGCCCATGCCTTCTATCGCAGGCACGGCTTCGCCGACACCGGCGTCCGCCGGGTCGACCCGTTCACCCTGCTGCCCGAACAGTTGTGGCGCCGCGGCCTCAGCCGGGCCGTGGACTATCCGTAGGTGGTTCAGGGCGAGAGCATCTCGACGAGGAACGCAGTGAGCCGCCTCGTGTCGGTGCCGTCGACATCGAGGGGCGGCACAAGGTCGGCGACGCTGAAACCGATGAGCCCGGCACCGGAGAGCGCTGGACGGAGAAGCAGGGCGAGCGTTTCGTAGTCGATACCGCCGCCCTGGGGATAGGTGACCGCCGTGAGGACCTTCTCATCCAGGACGTCGACGTCGAGGTGGACCCAATAGCGGCCGATCTTATCGGCGCGCTGCGCAATGTCGGCGCCGACCGCGGTCGCGTCACGCCGCCTCAGCTCGTCCGCTGCGATTCTCACGGTGCGCTTGTCGACGACACGCTCTTCGAGGCCGTCGCTGGGGCGGTAGCCAACGGCGATGACATCGCGGGGGCTGACGGTGGGTGGAGGACCGGCGAGGTCCACGATTCCAGGGGGACCGTGCCCGTAGCTGATGGCGAGGTCCATGTCGGCGCACTCGCCGGTCGGCGAGGTGCTGCCGTCCAGGGAGTCGAGGTGGCCGTCGAAGAATGCCAGACCAACCCGGCCCATGCTGAGGCGGGCACCCGCCAGCGCGCCGACGAGGAAGCTGCAGTCGCCGCCGACCACCAATGGCCGCAGCCCATCGGCGAGCTCGCCGCGGACCCGGTCCCGGACCCCCTCGCACGCGTCGCGGACCTGAGCGAAGCCGACGATCCCCGTCGCCGGGTCGCGACGCGCGTCGGTCAAGAGCGGATGCATATCGCCCCGGTCCGCAATCCCCAGACGGTCGACGAGCCCCGCCGCGCGCAGGGCATCGGGGCCTCGTTCCTCGCCCCGACCCCTCCCCGAGCAGTCCAGCGGCGATCCCAGCAGCGCCCAGCGCCTCCCACTCATCGCACCCACTCGCTGAGCCTCCGATCGAACGAAGGTGGCGGTCCGATCCTGCACTCGGCATCAATGCCGCTCAGCCGAGAATTGGCGGAGATTCCGCTACCGGATCAGTCTGGCATCACTCGGTGTGTGACGGTAGCCACGGGCGTGTTCGCGCTTCGGCCGCACAGCAACGCCACGCAGTGGCCGAAAACCGGCGTCCGCCGCATCGACCCTGCACACCCTGCTGCCCGAACAGTTGTGGTGCCGCGGCCCTCGCTAGGGTGACGAGATGAGTACCACCGAACCGGTCACCGCCGTCACCCTCGTCGACGGCGTGCTGCAGCTGACGATCGCCACCGCCGCGGCGGGCACCTCGATGAATTTCGACCTGGTCAATGAGGGCACCGAAGCTCTGCGCTCGCTCGATTCCGAGGTCGGCGCCGTGCTGCTGACCGGTGCGGGCGCCAATTTCTGCGCGGGCGGCAACGTCCATCACTTCGCCGGTGCCGACGACCGCGGCGCCTACCTGTACAAGCTGGCCGACGAGCTGCACGACTTCGCGCGCGCCCTGGCCGCCACCCCTGTCCCCGTCGTCGCCTCGGTGCACGGCTGGGCCGCGGGCGCAGGCATGAGCCTGGTGTGCGCCGCCGACATCGCCATCGGTGGCCCGTCGACCAAGCTGCGCCCCGCCTACCCTGGCATCGGCCTGAGCCCCGACGGCGGCATGTCCTGGCTGCTGCCCCGCATCGTCGGCGCGAGCCGTGCCAGGGAGATCCTGCTCACCGACGCCGTGATCGGCGCCGAGGAAGCCGTGCGCCTCGGCATCCTGAGCCGCACCGTCGCCGACGACGAGGTCCGCGCCGAGGCCCTGCGCGTCGCCCGGAGTTTCGTCACCGGCCCCCGCGCCACGTACTCGGCCATGAAAAAGCTGCTGGCCCAATCGCCAACGGCGACCCTGGACCAGCAGCTCGACGCCGAACGCGACAGCATCGCCGCCGCCGCGAACAACAGCACCGGCCGCGAAGGCGTCGACGCCTTCGTTGCCAAGCGCAAGCCCGATTACCTCGGGCTGAACTGAATCAGCCTCAGCAGGCTGCGCCGAGGGCGCTGAAGGTGTTCTGCAGCAGGCAGGTCACCTTCGCGTTCACGCCGGCGGAGATGGTGGAGGTGCCGGTGGAGGTCCATTCCTCACCGATCTGGCTGGTGGCCACCGGCGCGGCCTGCTCGTCGTAGGGCTCGAGCGCGAGCCCGGCCGCGTTGGCCGAGGCGGCGCCCGCGGTGAGGGCGGCGGCGACGGCGGCGGTCGCGACGGCAGCGCGAACGGTCGTGATGTGCATGCGGTTGTGCTCCTTCATCATTTTCTTCTGGTGCGGGCGACGCCCCGGGTCAGGGCAGCCGCCAATCGACTGGTTCGGCGCCGAGTTCGTCGAGCAGTTCGTTGACCCGGGAGAAGGGTCGCGAACCGAAGAAGCCCCGCGAAGCCGACAGCGGTGAGGGGTGCGCCGATTCGATATAGGGGATCTCGGCCTCGGTGAGGGTGGGTTTGAGCGAGCCCGCGTCGCGGCCCCACAGCACGGCGACCAGCGGTTCGTCCCGGGCGACCAGCGCCCGGATGGCCTGCTCGGTGACCGCTTCCCAGCCCTTGCCGCGGTGCGAGGCCGGGGTGCCGGGGGTGACGGTGAGCACCCGGTTCAGCAGCAGCACACCCTGATCCGACCACGGGCTCAGGTCACCGCAGCTCGGCGTATCGAAGCCGAGGTCCTTGCTGTACTCGGCGAAGATGTTGGACAGGCTGCGCGGCACCGGCGAAACATCCGGCGCGACAGAGAAACTCAGGCCCATGGCGTGGCCCGGCGTCGGGTAGGGATCCTGGCCGACGATCAGCACGCGCACCGCGTCGAACGGGCGCCGGAACGCGCGCAGCACGTTCTCCCCGGACGGTAGATAGCCGCGACCCGCGGCATTCTCCGCGCGCAGGAATTCGCCCATCTCGCTGATCCGGTCGGCGACCGGTTCCAGTGCCCGGGCCCAGCCCGGATCGATGATCTCCGACAGTGGTTTGGCACCCATGACCGCACAACCTATCGTTTCCGGCCGGTGGGCGTGGCGTCCGCCCCACGGAACGATTCCCAGCCGGTGCCGCCCGCGGGCCGCGCACCGTCCACGGTGACGCCACTGCCTGCGGTGACGACCCCGATCGGCCGCCAGCCGGGCGGCAGCGCCGTGCCGGCGGGCCAGGTTCCCGCGAAGGCGTGGTCCTCGCCGCCGGCCAGAATCCATTGCGCCGCATCGGCATCGAGCAGGCGGGCGATCGCGGTCAGTTCGGGATCGGCCAGCGCCGCGCTGTGCACGTCGACGGCGACCCCGGAGGCCGCGGCGAGATGACCGAGGTCGGCGAGCAATCCGTCGGAGACATCGGTGAGCGCGTTCGGGACCGAGCCGCCGACCACGTCCAGCACGGCGCCATACGGCGGCTGCGGAACCCGATGTGTCGCAAGGGCATGCGCGAAGGCTGGATCGGAAGAGTCTGCGCTGCCGGACAATACGGCAAGCCCCGCACCGGACCAGCCGAGTTCGCCTGCGACAGCGACGATGTCGCCCGCCTCGGCACCCGCACGGGTGATCGCGGCCTGCCCGCCCAGGTCGCCGAACGCGGTCACCGAGACGACCAGCTGTTCGCTGAGCACCAGATCGCCGCCCGCGATCGACCCGCCCGCGCGCCCCGCCTCGGCCCACATGCCGTCGGCGATGCCCTCCACCACCGGCACCGGGGTGTCGGCCGGACAGCCGAGCGCGACCACGAACGCCGTCGGACGCGCGCCCATGGCCACGATGTCGGCGGCGTTCTGGGCGATCGCCTTGCGGCCGATGTCCTCGGGCGCCGACCAGTCGAGCCGGAAGTGCCTGCCTTCGACGAGCATGTCGGTGCTCACCACGAACCGGCCGTCGGGCGCGGCGACCAGCGCGGCATCGTCACCGGGTCCGAGCAGGACGTGCGCTGCCTGCTGCCTGCCCGCGTTGATCCGGTCGATCAAGGCGAACTCACCCAGCTCACGCACCGTCTGCGGACGGCTGTCCTCGCTGATGACCGGCCCCTTCCCACTGTGCTGACGACCGACGAAATCGCCCCGACGGTACCCTTTCGGAGGCGATCGGACACAACGGAAAGGACCGGACGGTTATGGCGGCGGATTCGTCGGACTCGACAGCGGCAGACGATCGGGACAACACGTCCCCGGCCGGCGACGGCCCCGACACCGCGCCCGAGTCCTCGACCGGCAAGCCGACGACCGGCTCGGACGCCGATTCGGCGGCGGGCACCGCGTCGACCGACAGCGGTGCCGCCGACAGCGACGCGAAGCCCGACGCGAGTGCGAAGCGGGACGCCGACGCGAAGCCGGAGGCCGACACCGATGCCGATTCCGATGCGAAGCCGGATACGGATGCGGATGCGGATGCGGATGCGGATGACGACGATACGTCGACGCCCTACTCCCCCGCGCTCATCGCCACCGCCGTCGCCCTGCCGATCGTCCTGATCGTCGGCGTCCTCGCAGCTGCCTTCCTCGCCCTGCGCGCCCCTGTCGAACGCGAACCCCTCCCCCTCGGTCCGGTCCCCGCCCCCGCCGCCGACGGCCCCGCCTGCCAGGCCCTGCTCCCCGCCCTGCCCGCCGACCTCGGCGACTACACCAAGTCCACCCTCGCCGAACCGGCGCCGCCCGCCACCCGCGCCTGGCAGCACCCCGACGGCGGCGAACCGATCGTCCTGCGCTGCGGGCTCGACCGACCGCTGGAATTCAACCGCGCGTCCACGCTGACCGAGATCAACGGCGTGCAGTGGTTCCAGGTCCGCGACGAGGTCGGCAAGGTCGGCACCTGGTTCGCCGTCGACCGCGAAACCTACATCGCCCTGACCGTCCCCGACGGCTCGGGAACCGGCGCCATCACCACGGTGTCCGACGTCATCACCGCGAATCTGCCTGCCCGCGCCCCGAATCCAGGCGAGCTGTAACTCAGCGCAAACCGGTGCCGCGCGCCACGGCTGTCTCGATCAGCGTCGACACCAGCGCCGGGTAGTCGATCCCAGTCGCTTCCCACATCCGCGGGTACTGCGAGATCGGGGTGAACCCGGGCATGGTGTTGATCTCGTTGATCACCGGACCGTCCGCGGTGACGAAGAAGTCGACACGCGCCAGCCCCTGGCAGTCCAGTGCGCGGAACGCGGCCACCGACAGCTCGCGGATCTGGTCGGCGACCTCGTCGTCGAGCTTGGCGGGCACATCGAATTCGCACACGTCGTCGAGGTACTTGGTGGCGAAGTCGTAGAACTCGGGGGCAGCGGCATCGGCGTCGGGCATCCGGATCTCGGAGACGACGCTGGCCCGCACCTGGCCGTCGGCGAATTCCAGCACGCCGCACTCGACTTCCCGGCCGACGATGCCCGCTTCGACGATCACCTTCGGATCGTGCTCGCGCGCCGCGGCGATCGCGGCGTCGAGATCGGCCCAGCCGGTGATCTTGGTGATGCCGATCGAGGACCCACCGCGCGCCGGCTTCACGAACGCGGGCAGTCCGATCCGTGCCCGCTCCGCCTCGGTCAGCGTCGCGGTACCGGGCCGCAGCACGACCTGCACGCCGACGGGCAACCCCTCGGCCGCCAGCAATTTCTTGGTGAACTCCTTGTCCATGCCCGCGGCACTGGCCAGCACGCCCGCCCCCACGTAGGGGACGCCGGCTAACTCGAGCATGCCCTGTAAGGTCCCGTCCTCGCCGAACGGACCGTGCAGGATCGGGAACACCACGTCGACCCGGCCCAGCGCGGCCGAGGGATCGTCGAGCGCCACCAGCGCACCGGCGCGGCTGGGATCGGCGGCCAGGGTGAGCGCGGTGCCCGCCGCGTCGACCGCGGGCAGCGAACCGTGGCTGAGCGCGAGTTCGCCGATGCCCTCGGCGAGCACCCAGCCGCCGTCGGCGGTGATGCCGATCGGCACCACCTCGTAGCGTTCTGGATCGAGGTTGCGCAGCACACTGCTCGCCGACACACACGAGACGGCGTGCTCGCTGCTGCGCCCGCCGAAAACCACGGCCACCCTGATCCGGTTCGTCATGAACGTCACCGTAACCGTTTGCCCGGTTCGCGGCGCTATCGCCCTACTCGGGTTTGATCCGCCTGCCGAGCAAACTGTCGACCGCCTCACGCACCGAAAGGCCCTCGTGGCACACCCGGTGCACCGCGTCGGTCAGCGGCATCTCCACCTGATGCGCGGCGGCCAGGGACCGCACCGATGTGCACGACTTCACACCTTCGGCGACCTGCCCATTGGTCGCTTCCTGCGCGGCCTGCATCGACCCGCCCGCGCCGAGCACATGGCCGAAGGACCGGTTGCGCGACAGCGGCGAGGTGCAGGTAGCCACGAGATCGCCGACACCGGCGAGCCCGGCCAGGGTGACCGGCTGCGCCCCGAGCGCGACCCCGAGCCGGATGACCTCGGCCAGCCCGCGGGTGATCAGGCTGGCGACGGTGTTGTCGCCGAGCCCCATCCCCGAGGCGATGCCACAGGCCAGCGCGATGACGTTCTTGCACGCGCCACCGATCTCGCAGCCGATCACATCGGTATTCGTGTACGGCCGGAAATACCCGGTGGCGCAGGCCCGCTGTGCCACCCCGGCACGCTCGGTGTCGGTGCACGCGATCACCGTCGCCGCGGGCTGACATTGCGCGATCTCACCGGCCAGGTTCGGACCCGACAGCACCGCGATGCGTCCCGGCTCGGCCCCGGTGACCTCCGCGATCACCTGACTCATCCGCAGCAGCGTGCCGGTCTCGATGCCCTTGGCGAGACTGAGCAGGGTGGCGTCGGGGTCGATATCGCCCTTCCACCGGTCCAGATTCGCGCGCAGCGACTGCGACGGCACGGCGAGCACGACCAGGTCGGCGCCCGCGAGCGCGGCCCCGTGATCGTCGGTAGCCCGCACGGGCGGCAACTGCACGCCGGGCAGGTAGAACGGGTTGCGATGCTCGGTGTCGAGCGCCTGCGCCACCTCGGCTCGCCTGGCCCAGATCGTGACATCGGTCCCCGCCTCTGCCAACACCTTCGCGAACGCGGTGCCCCACGACCCCGCACCCATAACCGCCGCCCTCGTCATCAGCTCAATATGCCATGGAAGGATTGACCCCATGCGTCCGCACACCGTGCACGCCGTGATGGCGGTCAAGCACATCGATCGGGCCAAGAGCAGGCTGGCCGACGTGCTGACTCCCGAGCAGCGCGGGCAGCTCGTGCTGGCCATGTTCGCCGACACCGTCGCGGCAGCGACCGCCGTGCCCGAGGTGTTGTCGCTGACCGTCGTCACGCCCGATCCGCTCGTGGCCGCCCGCGCCCGCGAGCTCGGCGCGTACGTGCTCGACGAGCCGGTGGGCGCCGACGATCCGCTCAACACGGCCCTGGCCGCCGGTGCCGCCGACGTGCGCGACCGGCACGGCCCCGCCCATCTGCTGGCTCTGCAGGCCGACCTCCCCGCCCTGCGCCCGGCCGAACTCGCCGACCTGCTCACGGTCGCGCCCGACGGAATTCGCTCGGTCGTGATCGATCACACCGGCACCGGCACCGCGGCATTACTGGTCCGTGACACCACCGCCGCACTGGCACCACGTTTCGGCGCCGACTCCGCCCGCGCCCACCGCGACGCCGGCGCGCACCCCCTCTCCGGGCACTGGCCCGGCCTGCGCTGCGACGTCGACACCCCCGCCGACCTCGATACCGTCCGCACGCTCGGGGTCGGCCCGCGGACCGCGATCACGCTCCGCGAATTCGGGCTGCCCGCACGGATCGGTGACCCCGTTCGCACCGTGTGCTAGCCGATCGCCGCAATCAGTTCACATCGGGCGAACCGGTCGGTGTCATGCTGCGGACTGCCCGGTATGTAGGGGATGATTGATGCGTGAGCGACACGGAAACCATCAAGCAGCAGCCCCCGATTTCCCCGCCACCTGCGGCCGCCATCGCCTCGGGCGGTGACACCACCTCGCAGCGATTGCCCCGGGATCGCTATCTCAACCGCGAACTGAGCTGGCTCGACTTCAACGCCCGGGTGCTCGCTCTCGCCGAGGACGCTTCGCTGCCGCTGCTCGAACGCGCGAAGTTCCTGGCGATTTTCGCCTCGAACCTCGACGAGTTCTACATGGTCCGTGTCGCCGGGCTCAAACGTCGCGCCGAGACCGGTCTGTCGGTGCGCTCCGCCGACGGCCGCTCACCGTCGGAACAGCTGGAGATGATCACCGCGCGCGCCCAGGAACTCGCCGAGCGCCACGCGAACGTCTTCCTCGACGATGTCGATCCGGCGCTGGCCACCGAGGGCATCGACCTCATCGGCTGGGCCGATCTCGACGACGATGAACGGCAGCGCCTTTCGGGCTACTTCACCGACCAGGTGTTCCCCGTGCTCACCCCGCTGGCCGTCGACCCGGCGCACCCGTTCCCCTACATCTCCGGCCTGAGCCTCAACCTCGCCGTGACGGTGAAGGACGCGGGCACCGGCGGTGAGCATTTCGCCCGCGTGAAGGTGCCCGACAACGTCGACCGGTTCGTCCGCGTCCGGCGCACCGCGGCGCCGTCGGCGATCGCGGCGTTCCTGCCGATGGAAGACCTCATCGCCGCGCATCTCGATCTGCTGTTCCCCGGTCTGACCGTGGTGGAGACGCATTCGTTCCGGATCACCCGCAACGCCGATTTCGAGGTCGACGAGGACCGCGACGAAGACCTGCTGCAGGCGATGGAACGCGAACTCGCCCGCCGCCGTTTCGGTAAGCCGGTGCGGCTCGAGGTCTCCGACGACATGACCGAGCACATGCTGGAGTTGCTACTACGTGAGCTCGAGGTCGACCCCGCCGATGTGATCCAGGTTCCCGGACTGCTCGACCTGTCCTGCCTCTGGCAGGTCTACGGCGTCGACCGTCCCGATCTCAAGGACGCGCCGTATGTCCCGGCCACCCCGGCGGCCTTCGGTGAGCGCGAGACTCCGCGCAACGTCTTCGCCGCGCTGCGCGAGGGCGACGTGCTGGTGCACCACCCCTACGACTCGTTCTCCACCAGCGTGCAGCGTTTCATCGAGCAGGCCGCGGCCGATCCGCAGGTGCTCGCGATCAAGCAGACGCTGTACCGCACCTCCGGTGACTCGCCCATCATCAACGCGCTGATCGAGGCCGCCGAGGCGGGCAAGCAGGTCGTCGCGCTGGTCGAGATCAAGGCCCGCTTCGACGAGCAGGCCAACATCAAATGGGCGCGCGCACTGGAACAGGCGGGCGTGCACGTCGTCTACGGCCTCATCGGCCTCAAGACCCACTGCAAGACCTGCCTGGTGGTGCGCCGCGAGGGCTCGACCATCCGCCGCTACTGCCACATCGGCACCGGCAACTACAACCCGAAGACCGCGCGCCTGTACGAGGACGTCGGATTGTTCACGGCCGCACCGGAAATCGGCGCCGACCTGACCGACCTGTTCAATTCGCTGACCGGTTACTCCCGCAAGGAGGACTACCGCAATCTGATGGTCGCCCCGCTCGGCGTGCGGGCGGGCATCATCGACCGGATCGACCGCGAGATCGAACTGGCCAGGCAGGGACTCGGCGCGCGGATCCGGATCAAGGCCAACGCGATCGTCGACGAGCAGATCATCGACGCGCTGTACCGGGCCTCCCAGGCGGGGGTTCCGGTCCAGATCGTGGTGCGCGGCATCTGCGGCCTTCGCCCCGGTGTGGCGGGCCTGAGCGAGAACATCGAGGTGCGCTCGATTCTGGGCCGCTTCCTCGAGCACTCCCGGGTGATCGAGTTCGGCGCGCAGGAACAGACCTGGATCGGCAGCGCCGACATGATGCACCGCAACCTCGACCGCCGCGTGGAGGTCATGGTGCAGGTGAAGGATCCGCGCCTGGTCGAACAGCTCGCCATGGTGTTCGATTCGGCGCTGGACCCGATGACCCGCTGCTGGGTGCTCGGTCCCGACGGCACCTGGCAGGCCAGCCCGACCGCTGCCGAGGCCGGCGGGGTGCGCGACCACCAGCAGTTCCTCATGCGGCTGCGTCGTCCCGATCAGCCGTGAGCAAGGGCGTACAGAAACCGATGCGTGACCCCAGAGTGCGGCCCAACATCCATGCCGCGGGCGCGGTCCTGTGGCGCATCGGCGCCGCTGGGCCGGAAATCGCCGTGATCCACCGGCCCAAATACGGCGACTGGTCGCTGCCCAAGGGCAAGCTCGACCCCGGCGAGACCCCGATCGTCGCCGCGGTCCGCGAGGTCGGCGAGGAAACCGGCCTGCCGTGCACGCTCGGGCGCTATCTCGGGCACGTCACCTATCCGATCCCCGGCCACCGTCAGCTCAAGCGGGTCGACTACTGGGCCGCCGAAGCCGCGGCGGGCGAGTTCGCCGTCAACGCCGAAGTCGACCAGCTGCGCTGGTTCCCGCTCGACCAGGTGATGGATCAGCTGTCGTATCCGATGGACCGTCAGGTCGTGCGGATGTTCGCCCGGCTGCCCGCGACGACGAACACGGTGCTGCTGGTGCGCCATGCCAAGGCGGGCAAGCGCGCGCGCTTCGACGGACCCGACGAGTTGCGCCCGCTCGAGCCCGCCGGCGAGCAGCAGGCGAAGGCATTGACGCCGAATCTGCTGGCGTTCGGGGCATCCGAGATCCATTCGGCCGATCCGCTGCGCTGTATCCAAACCGTGACACCGTTGGCGGAACAGTTGAACACCGAAATCAATTGCGAGCCAATGTTTTCCGAGCAAGGTTACGATTCAGCGAAAAGCGCCGCGCGGCAGCGATTTCTGTCTTTGGTAACGGATCGGGGTGTCCCGGTCGTGTGCAGTCAGGGCGGGGTGATTCCCGATCTGGTGCAGTGGCTCGCCCAGCGCAGCGAGCTCACGCTGCCGCCTGCCCGCAATCGCAAGGGCAGCGTCTGGGCATTGTCGTTCGTCGGGGACCGATTGGTCGCCGCCGACCATATGGACCGTTCGCTGTCGACGGGCATCGTCACCGCCTGAACGCCCTCAAACAGCCGAAACGGCCCCGGTTTCCCGGGGCCGTTCTCGGTCCAGTGGTGGGTGATGCGGCCTACGTGCACATTCCCCGACCCGATCCCGCTGCGGCGGGATCAACGAGCACGACGGGTGGCTGTCTTCTTCGCAGCAGTCTTCTTCGCGGGGGCCTTCTTGGCGGCCGTGGTCTTGGCGGCGGTGGTCTTCTTGGCCGCCGTGACCTTCTTCGCCGGCGCCTTCTTGGCCGCGGTCACTTTCTTTGCCGCCGTGGTCTTCTTGGCGGCGGTGGTCTTCTTCGCTGCCGCCGTCGTGGTCTTCTTGGCGGCGGGTGCCTTGGTGGCTGCCTTACGGGCGGTGGTCTTGGCCGGACCCTTCGACGGCGTCGCCTTCTTGGCGGCGGTCTTCTTGGCCGCCGTCTTCTTGGCTGCCGCCTTCTTCGCCGCCACCGGGGCGTTCACGCCGCGCTTGACGGCGGGGCCGGACGCGGCCAGCTTCTGCTTGCCCGCGATCACCGCCTTGAACTGAGCGCCCGGCCGGAAGGCAGGCACCGAAGTCGCCTTCACCTTCACGGTTTCACCGGTACGCGGGTTACGGGCAACCCTGGGGGCACGCTTGCGCTGTTCGAACACACCGAATCCGGTGATGGTGACGCTTTGACCTTTGTGCACGGCACGGACGATGGTGTCGACCACGTTCTCGACAGCCGCAGTAGCCGTGCGCCTGTCCGTACCCAACTTTTCGGTCAGAACGTCGATCAGTTCCGCCTTGTTCATTGAATCCTCCGCAGACTAATGGCCCGTCGTCGGACCGACTAGGTACCACGGTAAACCCAGTTTGAGCAAGAGTCTATGTGCCACGCCAAAATTCATGTGGTTTAGCACACGTCCAGCTACCGCCCCCAGGGGATGCGCCGCCAATCGTCGGTGGTGATTACGCTTGCGAAATAGGCTCCGGCAGCGTCACGGGTTTCCATGACGGCCTTCCCTTTTCGAAGTCGCCGATGACGTCGGCCTGGCGCAACGTCAGGCCGATGTCGTCCAAACCCTCCAGCAGACGCCACCTGGTGTAGTCGTCAATATCGAACGGCAACACGACGGTTCCCGCCGTCACGGTGCGCGCGGTCAGGTCGACAACCAATTCCAGGCCGGGCTGTTCCTCCATCAGCTTCCACAGCATTTCGACATCGTTCTGTGACATCTGCGCGGCCAACAGGCCGCCCTTGCCCGCATTCCCACGGAAGATGTCGGCGAAACGCGACGAGATGACCACCCGAAAGCCGTAGTCCGACAGCGCCCACACCGCGTGCTCACGCGAGGAACCGGTGCCGAAATCCGGTCCGGCCACCAGAACACTGCCGTGACGGTAGGGCTCGGTGTTCAGAATGAAGTCCGGATCGGCCCGCCAACCGGCGAACAAGCCGTCCTCGAAACCCGTGCGGGTCACCCGCTTCAGGTAAACGGCGGGGATGATCTGGTCGGTGTCGACATTGGACCGGCGCAGCGGGACCCCGATGCCTTTGTGAACAGTGAAGGCTTCCATAACGATTCTCCTTCGATCGTGGTGGTCGGGGCGCTCAGGCCAGATCGGCGGGCGAGGACAGGGTTCCGCGGACCGCGGTGGCGGCGGCCACCAGCGGCGAGACCAGGTGGGTACGGCCACCCTTGCCCTGCCTGCCTTCGAAATTGCGGTTCGAGGTGGACGCGCAGCGCTGGCCCGGCTCGAGCTGATCGGGATTCATGCCGAGGCACATCGAGCAGCCCGCCTGGCGCCATTCCGCGCCCGCGGCGGTGAAAATCTCGCCGAGTCCTTCTTTTTCCGCCTGCGCGCGCACCTTCATCGACCCGGGTACGACCAGCATTCGCACCCCGTCGGCGACGTGGCGTCCCTTCAAAACATCGGCGACGGCACGCAAATCCTCGATCCGGCCGTTGGTGCAGGAACCGACGAATACGGTGTCCACGCTCACCGCGCGCAGCGGCATTCCCGGCGTCAGGTCCATGTAGCGCAACGCCTTCTCGGCGGCGTCGCGCTCGTTCTCGTCGGCGATCTGGGACGGATCCGGCACGTCGGCGCCCAGCGGCAGGCCCTGGCCCGGGTTGGTGCCCCAGGTGACGAACGGGGTCAGCTTGTTCGCGTCGATATGGACCTCGGCGTCGAAAACCGCGCCCTCGTCGGTCTTCAGCGCCTCCCAGGCGGCCACCGCGGCGTCCCAGTCCGCGCCCTGCGGCGCGTGCGGGCGGCCCCTGAGGAATTCGTAGGTCACCTCGTCCGGGGCGATCATGCCCGCGCGAGCGCCCGCCTCGATGGACATGTTGCAGATCGTCATCCGCGCTTCCATCGACAGCTTGCGGATCGCCTCGCCGCGGTACTCCAGCACATAGCCCTGGCCGCCGCCGGTGCCGATCTGGGCGATCACGGCCAGGATCAGGTCCTTGCTCGTGACGCCGGGCGCCAATTCGCCGTCGACGGTGATGGCCATCGTCTTGAACGGGCGCAGCGACAGCGTCTGGGTGGCCAGCACGTGTTCGACCTCGCTGGTGCCGATGCCCATCGCCAGCGCGCCGAACGCGCCGTGGGTGGAGGTGTGGCTGTCGCCGCACACCACGGTCATGCCCGGCTGGGTCAGGCCGAGCTGCGGGCCGACCACGTGCACGATGCCCTGCTCGACATCGCCCATCGGGTGCAGGCGGACGCCGAACTCGGCGCAGTTGCGGCGCAGCGTCTCCACCTGGGTGCGCGAGACGGGGTCGGCGATCGGCTTGTCGATGTCGGTGGTGGGGACGTTGTGGTCCTCGGTGGCGATGGTGAGATCAGGCCTGCGCACCGGCCTGCCCGCCGCGCGGAGCCCGTCGAAGGCCTGCGGGCTGGTCACCTCGTGCACGAGGTGCAGATCGATGTAGATCAGGTCGGGTTCACGGGAGGAACCTTCGCCGGCACCGGTAGTGACGACGTGCTGTTCCCACACCTTCTCTGCCAGTGTGCTGGCGCGCTCGGCCATGGCTTGATCACCTTTCGACGGGCATACTTGGTATCTCAACATATGAGACGTTAGTATCGTTCTATGAGACAGCATAGCGGTATCGGTGTCCTCGACAAAGCCGTGGCGGTGCTCTACGCCGTCGCGGACGAGCCATGCGGTCTCAACGACCTGTGCACCCGCACCGGCCTGCCCCGCGCCACGGCGCACCGGCTGGCGGTCGGGCTGGAGACGCACCGGCTGCTGGCACGTGACGGCAACGGGCTGTGGCGTCCGGGCCCCGCGCTCACCGAACTGTCCGCAGGGGCCGCCGATCCACTGGTGGAGGCCGCAGGGTCCATTCTGCCCCGTCTGCGGGAGATCACCGGCGAGAGTGTCCAGTTGTACTGCCGCGACGGGCACGCACGCGTCTGCGTTGCCGCGCTGGAGCCGCCCGTCGGCCTGCGCGACACCGTGCCGGTCGGCTCCCGGCTCCCGCTCACCGCGGGCTCGGCGGCCAAGGTGCTGCTGGCGTGGGCCGATCCCGAACTGCAGCGCACCGTCCTGGCCGACGCGGTGTTCGGCGATCGCGCGCTGGCCGAGGTCCGCAAGCGGGGGTGGGCGCAGAGCGCCGCCGAACGCGCACAGGGCGTGGCGAGCGTCTCCGCGCCGGTCCGCGACACGGCGGGCCTCGTGGTGGCCGCGGTGTCGGTCTCGGGTCCGATCGACCGGATGGGCAGGCGACCGGGCGCGCGCTGGGCCGCCGATCTGGTCGCCGCCGCCGAGGCGCTGCACAAGCGGTTGTAAAACGAAGAAGACCCCCGGTCGAATTCGACCGGGGGTCTTTCTTTGTAGCCCCGACGGGATTTGAACCCGCGCTACCGCCTTGAGAGGGCGGCGTCCTAGGCCGCTAGACGACGGGGCCAGGACGATCTCACCGAAGTGAAACCTTGCTGGGGTACCAGGACTCGAACCTAGAATGGCTGAACCAGAATCAGCTGTGTTGCCAATTACACCATACCCCAAGGATGGAAACGCTCGGCCTGGCATCTCACCGGCTGGTTGTCGGTGTTGCGAGGCCGTGTTCCGCGGCGAGGAGAAGATTACCAAACACAGTGGGGTAAACTACAAATCGCCTGGTCAGAAGCCTATTTTTGGCTGTTTCGACCGTTCCCGGGGCGGCTGCGGACCGGCCACATCCGCCCCGGACGCACTCACTGCGCTGCGGGCACCCAGCCACGCGCGGCACGCAGCCGGTCGAGCGAGACCTCGCGGCCGAGCAGTTCCATCGACTCGTAGAGCGGCGGGCTGATGTGCGAACCCGTCACCGCGACGCGCACCGGCGCGAACGCCTTGCGCGGCTTGAGCCCCAGATCGTCGATCAGCGCCTTCTTCAGCGCCTCTTCCAGGGCAGGCGTCGTCCACTCGGCCAGCGGCTCCACGGCGGCGATCGCGGCGTCGAGCACCGGATCGGCCTCGGCGCCGAGGTTCTTGCCGCCGGCGGCCTGGTCGATCGCGAACTCCGCGGGCTCGACGAACAGGAACTTCAGCAGGTCCCACGCGTCGCCGAGGACGACGATGCGGGTCTGCACGAGTTCGGCCGCGGCGAGGAACGCCTTCTCGTCGATTTCGGCGCCGATATGCCCCTGCGCGGTCAGGTACTCGCGCAAACGGTGACCGAAATCACCCGGCTCGAGCAAACGAATCTGCTCGGCATTGATGGCGTCGGCTTTCTTCTGGTCGAAGCGGGCCGGATTCGAATTCACCGTCGAAATGTCGAATGCCGCCACCATCTCCGCCATGGAGAACACATCGCGATCCTCGGCGATACTCCAGCCGAGCAGGGCCAGGTAATTCAGCAAACCCTCGGGGATGAATCCGCGATCACGGTGGACGAACAGATTCGATTCCGGGTCGCGCTTGGACAGTTTCTTGTTGCCCTGGCCCATCACGAACGGCAGGTGACCGAACTCCGGCGTGAACTCCGCGACCCCGATACGCTGCAGTGCCGCGTACAAAGCGAGCTGGCGCGGCGTCGAGGACAACAGGTCCTCGCCACGCAGCACATGGGTGATCTTCATCAACGCGTCGTCGACCGGATTCACCAGTGTGTAAAGCGGATCGCCATTGCCGCGAGTGAGCGCGAAGTCGGGCACGGTACCGGCCTTGAAGGTGGTTTCGCCGCGCACGAGATCATTCCAGCCGAGATCTTCGTTCGGCATCCGCAACCGGATCACCGCGGGCCTGCCCTCGGCCTTGTAGGCCGCGATCTGCTCGGCGGTCAGGTCCCGATCGAAATTGTCGTAACCCAGTTTCGGGTCACGACCGGCCGCGAGATGCCGGGCCTCGACCTCGTCCGGGGTCGAGAAGGATTCGTAGGCCTCGCCCGCCTCGACCAGCTTGCGCACGACCTCGAGGTGCTGATCGCGGCGCTGCGACTGCCGGTACGGCTCGTAGGGCCCGCCGACCTCGGGGCCCTCGTCCCAGGTCAGGCCGAGCCAGCGCAGCGCGTCCAGGATCGCCCGGTAGGAATCCTCGGAATCGCGTGCGGCGTCGGTGTCTTCGATGCGGAAGACGAAGCTTCCGCCGTGGTGGCGCGCGTACGCCCAGTTGAACAGCGCCGTGCGGATCAGGCCGACATGCGGCGTGCCGGTCGGCGACGGGCAGAAACGGACCCGTACTTCAGTCATGACTCTCTCTCCGCGGTATCAGCGCTTGGTGGCAACAGGATTGGTGAGGGTGCCGATGCCCTCGACGGTGACCGACACGTTCTGCCCGGCCCGCAGCGGGCCGACGCCTTCCGGTGTGCCGGTGAGGATCACGTCACCGGGCAGCAGGGTCATCACGGTCGACACCCATTCGACGATCTTGGGGATGTCGTGCAGGAACAGCGACGTGCGGCTGCGCTGGCGGACCTCGCCCTCGACCTCGGTGACGATCTCCAGATCGCTTGGATCCAGCGCGGTTTCGATCCACGGGCCGAGCGGGCAGAACGTGTCGTAGCCCTTGGCCCTTGTCCACTGCCCGTCGTGGCGCTGCTGGTCGCGGGCGGTGACGTCGTTGGCGACGGTGTAGCCCAGAATGACATCGGCCGCCTTGGCCGCGGGCACGTCCTTGCACGGGCGGCCGATCACCACGGCCAGCTCGCCCTCGTAGTCGACCTGAGACGAGCTGGGCGGCAGGATGATCGACGCGTTCGGGCCGACGATCGCGGTGTTGGGCTTCATGAAGATCACCGGGTCGGCCGGCGCCTCGCCACCCATTTCGGCCGCGTGGGCGGCGTAGTTCTTGCCGATGCAGATGACCTTGCTCGCCAGGATCGGCGCCAGCAGGCGCACATCGGCCAGCGGCCAGCTCCGGCCGGTGAACGTCGGCGAGCCGAACGGGTGTTCGGCGATCTCCTTGGCGGTGGCATCGCTGCCGTCACCTTCGATGCTGACGAACGCGACTCCATCGGGACTGGCAACTCGACCTAAGCGCATGCCCCGGAGTCTATCGAGACACGCCCACCTGCCCGAACGCGCCCGGGATGCGGCGTGCGACGAGTGATGCGCCCGCGGGTGGAGTGCGGGCAATCTCACACCGGGGCGATTCGAAGCCGCTGCCCGCCTGTGGGATTCGCACTCCGCACCGTCCTCGCCGGTTGTGATCTGTCAGACACCGAATCGAGGGGCGTCATTCGGCGGTCACGGGTGTACCGTGAATCCAGATGTTCACCCCATGAGACATCAATCTCAAATATTGAGATGCAATCGTGCAATCCGGCGAGGTGAGAATCGTGACACAGGTGCGGCCGAGGGCCGAAGTGACCAGGATCGGCGACGGCAGACGCTGGCTGATGCTCGCCCTCGGTGTGTTCGCGCAGACCTCGAGTTCGATCTTCATCCACGGCACCCCGTTCCTGCTGCCCGCGCTCACCGCGCGCGGCGATTCCCTGTTCGCCGCGGGCGCGCTGGTCGCCCTGCCGACCGTCGGCCTGGTGTGCACGCTGATCGCGTGGGGCTATGTCGTCGACCGGATCGGCGAACGGATCGTGCTGGTGGCGGGCACGGCGCTGATGTTCGTGGCCGGGGTGGCCGCCGCGCTGGTGGACAACCCGATCGCGTTCGGCGCGCTGCTGTTCCTCGGCGGTGTCGGCGCGGCCAGCTCCAACGGCGCGAGCGGCCGGGTGATCGTCGGCTGGTTCCCGCCCGACCGGCGCGGCCTGGCCATGGGCATCCGCCAGACCGCCCAGCCGCTCGGCGTCGGTCTGGCCGCGCTGAGCATTCCGTGGGTCGCCCAACACCACGGCATCCCCGCCGCCCTGCTGGTCCCCGCGCTGATGGCCGGTATCGCCGCGGTCGGCTGCCTGGTCGGCATCGTCGACCCGCCGCGTCCGCCCGCCAAGGCCGCCGACCGCGCCAACCCCTACCGCGGCGATTCCACCCTGTGGCGCATCCACGCCGTGTCGATCCTGCTGGTCGTCCCGCAGGCCACCCTGTGGACCTTCGCCCTGCTGTGGTTGCACCGCGACCTGGGCTGGTCGCTGGCCGCCGCGGGCGCACTGATGACGGCCACCCAATTCCTGGGCGCCGCAGGACGAATCGGCGCGGGCGCCTGGTCGGACCGGGTCGGCAGCCGCCTCGGCCCGCTGCGTCAGGTGGCCGTCGCCGCCGTCGTCGCGATGGCCGCCCTGACGATCACCGCCTGGACCGGCTGGTGGTGGCCGGCCGTCCCCCTGATGGTCGCCGCCTCGGTGATCTCGGTGTCCGACAACGGCTTGGCCTTCACCGCCGTCGCCGAAATCGCCGGCCCGTTCTGGAGCGGCCGCGGCCTCGGCATCCAGAACACCGGCCAGAACCTCGCCATCGCCGCCGTCCCACCGGTTTTCGGCCTCCTGATCACCGCCACCGGCTTCCCCGCCGCCTTCGCGGTGGCCGCCGTCGCCGCCGCGGCCGCAGTCCCGTTGGTACCGCGAAAGTAGCTGTACCGCATCATGTTTCGCTAGACCGAACACGAAGGCCCGCTCCGGCAACAGCCGAGCGGGCCTTCGGTTGTTCAGCGTCCTCAGACGATGGCGGCGATCCGGTCGCCCACCTCGACGGTGGAGGCGGTGCCGGCGCGCGAGACCAGGTCCTTGGCGACGGCGGACTCGATGCGCGCCGCGCCCTCGGTGTTGCCGAGGTGGTTGAGCAGCAGCGAGACCGACAGGATGGCGGCGGTCGGGTCGGCCTTGGACTGGCCCGCGATGTCGGGGGCACTGCCGTGGACCGGCTCGAACATCGACGGGTTCACGCCGGAGGCGTCGATGTTGCCCGAGGCCGCCAGGCCGATGCCACCGCTGACGGCGGCGGCGAGGTCGGTGATGATGTCGCCGAACAGGTTGTCGGTGACGATCACGTCGAAGCGGCCCGGGTCGGTCACCATGTGGATGGTGGCGGCGTCGATGTGCTGGTAGGCGGTCTGCACCTCGGGGAACTCGGCGGCGACCTCGTTCACGGTGCGCTGCCACAGCGAACCGGCGAAGGTGAGCACGTTGTTCTTGTGCACCAGGGTCAGGTGCTTGCGGCGGGCCTGCGCGGTGGCGAAGGCGTAGCGGACCACGCGCTCGATGCCGAAGCGGGTGTTGGTGGACACCTCGGTCGCGACCTCGTGCGGGGTCTCGACGCGGATCGCGCCACCGGTGCCGGTGTAGGGGCCCTCGGTGCCCTCACGCACGACCACGAAGTCGATGTCGGGGTTGCCCGCCAGCGGGCTGGTGACGCCGGGGTACAGCCGCGACGGACGCAGGTTCACGTGGTGATCCAGCGCGAAGCGGGTCTTGAGCAGCAGACCACGCTCGAGCACGCCGCTGGGTACCGACGGGTCACCGATGGCGCCGAGCAGGATCGCGTCGTGCTGCTTGAGCTCGGGCAGCACCGACTCCGGCAGGATCTCGCCGGTGCGGTGGTAGCGGGCAGCGCCCAGGTCGTATTCGGTCTTCTCGACACCGGGCGACACCACGTCGAGCACCTTGAGCGCCTCGGCGATGACCTCGGGACCGATGCCGTCACCGGCGATGACTGCGAGTTTCATGAACAAGCTCCGTTCGAAGTCGGGGCGGATCGTGCCGCGCCGGGGATACAGGTGCGCGCCGCCACCGTGGGGTGACGGCGCGCAGCTGCCGATGTCCCGGAGACCGGGACGTCACAACTCAGGCCAGGTCGACCAGGACGACCTTGGCGGCGCCGACGGCCTCGGCGATCGCGGTCTGCACCTCGGCGGACACCTCGCGGTTGACGCGCAGGATCACGGTGGCGCCCTCGGCGTCCACGTCCTGGCTCAGCTGCGCGGCCAGGATGTCGATCTCGGCCTCGCCCAGCTTGGTGCCGATCTTGCCCAGCGCGCCCGGCTTGTCACCGTAGTTCAGCACGGCCAGGTTCAGGCCCTCGGCGCGCATGTCGTAGTTGCGGCCGTTGATGTTGACGATCTTGTCGACCAGGTTCGGCTCGGTCAGCGTGCCCGCGACGTTCAGGGTCGAACCGTCGCCGAACACGGCGCGCAGGTCGACGACGCTGCGGTGGTTCGGGCTCTCGGTGGCGGTGGTGACCTCGGCGGTGATGCCACGCTCCTTGGCCAGCGCGGGCGCGTTGACGAAGGTGACCTGGTCCTCGACCAGCGCCGAGAACACGCCGCGCAGCGCGGACAGCTCCAGCACGGCGACGTCCTGCGAGGCGAGCTCGCCGCGCACCTGCACCTCGACGCTGACGGGCAGCTCGCTGGCGATGGCGCCGAGCAGGTGACCCTGCTTGCGCACGACGTCCAGCCACGGCGCGACGACATCGTTCACGGCGCCACCGGTGACGTTCACCGCGCCGGGCACGAACTCACCGGCCAGCGCCAGCAGCACCGACTTGGCGACATCGGTGCCGGCGCGGTCCTGGGCCTCGGCGGTGGAGGCGCCCAGGTGCGGGGTCACGACGACCTCGGGCAGCTCGAACAGCGGGCTGTCGGTGCACGGCTCGGTCTCGAACACGTCCAGACCGGCGGCGCGCACGTGGCCGGACTTGATGGCGTCGGCCAGCGCCTGCTCGTCGATCAGGCCACCGCGGGCGGCGTTGACGATGATGACGCCCGGCTTGGTCTTGGCCAGCGTCTCGGCGTTGAGCATGCCCTTGGTCTCGGGCGTCTTCGGCAGGTGGATGGAGATGAAGTCGGCGCGCTCGAGCACCTCCTCCAGGCTCAGCAGCTCGATGCCGAGCTGGGCGGCGCGAGCGGGCGAGGTGTAGGGGTCGTACGCGACGATCTTGGTCTCGAAAGCCGCAAGACGCTGCGCGAACAGCTGGCCGATGCGGCCCAGGCCGATGACGCCGACGGTCTTGCCGAGGATCTCGACACCGTTGAACTTGCTGCGCTTCCAGGTCTTCTCGCGCAGGGTGGCGTCGGCGGCCGGGATCTGGCGCGCGGCGGCGAGCAGCAGGGTGACGGCGTGCTCGGCGGCGGTGTGGATGTTGGAGGTCGGCGCGTTGACGACCATCACGCCACGCTCGGTGGCGGCGGGCACGTCGACGTTGTCGAGGCCTACGCCGGCACGGGCGACGATCTGGAGCTTCTTGCCCGCCTCGAGCACCTCGGCGTCGACGGTGGTGGCGGAGCGCACGAGCAGCGCGTCGGCCTCGGGGACCGCGGCGAGCAGCGCCGGGCGGTCGGGGCCGTCGACCCAGCGAACCTCGACACCGTCACCGAGCGCGTCGACGGTCGACTGGGCGAGCTTGTCGGCGATCAGAACTACAGGACGGCCTGCTTGGCTCACTGTGGGGTACTCCTGGGGAAGAGAGGGGGTCGGCAGTTACCGCCGACCAGAATAGTCGGCGGAGTTCGGCTGCCCTTACCCCCCTGCCGAAAACCGGGTGAACCCTGGGTGTCGCGCCACCTACCATCACGCCATGTCATTGCGCACCGTCCCCGACTCGATGGATCCGGCCGTCGTGGCCGCCGTCGACGCCGAGCTCGACCGGGTGGCGGCCGAGCACGACGTGTCCATCCGGCTCGCCATCGAAAGCGGCAGCCGCGCTTGGGGTTTCCCCTCGCCGGATTCCGACTACGACTGCCGGTTCGTCTATGTGGCGAGCCTGGAGACCTATCTGTCGCCGTGGTCGCGTCGCGATGTCATCGAGACGCCGCTGGTCGGGCTGCTCGATGTGAACGGCTGGGACCTGGCCAAGGCGCTGCGCCTGCTGGTGCAGGGCAACGCGGTGCTGGTCGAGTGGCTGATGTCACCGATCGTCTATCGCGGCGACGAGGCGTTCCGCGCCCGCCTGCGCGAGGTGGCCGAGGAGGTGGCCGATCGCGACCGGATCGCCCGGCACTATCTGCACCTCGGCGCGCGCCAGTGGGCGCTGTTCGAGCGCAATGGCGGCTTGAAGAAGGTGTTCTATTCGCTGCGCCCGGCGATGGCGCTGCGCTGGTTGCGCGAGCATCCCGGCGCCGCGGTGGCCCCGATGCACCTGCCGACCCTGCTCGCCCAGTGCGAACTGCCCGCCGACCTGGTCGCCTCGATCACCGAACTGACGGCACTCAAGTCGAAGACAAGGGAGATGGGCTCGGCCGAGCCGCCGCGCTTGATCGCGGACTTCATCAACGACGAGTTCACCAGGGCGGCAGCGGAATTCGCGACGCGCGGGCCGCGCGATCTGACGGCGGCGCGAGCGGTGACCGACGAGTTCTTCCGCGCGGAGGCACTGGCCCCCAGATAGCAGAAACTCCGCACCTACTGGTGCGGAGCTTCACGTTCGTACGCTGGTCAAGCGCAGAATCAGAGGACGCGGACGTCCTGAGCCTGCGGGCCCTTCTGACCCTGACCGATCTCGAACTCCACACGCTGACCCTCGTCGAGGGAGCGGAAGCCCGAGCCGCTAACAGCCGAGTAGTGCACGAAGACGTCGGGTCCGCCGCCGTCCTGTGCGATGAAGCCGAAGCCCTTCTCGCTGTTGAACCACTTCACAATGCCCTGAGCCATTTCAAAACCTTCTGTAGACGAGCCAGGTCCTAATAGTCCGGTCCCGGTCTCGGCTTCAACAATGCCATGATCCGACGAATTCCTCCACACCCGACTTCGTCGACTGTGAGGAAGCCAACGCCGCGATGCCGTTGACCGGTGCCGTCACACAAGCGACCGCTTGGATGCTCGGTGTATGCCGAGGTAGTTGCGGCGAGGATGCCGGATTCGATCGACACCCTCCACCGAACCGGCTGGCACGCTTCACCATCGACATCTCTATGCCACTGTGCCCCGTCACCGTCAGCATCCCTAGACATTTTCAAGAAACCCAGTACGGCAAATTTCCTACCAGCGTATTTTCCGAGTTTGTGAGGGAGGGCACACCCCGCGGAGAAATCACGCAAGGAGTAGAGAGTGCTGGACATCAACCATTTCACCTACGGCTGGGTAACCCCACTGCTGGCGTATCTCATGTCGGTCATCGGATCGATGCTGGCACTGCGTTGCATGGTTCGCTCGCGCGCATCGGGTAGTCACGGCGGCTGGCTCACCGCGGCCGCGATCGCACTCGGCGGGACCGGCATCTGGGTCATGCATTTCATCGCGATGCTCGGCTTTTCCGTGCACGGCGCGACCATCCGATACAACGTCCCGATCACCTTGTTCAGCGCCGCCGTCGCGATGGGCGTGGTGTGGCTCGGCCTGTCCATCGTGGTGCGCCGCAGCTGGGACAGCGCCGCCCTCCCGGTGGGTGGGACGATCACCGGTCTCGGCGTCGGCGCGATGCACTATTCCGGCATGTACGCGATGAAGACCGACATCGAAATCGTCTACGACCCGTTCGTCGTCGCCGTCTCGATGGTCATCGCCGTCGTCGCCGCCACGGCCGCGCTCTGGTTCGCCCTGCACATCCACGGCCTCGTCGCCACGATCGGCGCCGCCCTGCTGATGGGTGTGGCCGTCACCGGCATGCACTACACCGGCATGTTCTCGATGAGCGCGCACACCAGCGCCCACGTCGCCCACGCCTCCGGCGCCACCGCGTACCAACTGCTCACCCCGCTGATCATCGGAATCAGCATGGTCACCATGGTGCTGCTCATGCAGGTCGGTGTCACCGAGGCCGAGGACCCCAACCTGGCCAGGCCGGTGCACGATCAGCGCGCGAGCCGCTTCTGGCCCAGCGGCCAGAACTGAATCTGTCGTACCCCGTTGAGACACTGAGGAGGTAGCAATCACCGGCTCCGGCCGAGTCTCTACGGGGGATCCACATGCTGTTTTTCATCATTGCGGCCGTGCTCTGCGCGGGCGCGGGCGCTCTCGCCCTGTTCGCCGCCTCGATCACCGAATCCAAGGCGACCGACGCGCTGCTCGCGTCGCGGGCCGCCTCGCATTTCATCGGCGACGGCAACCCGACCAGCGGGTTCTTCGTCCTGCGCGCCCGCCACGACCGGCTGCACCGGCTCAGCACGCGGCTGCTGACCGTCAGCGCGGTAGCGGCGCTGGCGGCGACCGCTTTCGCGATCTACGCCGTCGCCGTCTACTAGACGACCCGCACGTGGTGCGCTTCCGGCCCGCGCCGGGTCTCCCTGATCCCGAATTCCACACGCTGACCGGCCCGCAGCGTGCGGAACCCCTCCCCGACGAGTTCGGTGTACTCCACGAACACCTCCGCCCCGCCCGCGTCGGGGGTGATGAATCCGAATCCCTTGCCGCTGTCGAACCAGCTCACGACGCCGCCCGGCATCAACCGACCTTCCGAATCATTTGCCTGACACGCTGATTCGCCCATGGTCGCATGCCCAGCCCCGCGACACGAAAGCCGTGGAGTTCTCGCAGCCGTTCGCCGGCATCCACGCTGGATAAACTCCAGGTAGGTCCGCAGGGGACCGGCCGGGTCCGGGAGAACGGAGAGCCGGTGCAGCGCAGCGCCACCACCGTCCGTTCCGCCGCCGAAGCGGTCACCGTCTTCGCGGCCACCGCCGTCGCGGTGCTCGCGATCATGCTGCCGATCAGCTTCGCCGCCCTGGCGCAGGCGCGCCACATCGACCTGCTGGTGTTCAACATTCCGCGGGCGATGACCGGTGGCGCGTTCGCCGCGGTCATCACCGCGGCGGTCACGGTCGCCGTCGGCAGCCGGCGCACCGCCCGCTGGACGGCGCTGCTCGCACTCGCCGGCATCGTGCTGAGCCACCTGCTGTTGGTCCCCCACAGCGACAACGCGGACTTCACCGGCCTCTCGCTGGCCACGCTCAATTTCCTCGACGCGCTGCTCGCCGGCGTGACGCTGGGCGCGATGGCCGTCGTGGTCTGGCCCGAACCACTGCTGCGGACCGTCTACCTGTTCGCGGTGCCCGCCGCCGCCGTGCTGGGCGACCTCACCGAGACACCCACCGACGAGGGTTCGGCAGGCTTCGACGGCGTCCTCGCCGGCTCGCTGCCGCTGTGGTTCATCACGGCCGGGGTACTCGCACTCGCCTACTTCGCGATCACGACCGTCACCCCGCCGCGCAACGGTGTCGACACCGCGATTCCCTTGGCCCCCGTGTTCGCCGGCGTCGTCGCCTTCTCGACCATTCTCATGACGTCACTCGCCGTGGCGTCCCGCGAGACGAGCATCCCGGCTGTGCTCGTCGGCTCGATCGTCGTCGTCGCGGCCGCGACGGTGGCCGCGCTGATCCTGCCGGACCGCGACGGTGTCCTGGTGCTGCTGATGACCGGTTTCGCCGTGGCAGGCAGCCTCGTCATCGCGCTACCCCGTTCGGGCCTGGTCGACGTGGGCACCGTCATCGCCCTCGGCGCCGGACTGCTGGCAGCCCTGCGCCGTCCCCATCCCCTGGCCGCCGCAGTCAGCGTGGCGGGCTTGGCGGTCTTCGTCCTGGCCACCGACCTTCTCGACCCACCGGCGACCCTCAATGCCGCAGTCGGCTGCCTGGCACTCGGCGCGATCTGCGGCTATTGCGTCGGCTCCGCCGTCCCGTTGAGCCCCACCTCCGCCACGGTCGGCCTGTCGATCCTGTGCGTGCCGTCCATCGGAGTCGCGTTGAGCGACAGCGAGTTCAGCCATCTGGCCTACTCGTCGTCCTGGTACCGCACCGCCGACGTGAACCGAGGCCCGCTCCCGGCGGCGATCGCGATCGGCATCGCCATCGGCTGCGCCGTCGCCATCGCACTACTGATCCGTCACCGCCCCGCGCCCGACTAGTCAGGCGTCCTGCCAACCGAATTCGGAGAACGCCCGCCCGGTCAGCACCTCCCCCAGCCCGACCCGGCAGTACTCGACGATCTCCGTCGGCAGCGCCGACACCTCGAACCACCGCAGCTCCGAACACTTCTCCGGCTCACAGTTCGTCACAGCACCTCGCCAACGCCGGACGGTGAAGAACATCTGCACCCGCTCGGCACTGTGCAGCACATGCGCGAATTCGACATCGCCCGCGTCGATTTCAACCCCCACCTCCTCGCGTGCCTCGCGAATCAGCCCCGCCACCGCTGACTCCCCCGCCTCGAGATGCCCGGCAGGCACGTGGAACAACCCGTCTCCGAACCCGGTATCACGCCTGCGCCCCAACAGCACCCGCCCGTCCCTGTCGAGGAGCACCAGATGAACGCCGACGAGCACCCAATACTTGTCCACGATTTCCACCCTACCGAGAACTACGAGACCACCCATCCCACAGCCATATTCGGGGTATACCGAGAGCATGAGTTTTCCGGTGACCTTCGGGCTCGCCCAGGTCGTCCTCCTCGCACTGATCGCGCTCGCCCTAGCCCTCCTCGTCTCCGCAGCCCTCGCGGCCCGCCGCCGCCGAGGCCCGAAAGCCGTCCTCGGCCGAGGCGCCCCCGCCCTCGCCCTCCTCCTCGTCGCCACCCTCCTCCTCTGGATCGCCACCCTGCTCCAGACCTACCTGGGCCTCACCGGCGAAATCACCGCCGCCCATGTCATCGCGAAACCCGTTGCCGGACAGTCCGACCAACTCGACCTGGAACTGACCATCTTCGACGACGACGGAGCGGTCGACACCCGCACAACCCACCGCGTCGAAGGCAACCTCTGGGTCCTGCAAGCCAACATCGTCGAACTACACCCTTGGGTCAACGCCCTCGGCTTCCACTCCGGCTACAAAATCACCCGCCTCTACGGCCAACGCCTGGACGGCAAACACACCACCCAAGACCACATCATGCTCAACGGCAGCGACCGCGACTTCTTCGAAGACATGAACAACGGCACCTGGTACACCTCCCCCTTCGTCAAATCCGCCTACGGCAACGCCGTCATCGCCACCCCCGGCGAATACGACGTCCTCATCTCCCACGACGCCATCAAGGTCCGCGCCACCTTTTGAGCGCACCGGGCGTCTCGACGAACGGGATATCCCGCCCTTTGACCACGCAGCGATACAAATGCACGAAAGGGACAGTAAGAGGTGACAATTCAGCGAACCACCGACGTCTGGGAAGCCATCAGCGAGTCTCCCGAGGAAGCACAGCGACTTCGCGACTGGGCCGAGGCCATGGATGCCGTGCTCGCCCGAAAAGAGCGTAGGAGCTCACAGCTACCCAAGCCGCCGAACGACTCGGTGTAGCCAGGTCGCGCATCCACAAGATGCGTGCCGGCAACCAGGGCACGTACAGAACCGCGCATTCGCCGAGGCAGGACGCGGTCAGCCGGGCCTGGGTAGCATGGATGAATGCCTGTGCCCAGCGTCGAGCGTCCAGATCTTCCAGAGCACATGACCTGGGAAGAGCTGGAGAATCTGCCTGCGGAGGTCGCCGAGCAGATCGAGTTGTGGGAGGGGCGGGTCGTCTGGGTGCGGCGCGGTCCCGGCGAGCATCAGATGGCAATGCGCAGGCTGACCGAGCAGATCGAACGATGCGCTCGGGACGACATGTCGACAGGTTCCGAACGGTGCTGGCGAGTGAACCTTGAAACGAATGTGTTCTTCGGTAGTAGCGGAAAATCCGACTTCGTCACCCCCGACTTCCTGGTGCACCGCTGTCTACCAGCATTCGCCGACGTACGTGCCACCGATACGGTGCTGGTCGGCGAGGTCCTGTCACCGTCTAACACTCAGATCGACATCGAGGCCAAACGAGCCCGCTATGCCAGCGGAGGGATCCCCTGGTACTGGGAAGTCAGTTTGCAACGAGACACAGGCGCGATCGGAACCGTCCGGGTATACGGACTAGACATCGGCCACGCCGAACTCCCCGAGGGAGTCCGCCCGCTACGCCGCGCAAACTATGTCCTCGCGGGTGAATGGACCTCAGCCGCCGGCAGCACCGATATATCGTTCCACTTCCCGTTCCCCATCAACATCCCTTGGTCCTCGCTGACCTTCTGAGCCGACCCGAGAAACCACTTCACTCAGCACGGGCACATCGATAGCGGTGTCGATTCAAGCCACTGGCGGCGGGCAAGCTGCCTGTCGGGATGTGTCAGGTCCGACGGGCCCACCGCCGACGTGCCACGCGAAAGGCCGAGCGTCTACGCCAGCACTACATGTGCTGATCGGCCAATTGGCTTGCCCCACATGGTAATCGCGGGCGACGATGATCTACTTGTCCTTCGAACGAGGGCTGAGCGCCGGCGCCAGGTGCGCCTTTGGAAGCGACGATGACAGACGACCCCACAACGACAGCCGAGTCCCCGACGGCCGATAGCGGTTCTCCGCAGGCCGCCTGCATTCCGCCACCACCGCAGTCGAGCCGTACACAGTCGACTTCTTCGACCGATGGACCTATGCGCGCTTTCTAGGTCCGGAAGCCCTCGCGTTTGGGTTCGAGTCAGGTCAGCCGTGGGACCTCGATGGCTCGTACGGTAACCGCCTCTGGGGCATAGAAGTTCTCACTCTGGACGACGACGGCACCTGGAAGGTCACCGACTACGAGCACGAACAGAGGCAGCACGACGAGGAGTTCCTTCCCGATCAATCGTCTGGAATCCCCAAGGCACACTAGCCTGGCTCCGCGACGGAATACTCGAATGCCGAGTGCTGAACACACCGAGACCTGCACTCAGTCAGATCTGGCCACAAGCCGTCCAGTACTCGGACGATTTCCGCCTGGTCGACTTCTGGTTCGACATTCCGGCCCCTTGGACCGACCTCACCCTCGCTGTTGACGGCCGACTCCTCCTGGCCCACGGCCCCGATGCCACCGACCACATCGATCTCGTCCACACCCGGCGATCACCCGATGGCCACACCTGGTACGAACTCCCGCCAGAATCGCTCGATCGCCCATCAGCAGGCACCATCTGACACGCCTCACCCTCCAGGTGCGCAGTCAACCACTCCTCCGACCCCCCGGACCTCACGCCGACCTCCAATCCCGGTGTGCGCCGGATCAATTCCACGACGATCGTCGCGAGCATGTATCCACCAGAATCTGTCGTGGAACCGTGGCACACTGCGTCTGTGGACCTTGGGGATGAACGCGCGCTTCGACTCGACATCTTCGATGCGCTGAGGGCATTGGTGGAGGAGCGGGGCGGATCGGTGACGCGCGCCGATCTGCTGGACTTCCAGGCTGGTGACTTCGCGATTCAGTTGATCGATCGCAACCGTGGGATTCGGAATCCCAAGATTCTCGCCTCGACGCTGTCCATCATGTCGAAGCCGGACAGTCCATACGACGATGCGATCGTCGGAGAGTCGCTGTTCTCCTATTCCTACCGTGAAGGCCCTATCGATGCCGGTGACAACGTCAAATTGCGCAGGGCGGCCGACACGCAGCTACCTCTCATTCTGCTGCGGTGGATCAAGGTCGGCGACGATATCCGATACCTGCCTGTGTTTCCGGTGTACGTCGTCGCCGATGACCCCGCCAATCGACGAATTCTGCTGGCCCTCGACGAATCCCTGCGTGATGTGAGTGACCCGCAGCACCTGACCGAGACCGAACGACGCTATGTCCAGCGGGTGACCAAGCAGCGCTTGCATCAGCCGCAGTTCCGCAGCCGAGTGCTGTTGGCTTATCGGAACCGATGCGCCGTTTGCCGGCTCGGGCGAGCGCAACTGTTGGAAGCCGCCCACATCATCGGTGACAAGGAGGTGCACGGCATCGCCGATATCCCGAACGGCCTGAGCCTGTGCAAGATTCACCATGCGGCCTACGACCAGAACCTGATGGGCATTTCTCCCGACTGCCGAGTCCACATCGGTCCGGCGCTGGCCCAGGCCGACAATGAGGGCCCAATCCTCAAGTTCGGACTCAAAGGCATGAGCGATGTACGGCTAACGCTCCCCGACAAGAAGTCGCTGCATCCTGCACGGGACCGCTTGGCCGAGCGATTCGAGCAGTTCCAGAAGGGCGACATCGCCTTCCCCACCACTGGATCGGGTTCGTACGGCCTCGCCAACGTCGACTTCCAAAAGACCACGCCGGTCACAATCGGAACGAACTTCCCGCTGGTCGACTTCACATCGGCGGATACGCGGTCCGCCGATGCGAAGTAGGTTCAGTCGTCGCAGTCGATAATCGCCGCATCGGTCGCGGAATTCTTGGTGGTGAAGCGGACCACCCGGTCGCCGCTTCCGTAGGCGGAAGCGGGTGCGGCGAATCCGAAGGTGAGCACCAGCTTGCCGGGATCGATCGAGCCATCCGAGTTCATGCTGTCGACGTGAGTCGGTTCGACCACCGCGTGGACCATGACGGCGCCTGTCCGATCCCCGACCAGCGCCTCGGTATTGGGGTCCTTCGAATCACCGAGGGCACCCGCGATCCGCAGGGCGATGCTGCGGTGACGGCTCGTACTGATCGACCCGAAGAGAGGGTCGCGACGGCGCACGCGGTCCCATCGCGTGAACATCCGGCCGCCGACAAGCACCTGCTGGTTGCCCTTTTCCCGCTGTGGGGCAAGGACCACCCACTCGTCGACCGCGCGCCCGACTCCCCGGGTAATCGAACGCAGGTACTCGAGGTGCGGACCGAATTCACCGGCCGCACGCCATTTTGTCTGCTCTGCCAGCTCCAAGAACTCCTCTGGTGAGAGTCGCCCGGTCAATGCGGTCAAGTAGTGGACCTTCGGTCCCACAGCGTCCTTAGCATGCCGACCGTTCTGCGCCGGAAAGTGATAGGCGAACCGCGTGGTCTCGTTGGACAACCTGTCGAACACCGGCGTCCACAACGCGGTGTTGTGCTTCAACTGAGCACTCGCCGTCGGATACGCGGCGGGTTCCAGCCACTTACCCGGCGAACGCACTTCGACGAGTTTGGAGTTGTACATCTTGTTCGGGCTCGTCGGCTTCAAGTGTGGAAAGTGTTGGGAGACAAGCGGCGGAACCTGGGCAGGCGTCACCTGCGGCTCGCCGTCCACGAGTACCGAGTACTGCTGCAATTCACGGCGGAACGCGTCTTCGTCCTGGCAGACCGCTTCGAACGCGCGAAGCAGGTCGAACCCTTTGGCCCCGACGCCCTGCTGTTCGCGTCCGATATAGAGCCGCACCAGATCGCGATATCCGGGACGGAATCCGAACCATCGGCCCATCTGCATCAGCGCCGACATATTCGTGGCGCGACGCAGGAAGTACGAGACCGTCAGGCCCTCGACGGTGAAGCCACGGGAGAGCTTCTGGCCGCCGATCAGGATCTTCCAGATCTGGCGCTTGTCGAAGTCGGCTTCACCGGTCTCGATGTCCTTGTCGCTGTTGACGACGATGATCGGCTTCTGATCACCGCCGATGCGAAATACCGCAGCACCGACGTACGGCTGCAGCTCCGCGAAACTCGACGGGACCGCATGACCTGCCGCTCGGACCGCCGACACCTGGGACAGATCGTCGTCGAACAAGATGCGCAGGCGCTCGTGCCCGCTCGGCCCCGAATAGTCGGAGTCCCACCACAACTTCGTGATGCGGCCCAACAGTTCTCGGTGATCGATGGTCCACCCGGACTCGTGGATCAACATCGTGTGGTGTTGGAAGTAGCCGTCGCCGAGCCCGCCCCGATCCTCGCGGTACAGCTTCATCGCCGCGGCGAGAACGAACATGTCGATAGCTTCACGCAGGGTGGCGGTGTCACCTTCATCGACGTCGTCGACCTGCACACTGCGAACATGAGCCTTCTCGTTCGAGTTGGCGAATGTCCGCTCTTCGGTCGGGATATCGTCGTCGAGATCGTGGAAGTCGCGTGCGCCCATGTATTCCAAGGGTCGCTCGAGCGAGACGATGAAATCCTTCGGGAAGATGTCGGCGGCGTCACTCGGGTCGATGAAGACATTGGCGTAGGGCGTCGCGGTGTAGCCGACATACTGTGCCCGCGGCAGCATCGTCAGCAGTTCGGAGATCTTCTTGTTGATCGCGGTGCGTTCGGCATCCGGCTTCTGTCGAGCGGTGTTCACCGATGCTTCGTCGGACTCGTCGTCGATGATCAGCACGGGGATTTCGGCAAGCGGTGTTTTGATCTTGTTGAGGTCCTGGACCAGCTTGCTCAGGACGGTCTTGTTCTTCTTCACCACCATCAGCCGCGCCGACGAGCGATGCAGGTTGACCGGGTCGTAGAGCGGCAAGGCGGGCTGCTGCTTTTCGAACTCGAGGGCGACGATCCCCTGGCGAAGGCTCTTGTAGTCGTCATCTCTCGTGGTCATCCGCACAATGTCGAACGCACCCAATGCTGCCGGCTGCCCGCCGAATTCGACGAACTTGCCCTTGATCCAAGCGGGGTCATCGGCATAGTCGGATTCGAATTCGCTGGCGCCACGAAGGATGTTCTCCCTGCCGACCAGTTCCATGTCGAGTCGGCGTTGGGTCTGCGCGCGAAGCAGATTCAGCGTTCCGCCGAGCACGATGACCAGCCGATATCCGGCGTCGACCGCTTTCGCGATGACACCGGTGAAGTTCGCCGTCTTTCCCGACTGGACGTAGCCGACGACCAAACCCTTCGACTGGAAGGCTTCCGGGCGCGAAGGGTCCGACAACCGCTCGACCACACTGTCGGTCGCCATATCCAACCCGGCGACCGCATCATCGGACCACCCCTTGGACGCGAGCAGGTTGCGGTATGCGGGCCAGTACCATTCCCGCCCATACTTCGTCGTGGTCCGATACCACGGCTCGAACTTCTCGCTGATCACCACCGGCGGAGGGGTCTTCATCACCGGAGCACAGGCCTCCAGGAGTTTGCGCGTTCCCGGCTCCAAGTCCAGCAGGTCGTAGACCTCGGTGCGACGCTCGTCGGTCCGCGGTGCACAGGACGACCAGGCCGGCTGCTCGGCAAAATCCCACTGTGTCAGTTGCTTTCGCCACATGTCGACCAACTGATCGGTGGGGCCAGCAGAGAGCAGGGCGGCACGGAAATCTTCTTCGTCGGCGGCCGGTTGCGCGTCCGGAAGATCGTATGCCTGATATCCCATGGCTCGGGCGAGGCTCTTCGGCTTGCTCCCCGCAAGATCGGCGAGCACAGCGCGATGCAGGTCGAGCCGAGCCGCATCCAATGACGACATCGCGTCCTCCGTCATCGCCTACCCCCCTGCCTGGTCGCGCTCGATGCGCGCGGCGGAGATGAGCACCGACTGCCACAGCGCGAGGTTGTCCTTGATCCGTGATCCGTTGTGTTCCTTGCCGAATACCTCATGCAGCAGAAAGAACATCAGTGCCTTGACGATCGGCGCGTCGTTGAGGCTGCCGTTGCGACCACCCAGGACGGCAGAACGAAAGCGCTTGTTGAGAGCGATCGTTCGGGTTTCCCGGTCGATGTCGAAGAAGACGTCGTCGGGAAGCTGGCGCCACTCGATTCCGATGGGATCCTCCCCCGGGATCTGCGGCAATTCGTCGTTGATCGTCTCCTTGACCGCGGGCGCGAATCCGCGCCCCGGCGGGATCACGGCCTTTCTACTCGCGCCGGATCGCTGGCGTGCTTCTCGGTAGACGGTCTGCGCGTCGTTGATGTACTCGGCGAAGGATCGACCGGCGTCATCGGTGGCGCCCTCGAGGGCCGAAACGAACTCCGGCGATACCTCGACACCCTCCTTCTTGACCGTCAGCCGGAACACGTCGCCGAACGACTTCGGCAGGTCGACGTCGACCCGTGCCAACGACAGGTGCTGTTCGGGTTGCCGATAGTTGTTCCAACCACCAGCCTGGACGATCCGCCCGTTGCGATAGAAGTAGAAGCCCTGGCGGTCGAGCACACTGCCCACCGCCTTGTATTCGCTGACCGACGAACGCGGCGTCCATACATGGGCGGTGAGCTGTACTTTTCCGATCGAATCGATATCGGCGACAAAGGTTCGGGGATAGTCGGGATGGCCGGTGACCGGGTACCCGAACGGATTCAGTCCGACGACACCGAGATTGGTATAGATGGTGCCGGACCGCACGTCTTCGACCGCGATGGTGATGTTGAAGTCGTCACGTGCGAGGAACCGATGCAACTGCAGACCGAGGTGCGCTCCGAGTCGGTTGATCATGCGGTCGAGGTAGCGGCCGGTCTGGGCGCTACCGACGTTGCGGGGGAAGTCCTTCACACCGTCCCACCGCACCACCGTGCCGTGCCATTCGATCGGGCACTTGTGGTAGCGATCGATCAGGGCTTGCGCGTAAGCGGGTTCTACTATGTCGCACTGGAATCCGTCGCGTGCGCGTTCCATCACCCACTGGAGGCCCGCCGGCCGCGTCTTCTTGGTGCGGCTGACCACCGTGACGGCTGATGCCTGGCTCAACGACGCCGACTTCAGTCCGGTCCCGAACATGCCCAATGCGTTCTCAGCGTAATCCCGCCGGCCACCGACGGTCATCGCGACCTCGAGCTCGTCCTCGGTCATGCCGAAGCCGTCGTCGATGATGAGCAAGCTCAACAGGTCGTCGCCATCCCGCAAGAAGTGGATGACGACGTCCTTGGCTCCAGCATCGATCGAGTTGTCCACCAGGTCGGCGACGGCCGCTTCGAACCCGTATCCCTGACTGGTCAACGCCTCCATGTACCGAGCGTCCGGCGGTAGATACTTCCGCCCCGTCGTCGGCACATCGAACTGCCAGTCAGCCGTCATCGCCACCCCAAGTCACCAGCACCAATAGTTGAAGAACTGTCCCGGGATTGATCACTGTCGGAGAGTGGACTGTTACATGCGACACGCGAGACGTTTCACCTCGGCGCCGACGGTGTTCGCGACTACTCCGAGGACGGCGTCGACACCATCCATTCGGCCTTGGCGAGGAGCTCGTCGAAGGTGACGACTTCGGGTGAGGTCAGCTCGCGTCGGTACAGCTCGAACGAGCGGATCTTGTGCTGGTGGTGACCGCCACTCTCAGCGAGAAACTCCCCAACTGACCGACTACGACATACGACCTGGGACGCAGCATGTATGTCCACTCCCCCGGAATATCGCCACCGTCACCGTCCTTCGACAGCAACCGCTCCTGGATCTGCCTAGTGGCCAGGTGAACAGTGGCTTGGACCTGTGCCACGGCACCAGTCAGCTCCGCCGACGGTTTCCACACGCCCGGCCGGTACGCCGTTGGCGTGAGCAGGCCTGTCCTGTGGGTCTTGAACTCGACGAATGCCATGGATCTGATCCGACCCGAGGTTCGCAGCAACGCGTCCGCTCGCTTGCCGACATCCGCGATCGAATGGCCGGCCACCACCTGCTCCAGTTGGTTCTCGTCCCACGAGGTCAAGAGCTGGGTAGCGAGCGAGGTGCCGAGGATCCACGGGTTCTGCTCGAAGAATCGTTGCCACACCTGTTCCGGGCCACGGCCCGACGATGCATCAATCTCCTGCTGGAATGCGACCTCGTCTGTCATCAGTTCGCGGAAACGGTCCACTTGAGCACGCCGTCGAGCCAAGCCGACGACATCAGCTGCTGCGACGTCCGTTGCGATCAGCTCACGAAACAGCTGTGGGTTGGCTTCGTATGCCGCCTTCAAGTCCGTTTCCAGGCCAGGATCCATCGGTTGCGTCAGATCGAACGCCTCGCACAGGATCTCCACCAAGTCACCTGCCACCGTGCGATCGAACTGCATCGACTGGCTACTCTTCGGCGGCGAGACTCGACGCCTGGAGCCATGGGTGGTCAGGTGGACCAATCGACTGCCATCTTCGTCCTCGATGACCTGGTAGCCGCACTGGACGCTCGTCTCGGGCTTGTGCGGTGCGACATGCTGTGTGTTCTCGACCATGCCATCAATACGAGCCATCGTGGTGAAACCCCCGCACCGAAATCTATTCGGCAACAACTATTTTCGTACACAACAGTGAAGTCACCATTCTCAACGGCGAGTCTTTCGAATGTCAATGCTCCGAGATGAGGCCCATCGGAACCTCATCCATTCCAGTAGTTTCTAGAGGTAGTCCTCCTCCAGACGCTCCAGCGCCCATGTCCAGTACGCCGACTTCGCCCACGCATGAGCGCCGATCGCGGCGATCAGGTCATGAGCTGTCTGGTCCGAATCGTCACTCTCCAACTGTTCGGCAAGGCTCGCCATCAGCGCGACCGCTCCGGCGGCTTCCTGGATGGTCGTGAAAGCGACGCCCTGGTCGCCTTCGCCGTGGTCCCAGCCACTCGGCGCGTAGACCTGAACCACGCCCGTTTCGCCGTCGAGCATCAGGGTCATTTCGCCGTCGAAGGTGGCGAGGCCGTAGGCGTATTTCGCGGGCGGAGAGGTGTCGTCGGGGTAGCGGCGGCCGAACAGTTCGTCGGGGTCGGCTTCCCACATGCCCTTGGTCGGGAGGGCGGCTGAGTCGAACCAATCGCCGTCGACCGACACTGCCGGAAAGCCGACTTCGGTGAGGAAGGTGCGGGACTCGGGGTGTTCCAGGCGGTGGGGTAGGTCGGTAGGGCGCCAGAGGGTGGAGGCGCCGACTTGGGCGACCAGCCATTCGGGGGTGGGGTTGGCGGCTTGGGTGATGTCAATGGGCATAGGTCATTGAACATCAACGGTGGAACGTCGGTTCACATGTACCTGTGTCGTTGTTTTCGTTGCTGTGCACAGATATTCGCGAAGTTGTGGTCAGGGGCGGGGCGAGGCGGCATTCTCGGAGGCTGAGAGCTACGCGTTGTTCAGGAGCCACATGACTGTCCGAAGTGACCGTGAAGGTGGGGTGCCTGAGACGCTGCCTGCGTTACAGAGTTTGCCCGCCGATGAAGCCAGGGATTTGTTCGAGTTGATGCGGGCGGCGGTGACGTTCGAGGCTGCGGCGCTGGACAAGTCGATCGACTCGATGGTCGGGGCGTTGCCTCGGCCGTTGCGCGCGGTGACGAAGAAGATCATGTTCGGCGGCAGATGACTGATTTGACGACGCGGGCGCAGTTGGTTCTGCTGGCTCGCACGCTGCATGTTCATCCTCAGCGGGTGCAGCATCTGCGGTATCTGGGGGCCGATCGGCTGCATGAGTTGCAGCAGCAGATTTCCGGGGTGTTGTTCGATCAGCACACCGAGACGTTTCGGCGGATCAGTGCGTTGGTGCCGTTCATTCCGCTGTCGATCTCGATTCCGTTGGTGCAGAGGCTGGTTCCGCCGATGACCACCGGGCGGGCGGCGGGGTCTGTCGGGGTGGAGCATCCGATCAAGGCTGCTGAGACGTTGATGATGCTCGATCCGAGGTATGCGGCGGACTGCGCGCCGTATCTGGATCCGCGGGCCATCGAGCAGTTGGCGGAGATGGCGCCGCCTGGGCCGATCGTCGAGATCGTGAACGAGCTGCTTCGCCGGTGTGACTATGTGACTGCCGGTCCCTTTTTGTCCTGTGCCACACCGGAGTTGATCGCGGCCGTGGAGGCGGGTGTCCCCGACGATGCGGGACTGATCCACTCGGCCGCCTACTCCTATGACGGCGACATCCTCAGCGCCGTGATCCGGCAGCTGCTCGATGGTCCGCATCGGCGGATTCCGCGGATGGTGCATGCGGTGCTGACGGGTCGGCCTGCGCTGCAACATGCTGCGCTGTCGGTGTTTTCGCGGTGCGCGCCGGATGTGATCTGCCGGGTGGGCGATGTGCGGTTCGGCAATGCGCGGCCTGTCCAGGTGGCCAATCTGGTCAGGAATGCGATCGCGGCGGGGGCTGTGCCTGAACTTCTCACGCTGGCTGGGCAGCTCACGCCTGTCGCGCTGTGGACGCTGGTCGGCAATCCGGTATTCGACGATCCGGGGGTGGGCGCCGGGTTGGTCGCGCCGCTGGACAGCCGCAGCGACGCTGGCAGTTGGCGTGGGCTGTTCACGTTGATATCGCGCATGGACGAGCCTGTGCGGAGCGTGGTCGGTTATGCGTTAGCCGCGTTGTCGGATTCCGCGGTGGCCGAGTTGCCCGCCCGCGCCACCGAAACCCATTGCTGGCCTGCGTTGCTCGATCTGGTTGCCGTCGCGGGGCCCGACGCACAGGCTCGGTTCGGCGCGGTGTGGTCGGGGCTCGGGCCCGAGCGGCGGGCTCACCTGCACCGGTGCATTACCGAGCATCACTACGACACCCGGCTGGCCGAGATCACGGCGTTGGTTGACCCGGTCGCGGTCGACCAGCTGTTCTTTCGGCGTCGGCGGATGCAGCGGTATCGGCACGGGTAGCCCGGAGAACCGTTCTGCGGCAGCAGCGTGGTCCCAAGGATTCGCCATTGAGCAGGTGGGTAACTGAGTACAGGCGGCGGGACCACTCGCGGTGTTCACGATGCGCGGTTGGCGATGTATGGCAGCCGGGTGGATCTGGTCGAGTGGGCCGACCGGGACTACGCGAGGAGGACCAGATGTACAGGGTTGCCGATCAGCGGCCGGCTAGCGGGGGGACGGCGGTTGTGGCTGCGATTCTTGCGCTGCTCGGGGGGATTGTGGGGGTGGTCGGGGTTGTTTTCGGGGTGGTGGCGACCGTGAACAGTGAGCGTGGGGTGTCCGCGTGGGGGTTGGTTCCCGGGTGGATGTCGGCGGTGTCGGTGGTGACGTTGGTGGTCGACTTGCTGGCGGGGGTGCTGTTGGTGGCGGGGGCGATTCTGGTGTTTCGGCGGCGGGGTGCGGGGCCGACGTTGGTGGTGCTGGGGTGTGTGGGGGTGCTGGTCGCGTATGTGGTGACGGCGATCTCGACTGTTGTCCAGTTGCTGCAGTACGGCATTCCGGTCGGGCGGCATCTGGATGCGGTGTTCGGGCCATCGGCCTTTTACTGGCTCGAGTCTTTGGGGATCGACGTGCCGTGGGGGTTGTCGGTGCTGGTGCTGGTGTTTCCGGTGGTGACGTTCGTGCTCGGAGTGCTGCCGTCGACGCGGCGGTGGTGCACGGGGGCGGCCGGGCAGGTCGGTGGGCGACCGGTCGGCGCCTGGGCGCCCGGTGCGCACATGCCGGGCATGCAGCCGTACGGCATGCGGCCGCCGGTCGGGCACCATCCCGGAGTGCAGCCGGTCCCTGCCGCGCAGCATCTGGGTGCCGCACCCGTGCCTGGCGGACACTATCCCGGTCTCGCGCCCACTCCTGGTGCACACCCCGGTGTGGTGCCCGTGCCTGGCGCGCAACATTCCGCTGCCACACCCGCGCTTACGCCTGGCGGACAAAATCCCGGTGCCGCGCCCATCCCCGGCGCCTCACATCCGGGATTCCCGCAGCCGAGTCATGGTGCGCCACAAGGGCAACAGCTCCCGAGCGGTCAGCCGCCGCAATATCGACCTCACGACGGATATCGCCCCTGACAAACCCCGGACGTGCGCCGGGTCGGCTACGTGGCCGTCGCGGCGCTGAAGCGCGTTCCCCACTCCGCCAGCCGTGCAACAAGTTCCGGTGGGCCGAGGACCTGGAAGTCGGCTTCCACCTTGCCCAGCAACAGGATCGGCCAGTCGAGGTTGTCGACGGTCATCTCGATGTGGGAGCGGTCGTCGGGGAGGGCGGTGATGTGGCACCAGCGGCCGACGCGGGTGTGGACATCGAGGGCGGGAGCTTCGATTTCGGCGGTGACGGTGTACCCCGTTCGGCGGGAGCCTATTCCGTCGCGGACGAAGGTGGCGGCGTCGGGGGACGGGAGTTCGCGGGGGCGGAAGCGGATTCCGGTGGTGTGGGAGTCGGTGAGGCGGTCTACGCGGAAAGTGCGCCAGTCGTGGCGGGTCAGGTCATAGGCGACGAGGTACCAGCGGCGGCCTTGGGAGACCAGGCGGTGGGGTTCTACCTCGCGGGGGCTGGTGCGGCCGTCGGCGGCGGTGTAGGTGAAGGTGAGGCGTTCCTCGCCGCGGCAGGTCATGGCCAGGTCGGTGAGGACGGCGGGGTCGACGTCGGCGAGGGGGACGGCGTTCCAGCCGGTGGAGACTGTCATCGCGCGCAGGGCGTCGACGCGGCGGCGCAGGCGGGTGGGCAGGACGGTGACGAGTTTGGCCAGGGCGCGGATGGACGGTTCGGCCAGGCCGTCGCCCGCGCCCTGGGAACCCGCTTGCAGGCAGACGGTGATGGCGACGGCTTCGTCGTCGTCGAGGACCAGGGGCGGGAGGGCCGCGCCCGCGGCGAGCTGGTAGCCGCCGTCGACGCCGGGGCGGGCCTCCACGGGATAGCCGAGCTCACGCAGCCGGTCGATGTCGCGGCGCAGGGTGCGCGCCGAAACACCGAGACGCTCGGACAGTTCGGTGCCCGGCCAGTAGCGATGCGTCTGCAGCAGCGACAGCAGACGGAGGGTGCGTGCGCTCGTGTCGGCCATGTTGTCGATTATGTCCGCAATTGCGGACAGAAACTGGCCGCAATGGGTTCTACCTTGGATTTCACACCGACAACGAAGGGATTCCGCTCATGACCACGCCTACTCTCCTCGACGCCGAGCGCACCGATCTGCTGGAGATGCTCACCAAGCACCGGTACTTCCTGCGCTACACGACCCGCGATCTGACCGACGAGCAGGCCGGGATGCGGACCACCGCCAGCGAGCTGTGCCTGGGCGGGCTGATCAAGCATGTGTCGGCGACGGAAGCGAACTGGGCGAAGTTCATCGTCGACGGGCCCGAAGAAGGCCCCGACTTCGAGTCGATGAGCGAGGAGGAGATCGCCGCGTGGGGCGACATCTTCCGGATGCTGCCGGGTGAGACCCTGGCCGGCGTGCTCGCCGAATACGAGCAGGTCGCGGCGCGGACCGACGAGCTGGTGCGCACGCTGCCCGACCTGAATGTGTCTCAGCCGTTGCCGAAGGCGCCCTGGTTCGAGCCCGGCGGGCGCTGGAGCGCCCGCCGGGTCTTCCTGCACATCATGACCGAGACCGCGCAGCACTCCGGCCACGCCGACATCATTCGGGAATCGCTGGATGGAGCGAAGTCGATGGGCTGAGCTCGGCGTGGATGGCCTGGGCCGCCGCACGATGGTGCGCGGCGGTGTCCGGGTCGGTCGGTTCGAGTACGTCGGCGATGCCCTGGTGCGCCAGCGCTTCCTCGAGGCGGTAGCCGAGTTTCGGTGCCAGCTCCAGGGTTTGGCGGTGCAGGCGCAGCGCCTCGTCGGGAAGTCCGGCCAGACGGCAGGTTTCGGCGTAGCCGTGGAGGAAGTGGATCTTCCAGTGTTCCTCGAACAGGGAGTCGAGCAGGGCGAATGCCTCGCGGTGGCTGGCGAGGGCTTCGTCGTAGCGGCCCATCCGGCGCAGTGCGACACCCTGACAGTTCAGGCACCAGGCTTCGTTGTGTTTGTGGCCGTCCGCGCGCGCGAGGGTCAGCGCGGTGCTCAGGTGTTCGAGCGCTTCGTCCGGTTCGTCGGCGGCGATGGCGACGCCGAGGGTGATCTGGGCCTGGAGCGACGGCGGCCACGACGGGTCGTCGACGGGGATGTCGAGGGCTTCGCGGGCCAGCCGCGCGGCTTGCTCACGGTGGCCCAGTTGCAGCATGGCCCAGGCTTCGCTGGCGATGGCGTCGGCGGCGCTCATCGGGCAACCGCTGGTCGCGTAGAGGTCGCGGGCCTGGCGGAACAGTTCGAGTGGTTCCTCGGTATCGCCTTCGTCCCAGCGCAAGTGGGCGCAGCGCATGGTCAGTTCGGCGCGGGGCAGTGGGTCGCCCGCCGCCGCGATGAGCGGTGCCGCGGCGGCGTAGGCGGCGGCCGCCTCGGCCATGCGGCCCGCGTTGTAGCGGGCGAAGCCCAGGTCGCTGTGCGCTTCGGCGAGCTGGCGTGGGTCACCCAGATGTTCGGCGGCGGTCAAGGACTGTTCGAACAGTGCGTTGAGATGCGTTGTGCCGCAACGGCGGGCGAAGAAGGCGCGCAGGAAGCGCGGCAGCTCGCAGACATGGACGTTCGCGCCGACCTCGACGGCCGCGTAGAACACCGCCATCAGGTTGGTGTACTCGGTGACGAACCAGAAGAACGCGGGGTCGCGGCCGGGGAAGTGCGGTAGCTCCGCGGGAGGCGAGCCCGCCGACACGGGGCGGGTCGGCGACAGGAACGGCATCGCGGCGTCGGCGGCGGCCGCGGTGTGCACGTAGTAGTCGAGGATCCGGTGCAGGGCGCGGTGGCGGTCGGCGTCGGTGTCGTGTTCGAAGGTGGCGTTGCGGGCGTGCTGGCGGACCAGGTCGTGGAGGCGATAGCGGCCCTCGGCTGGCTGCTGGACCAGGTGGGCGTCGAGCAGGTCCTCGAGCATCGTGCGCGCGCTGCGCAGCGGCACGTCGGCCACCGCCGCGGCGACATAGTCGGTGAAGGTGGATCCGGGGATCAGGCCGAGGAGCCGGAACAGGCGGCGCTGATCGCGGTTGAGCTGGCGCACCGACATGCCGAAGGCGGTGTCGAACTCGGTGGCCCCCTCGGCCATTCGCTCCACCAGGATGCCGACCGACCAGCCCGGACGGTGCCGTAACCGGGCCGCGGCCAGGCGCAGGGCCAGCGGCAGATTGCCGCACAGCCGCAGCACCTCGGCGGCCTGTTCGGGTTCCCGCGCGAGCCTGCCGTCGGGTCCGCGCGCATCGCCGCTGGCCCTGACCAGCAGCTCCGCGCTCTCCTCCGGGGTGAGCACGTCGAGGGTCACCGGCGGCACCTCGTCGAGCTCGAGCAGCCGATTGCGGCTGGTGATGATGGCGACCGACTCGCCAGCGCCCGGCAGCAGATGACTGACCTGCGCGGCGTCGGCGACATTGTCGAGGACGACCACCGCGCGCAGCCGGGCCAGCTCCGAACGCCAGCACGCCGCCCGCAGTTCGACTCCGCCGTCCTGCGGGACCTTCTCCGAGGGCACCTGCAACGCGGCCAGCAGGGCGCGGATCGCGGCATCGGGGTCGAGCGGCTGGCGACCGTCGGTGAAACCGTGCAGGTCGAGATAGAGCTGGGCGTCGGGGTATTCGGCGGTCAGCTGATGCGCGGCGTGCACGGCCAGGGACGTCTTGCCGACACCGGCCATGCCGTCGATCGCGACCACCCGGTCGGACCGGACGGCGGCGAGGACGTCGGCCAATGCCTGTTCGCGGCCGGTGAAGTCGGGGACATCGCGGGGCAGGTCGTTGCGCGGCGGCGGCGGGGCGTCGGCGGGCAGGCTCGGCGGGGCGACCTGACGGCTCGTCTTCGGCGGCGCGGGCAGCGGGTTGTTGGCGCGCTCCCACAGCGGGCGCAGCGGGCGCGGGTCGCGTTTGACCAGGCGGCACAGCTCCAGCACGGCCGGCCACGGCGGCACCGTCTGTCCGCTGAGGTAGCGCGACAGCGACGACGAGCTCAGGTTCGTATCGCGGGCCAGTGCGCGTACGCCGCGACCGGAGAGTTCCTGGATCAGGCGCAGACGCGCGGCCAGTTCGTCTTGTGGGTAGGCCCTTGCCGTCTGCTGTTGCACAACCACCGTTTCCCGCTGTCGTTGTCCCGGCCCGGATCAGGAAGTTTCCCGATGACAATCGAGAGGTCAGGGCCGTTTTCCACTGTCCCACAGTGTCCCACAGCCATCGTGTTCCGGCGCACGACGGGCTGTTATTGAGTCACACCGCAAGCAGCGGAGAACAACGGGAAACAAGGAGAACATCATGCAGTCTCGGATGCAGAACCCCGCCATGGTCCTCACCGACGCGATGGGCCCGATCCAGCAGGTCCTCAAGGCCGTGCAGACCGGCGGCGTCGACGGCGAGATCCTGGAGCTGGTGCACCTGCGGGTCAGCCAGATCAACAACTGCAGCTCCTGCGTGGACGCAGGCACCAAGACGGCCCGCAAAGCCGGGGTCAGCGAGGAGCGGCTGGCCACGGTCGTCGCCTGGCGCGAGACCCCGTACTTCACCGACGAGGAGCGCGCCGCCCTCGAGCTGGCCGAGGCGGCGACCCGCCTGGCCGACCGTTCCAACGCCGTCACCGACGAGATCTGGGACGCGGCCGCCAGCTACTTCGACGAGAAGCAGCTCGCCTCGATCGTGCTGATGATCGGCGTCACCAACATGTTCAACCGGCTCAACGCCACCACCCGCCAGATCGCGGGCGCCTGGGGCTGAGTCCCCGCACCCACCCGACCAGCTCGAAAGGAACCATCGCGATGACCACCAACCAGACCGGCAAGAAGAGCTCGCACGGGGGATTCTCCCGATGGATGCAGCACAGGATGAACGCCAGGATGAACCGCAAGATCCGCAGCGGCAACGGCACCTTCATGGGGATGGACGTGCTGATCCTCAACACCGTCGGCCGCCGCAGCGGCGAGCCACGGCAGACCCCGATCTCGTGGTTCGCCGACGGCGACGGGTCCTGGCTGCTCGTGGCGTCGGGTGGGAAGAACGGACACCCCGACTGGCACCTCAACCTCATGGGACATCCCGAGCAGGCGAGCATCGAACTGCCCGGTGAGGCCGCTGTGCCGGTCGCTCCGCGGGTGCTCACCGGTGCGGAGCGAGCCAGGGCCTGGGAGTCGATCACCGCCGCGCAGCCGCGGTACGGGAAGTACCAGGCCAAGAGCGACCACGAGTACGCGGTGGTGCGGCTCAGCCCGCGATGATCCGCGCACGGCGCACCGGGTGGTTCGCCACCCGGTGCCGGGCCCCTGTCAGCGACACCGGATCTGTCGGCGCACGGCGGTCTGCCGCGGTGACGCCGTCAGGCAGGTAGCAGGCGACCGATCACCACGGCGAGCTGGGCGACATTGCGGCACTCGTGCATGGTGACGACTTCGGCATAGGTCGAGGCCGCCGAATCGCCGGTGTTCCACGATCGCGACGGCTCGGGATTGAGCCAGTAGACGGCTTTGGCGCGTTCGGTCATCGCTTCCAGCGCAGCGAGATTCGGGTCCGTGCGGTTGGTGCGGGCGTCACCGAGGATCAGCACGCAGGTGCGCGGGCCAAGGGCGTCGAGGTAGTGGTCGACGAAACCTTGGAGCGCCTCGCCGTAGTTGCTGGAACCGAAGCGCGCCACGCCCGCCTCGCGGACGATGTTCTGCGCGAAACCGGGCGTCGGCGGTTCGCCCGGGTTGAAGTAGTCGGTGATCTCGGCGCAGGTGTCGACGAAACCGAAGCTGCGAACCTTGCTGAACTGGTCTTGCAGGGCCTGCACCAGTTGCAGGGTGAACTCGGCGAAACCGGTCACCGAGCCCGAGACATCGGCCAGCACGACCAGATCCGGCCGACCGTGGCGGCGGGCACGCAGCACGGGATCGATCGGGACGCCGCCGGTGGCCATCGAGCGACGCAGGGTGCGGCGCAGGTCGATCTGCCCGCGCACGGCCTTCTTGCGACGGACCGCCAGCCGGGTGGCGAGTTTACGGGCCAGTGGGTGCACCAGGCGGCGCATCTCGGCGAGGTCCTGTTCGCGCGCGCCGAGGAAATCCGCACTGTCGGCGCCGGATTCGACGCCACGACGGGCGATGTAGTCGGTGCCGCGCAGTTGTGCCGAGCGCAGGCGAGCCTCGGCCTGCACGGCGGAGCGGAACTGCTCGACCCGGCGGCGCGCCTCGATCGTGTGGACGGCGGAGTCGAATTGGCCTGTCCCGCCCATGGTTTGCGCGACCTGCTCGGAGATCTCGTCCGGGCGCAGCGATTTCATCGTCAGATAGGACGACCAGCCCGCGCCCGATGCCGAGGTGACCCGGCCCGCGCTCTCCCCCGCGCCGCCGTACGCGCCGAAGGTGTTCAGTGCTTCCCTGGCGAGTTCGGCGGTGTCGGCGCCCTGGATCAGGGCGGCGATGACCCGCTCGCGCAGCGGGTCGGTGTCCGCGCCCGACGCGGCGATCGGACGGGCGGCGTCGAGGAAGTACAGGTCGAAGAGCTGGTCGAAAACCTTGCGCTGACCGTTGCGGCGCAGCAGACAGGCGGCCAGGCCCGAACGCAGCACCCGGGAGTCCGCGGTGCCGAGGGCGACGATCGTGGCCGCCGCGTCGACGGTCTCGCTGGGGCCCGCGTGGATGCCGTGCTCGCGCAGCAGCCCGACGAAGCCGACCAGGCGATCCGACATCGGTGCTTCGACACCACCATGCGCGGGCGCGGAGCTCACCATGCGCCCATCACCGTGCGCGGGCCGGTCATCGGGCCACGCTGCCGTCGGGCTGGTCGTCGAGACCGAGCCGCTCGATCGCCACGCGATGATCGGACTGGTACTTCAGCAACACGCCGAGGGTCGCGCGGACCACTCCCCCGCTCAGCGTGCGTGTTCCCAATGCCACCAGAGTCTTTGCCCAGTCCACGGTTTCGGCGATCGAGGGCGCCTTGCGCAACGACAGCTGACGCAGTGCGCTGACCGTCGTCACCACCGGTTCGGCCAGCGCGGCATCGAGCTCCGGCACCTTCAGCCGGACGATCGCCTTCTCCAGTTCCGCGGTCGGATAGTCGATGTGCAGGAACAGGCAGCGGCGTTTCAGCGCCTCGGACAGGTCGCGGTTGGCGTTGGAGGTGAGGATCACGAAGGGCTTGCGGACGGCGGTGACCGTGCCGAGTTCGGGGATGCTCACCTGGAAGTCGCCGAGCACCTCGAGCAGCAGGCCCTCCAGCTCCACATCGGCCTTGTCCAGTTCGTCGATCAGCAGCACCGTCGGATCGGGGTTGCGGATGGCGGCCAGCAGCGGACGGGCGAGCAGGAACTCCTCGGTGAAGACGTGGTCGCGGGTGCCTTCCCAGGTCTCCCCCGACGTGGCGGTGATACGGAGCAGCTGTTTGGCGTGATTCCACTCGTAGAGCGCGCGGGCCTCATCGATGCCTTCGTAGCATTGCAGGCGGATGAGCTCGGCCGACACCGCCGCGGCGACGGCCTTGGCCAGCTCGGTCTTGCCGACGCCTGCCGGGCCCTCGATCAGCAGGGGTTTGCCGAGGTGGTCGGCCAGGAAGACCGCGGTCGCGATATCGAGGGACGGCAGGTAGCCGGCCGCGGTCAGCCGGTCGGTCACCTGGTCTACCGAGGCAAAGAACTTACTCATCGGTAACCAGTGTAGGCGGGCGTGTTCACCGCCTGATCGCGGCGTCGACGCCGTCGAGGATCAGGTCGAGGCCGAAGCGGAAATCGGCGTCCGCCGACTCCTGATCCGGGGGGACATCAGCGAAGGCCTGATCGGCGAAGAGCTGCTCGATCTCGGGGAAGCGGCCGGGATCGAGCTGCGCCGAGACCTCCTGCTGATAGACCTGCAACGCCGTCGCCTCGTCGACCTGCTCGACCAGACGACGCTCGGCCAGGTTCCGGCCGGTGACGAACGCCTGGCGGACGTAGCCACCGACGACGGTGATCACGCCGATCTTGGCGCCCCAGTCCAGACCGGTACCACGCAGTGCAGCCAGTCCGGCGTCCATCCAGGCGAGGGCGTTGACACCACGGGGCGGGCCCGTGATGGGGATCTGAGCAAGCCAGGGATGACGGGTGAACACCGCCGATTGCGCGTCGGCCCAGGTGTGCAGGGCTCGACGCCAGTCGGGGTCGGTGTCCGGTGGCAGCCCGAAGGCGGTGTCGGCCATGCGGTCGGTCAGGCCGTCCCTGGAACCGATGTGCCGGTACAGCGACATCGGCGTGACGCCCAGTGCGGCGGCGACTTTCGACAGGGTCGCACCGGCGAGGCCGTCGCGGTCGGCGAGGGTGATCGCGGTGGCGACGATGCGCTCGGCATCGAGTTCGGGCGGGCGGCCGAGGCGAGGGCGGCCGTGATCCCGCTCGCCGCGTTCGGCCCACGTGCCGCGCCGGAACACCGCGGGGAAGTCGGGATCCCAGAGCGGTGCGAACTCGGGCGCCGCGGGCCGCGAACGATTCGGTCGCACCGTCTCCTCTTTCGATCGGGGGTTCCGCCAACTTAACATACAGCCTATAGTTTAAGTCATATACTAATGCCGGGCCGGGGGCGATACCTCGGGGACGAGGGCGAATCACCATGAACACCAGCACTGTTCAGCGCATCACGGGCGCCGCCGCCATCGCGGGTGCGACCTGCACGTTGATCGAACTTCCGCTGTACTTCGTCTACGCGGGGCCGCCGCCGGATGCCAATGTGCTCGCCCGATCGCTGTTCGGACTCGTCGGCATCACACTGTTCGTGGTGTTCATGAGCGGCGTCGCCTATGTGGTGAAGCGGCGCGATCCGGAACGGGAGTGGTTCGGCTCGGTGGCCGCGACCGCGGGTACCGCCTGGCTCACCGTCGTCGCCGTGTCCATGGGGTTGGAAGTAGGCGCCGTGATCGCCGCGCCGGAGCCGATCGACCCGACGATCACCGTCACCGGCACCTACATCCTCTACGGGACCGTGTCGCGATTGCTCGAAGGATTGTTCCTGGTGGCCTTCGCCGTCGGGGCCGCGCGGCTGCTCCCCCGCTGGTGCATCGTGACCAGCTGGCTACTCGCCGGGGTGAACGTCGCGTTCGCGCCCTCACTGTTCTTCGGCAATATCCCCGCGAACTTCTACGCGGCCAACGGCTGGGGCACCACGGCGACCGTCGGCGGGCTGACGATGCTGTGGTTGTTCGCGATCGGCACCGCGCTGGTGCGGACCGCCGAGCGGCGCGAGACGGTCCCCGATCCGGACCGCCTGGCGCCGCAGCGGTGAACTCAGTAGGCGTGCGTGGCCGCGGTGATCCGGCCCGAGTCGATCGCGGCGAGCAGGGAGAGCCGGTCGGTGAGAGTCTGGTCGCCGTAGGACAGGCCGAATTCAGCCATCGCACGATCGAATCCGTCGTTCTTGCCGAGGTAGGCCGCGATGGCGACACGGTCGCCGGAGCGGGCGTGCGCGCGGGCCAGAACGGAACCGCACAACTGCGCGTACGTCGCCAGCTCGCCGTGGGTCATGCTGTCGATCGCCGCGGAACCCTTCATGTCGCGCAACTGACGCAGGTAGAAGAACCGGCCGGCGGGGCCGGTCGCCCAGGCGAGGAAGATGTCGCTGGCCGACTGCATGAGACGCTGTCCGACCACCACCCGGTGCCCCTGGTGGTGATATTTGCTCGGCTTCAGATGCGGCGCGAGCACCGACGCCTCAGCCTCCTTCAACTGCAGGAACAGCGGGCTGCCCGATTCCTTGTCCATCATCAGCGTGATGAAACACCGCGTACCGACACTACCGACACCGACCACCTTCATCGCCTGATCCACGCGCCGATACCGGTCGAGCAGCACGCGGCGCTCGTCCGGCAGGCTGCGGCGGAAGTCGGCGAAGACGTCCTTGACGACCTTCTCGTCGGGCAGTTCGATCGGCACCAGCAGCGGCGGCTGGTTCTTGATTCGCGGAATACCGTCGGCGTCCGGCTCGGTGAGCTTGGCCAGCGCCTGCAAGCTGGTCTTGCTGCGGGCACTGGTGATGGCTCTGGCGACCTTCTTACGCTGCTTGGGTTTCCGGACCAGATCGGCGACCTGTTCGGCATCGACCCGCTCGTACCAGACGGTCATGCTGTCGGTCTCGGCGAGCATGCCCATCGTCTCGCGATAGCCGCGGGCGGCGGCCTCGACGGCCGTGGCGGCCCGCTCGTCGTCGCAGCCGTTGTCGCGGGCGGCGACGGCAACGCTGGCGGCGAGGCGTTTGACGTCCCATTCGAACGGACCGGGCAGGGTCTCGTCGAAGTCGTTGACGTCGAAGACGAGATTGCGCTCCGGCGAGGCGAAGAGACCGAAGTTCGACAGGTGGGCGTCACCGCAGAGCTGCACGATCAAGCCGGTGTTCTCGCTCTGGGCCAGATCGGCGGCCATGATCGCGGGCGCACCACGCAGAAACGCGAAGGGCGACTGGCTCATCCGGGCATATCTGATCGGCACCAGCTCCGCGACCCTGGTCTCGGCCTGACGCTCCAGAATGGCCACCGGATCCTCCCGGTTCGGACCCGCGCCCCACTCCCCGAGCTGCGATCGCGAGATCCTCTTTCGCGCCGCCTTACCCTCGTCGACCGCTTCGTCCGCGAAGTCCTCCACCGTCTCATTCATCATCCAGCAAGTCTCCCGCTATCACCCCTCGACAGCAAGGTCTTCGCTACAGGCGTCGCTGCCTCAGCCACTGGTCGACTCGGCGGACGAGTTCCTGCCACCAGGTTAGCTGCGGGTCCGGCGGCGGCTCGGGATCCGGGCCGGGAACCGGCACCGTGCGGCGAATCCCGTCGCAGGTGAATTGAGTTGCTCGGTAGGGGTTCCCGCTCTCGGCCCACTCGGAGACGATCAGGGTGAACTTGCCGTCCTCGAGCCTGCTGTAGGGATGGATGTAGCCACCGTAGAGACGCGGCACCGTATCGACACCGCGCGGCATCCCGGTCACCGGGCGATGGGTGTGTGCCGTTATCCAGTTGGTGTTGTCGATGCGGTCGCCGACCTTGACGAAGATCGAGTAGTCCCCCGCGTCGAATCCGGAGATGACGGCCTTGTTCTCGACATAGCGCAGGCAGATCTCACCGAGTCGCCAGCCGGGCAGGATCGGCGTCGGCTCGCGGTTCCAGCCCCAGTTGTCGCCGTTCCAGCCCCAGCCCTGCCAGGCGTGGGGATCGGACAGGCCCTCGACCGTCGCGCGCCACAGCAGCATGTCCTTGTTCCTGGCCAGGCCGCCGGTGGAGATGATGTGGACCCAGTCGCTGTGCGGGTCCTTGGCCCAGGAGATCATGACCCGCTTACCGGCGAAGGCGCCGCACCAGAACTTCGAACCGCTGCGCGCCCAGGTGATGCCGCTGTCGTCGGATGTCCAGACCTCACACCATTTCTCGTTGCCCAGTCCCTGGGTGTACATGACCCACAGGTAGATCCGGCCGTCGATGGTCATCGCGTCGCACGGGAGGACGGTGGAGTACTCGGCGTTGTCGTGCTGGTAGTCCCACAGCTGACGGCCATCGGTGCTCGGCGAGGTGGCCATGACGATCGGCTCGGCGGGGTCGCGCTGGGACGTGCGAGTGATGATGGGCGAACGCCAGTTCCCGATGCCGGCCATCGGCGGCCCGAACGGACCGTCCCCGGAAAACGAGTCACCCCAGATGAATCCGACATCACCATGGGGCAGCACGAAGGGAATAGCGAGATCCCCGCCACCGAGGTCGGCGGAGGGGACCGGATTCAGATCGGTGATGCGCAACGAACACTCCCCCTCGGTGACGCGAGCCAACATCGTTGGGCTGGTGTTGCTTCCGTCACCTCAGGTTACGCCAGAACGCCGAAGGCCCGCTCGCGCGTGGCGAACGGGCCTTCGTGGATCAGAAACCTACGCGGTCTCGGTGATCGGGCGGTCGACCCAGCTCATCAGGCTGCGGAGCTTGGCGCCCGTGACCTCGATCGGGTGCTCGGCGTTGGCCTTACGCAGACCCTCGAGCTCGGTGTTGCCGTTCTCGACGTTGGCGACCAGGCGGCGGGTGAACTCGCCGGACTGGATGTCGGCCAGGATCGCCTTCATGCGCTCCTTGGTGCCGGCGTCGATGACGCGCGGACCGGACAGGTAGCCACCGAACTCCGCGGTGTCGGACACCGAGTAGTTCATGCGCGCGATGCCGCCCTCGTACATGAGGTCGACGATCAGCTTCAGCTCGTGCAGGACCTCGAAGTAGGCCATCTCGGGGGCGTAGCCCGCCTCGACCATGACCTCGAAACCGGTCTTGACCAGTTCCTCGGTGCCACCGCAGAGCACGGCCTGCTCACCGAAGAGGTCGGTCTCGGTCTCTTCCTTGAAGGTGGTCTTGATGACGCCGGCGCGGGTGCCGCCGATGCCCTTGGCGTAGGACAGCGCCAGCGCCTGGCCCTCGCCGGTCGGGTCCTGGTCGACGGCGATCAGGGCGGGAACGCCCTTGCCGTCGGCGAACTGACGACGCACCAGGTGGCCGGGGCCCTTCGGCGCGACCATCGCGACGGTGACGTTGGCCGGAGCCTTGATCAGACCGAAGTGGATGTTGAGGCCGTGGCCGAAGAACAGCGCGTCGCCATCCTTCAGGTTCGGCTCGATGTCGTTGGTGAAGATCGACGCCTGAGCGGTGTCGGGCGCCAGCACCATGATCACGTCGGCCCACTCCGACACCTCGGCGGGGGTGCCGACGGTCAGACCGGCCTCTTCGGCCTTCGGCCGCGACTTCGAACCCTCAGCGAGGCCGACGCGCACGTCGACACCGGAGTCGCGCAGGCTCAGCGAGTGCGCGTGGCCCTGGCTGCCGTAGCCGATCACGGCGACCTTGCGGCCCTGGATGATCGACAGGTCAGCGTCGTCGTCGTAGAACATCTCGACTGCCACTGTGGAGTCCCTTCTGGATAATTTCTGGTGGGTAAAAGTTAGCGGGTGGCCGTGATCGACTTCGGACCGCGTCCGACTGCGACCACGCCAGACTGCACGATCTCGCGGATGCCGAACGGTTCGACCATGCGCAGCAGGGCATCCAGCTTGGACCGGGTGCCGGTGGCCTCGATGGTCAGCGCGTCGGGCGAGACGTCGATCACCTTGGCGCGGAACAACTGCACGGCCTCGATCACCTGCGTGCGCACCGACGCGTCGGCGCGCACCTTCACCAGGATCAGTTCGCGGGCCACCGACGCGTCGGCATCCTGCTCCACGATCTTGATGACGTTGATCAGCTTGTTGAGCTGCTTGGTGACCTGCTCGAGCGGCAGATCGTCGACGGTGACGACGATGGTCATGCGCGAGATCTCGGGGATCTCGGTGCCACCGACGGCCAGCGACTCGATATTGAAGCCACGGCGCGAGAACAGGCTCGCGACTCGCGCCAGCACGCCCGGCTTGTCCTCGACGAGAACGCTCAGGGTGTGGGTGGTGCTCATGCCGCCACCTCGCTAGCGCTCGGCGTCGGCACGATCACCATCGTGGCTGTGCTCATTGGGCGCTCGCTGCGCTCGCTCATTCGTCGGAACCCTTCTCGAAGGCCGCCTGCTCGCGCTCCATCGCCTCGTGGATGACGGCCGGTTCGGAGACCGACTCGTCCTCGTCGAAGAGCGGGCGGATGCCGCGGGCGAACATGATCTCGTCGTTGCTGGTGCCCGCGGCGACCATCGGCCACACCTGGGCGTCCTTGCCGACGATGAAGTCGATCACGACCGGACGGTCGGTGATCGCCTGCGCCTCCCGGATCGCGGCCTCGACGTCTTCTTCCTTCTCCACGCGGATGCCGACGCAGCCCAGCGCCTCGGCCAGCTTGACGAAGTCGGGGATGCGCAGGGTGTGCGTGCCCAGGTCGGTGTTGGAGTAGCGCTGTTCGTAGAACAGGGTCTGCCACTGGCGGACCATGCCGAGGTTGCCGTTGTTGATCAGCGCGACCTTGATCGGCACGCCCTCGATGGCACAGGTGGCCAGCTCCTGGTTGGTCATCTGGAAGCAGCCGTCACCGTCGACCGCCCAGACCTCCTTCTCCGGGGCGCCCATCTTGGCACCCATGGCCGCGGGAACCGCGTAGCCCATGGTGCCGAGGCCACCGGAGTTCAGCCAGGTACGCGGGTTCTCGTACTTGATGAACTGCGCGGCCCACATCTGGTGCTGGCCGACGCCGGCGCAGTACACCGCCTCGGGGCCTGCCAGGCGGCCCAGCGCCTCGATGACGAATTCCGGCGACAGCGAACCGTCGCTGGGGGTCTTCCAGCCCAGCGGGTAGTTGTCGCGGATGTCGCCGAGGTAGGCCCACCATTCGGTGAGGTTCAGCAGCGGGGCCGCGCCGGACTGCGGGTCGGCCTTGAGGGTCTCGATCAGCTCGACGATCACCTCACGCGCGTCGCCAACGATCGGGACGTCGGCGTGGCGGTTCTTGCCGATCTCGGCCGGGTCGATGTCGGCGTGGATGACCTTGGCGTCGGGCGCGAAGGAGTCCAGCTGACCGGTGACGCGGTCGTCGAAGCGGGCGCCGAGGGTGATCAGCAGGTCCGAGCGCTGCAGGGCGGCCACGGCGCCGACGGTGCCGTGCATGCCGGGCATGCCCATGTTGAGGGTGTGGCTGTCGGGGAACGCGCCACGCGCCATCAGGGTGGTGACCACCGGGATGCCGGTCAGCTCGGCGAGCTCGAGCAGCTCGGCCGAGGCGTCGGACTTGATGACACCGCCACCGACGTAGAGCACGGGCGCCTTGGACTCCAGGATCATCCTGGCGGCCTCGCGTACCTGCTTGCCGTGCGGCTTGGTGACCGGACGGTAGCCGGGCAGGCGCATCTCCGGCGGCCACGAGAACGTGGTCTGGGCCTGCAGCGCGTCCTTGGTGATGTCGACCAGGACGGCGCCAGGGCGGCCCGAGGCGGCGAGGTAGAACGCCTCGGCCAGGATGCGCGGGATGTCGATCGGGTCCTTGACCAGGAAGTTGTGCTTGGTGATCGGCATGGTGATGCCGGAGATGTCGGCTTCCTGGAACGCGTCGGTGCCGACCAGGCTCGACGGCACCTGACCGGTGATCGCCACGATCGGGACCGAGTCCATCTGCGCGTCGGCCAGCGGGGTCACCAGGTTGGTGGCGCCGGGGCCGGATGTGGCCATACACACACCGACCTTGCCGGAGGCCTGCGCGTAACCGGTCGCCGCGTGACCGGCGCCCTGCTCGTGGCGCACCAGGACGTGGCGGACCTTCTTGGAATCGAACAGCGGGTCGTAGACAGGAAGGACCGCGCCGCCGGGAATGCCGAATACGGTGTCGACGTCGAGCTCTTCGAGGGACCGGACCACCGACTGCGCGCCGGTGACGCGCTCGGGCGCGACCTGGCGGCGGGTGGGGTTGGTCGCCGGGCTACCAGCGGCAGGCTGGTTCGCCGAAGGCGCTGACCTGCGGGCCGATGGCCCGGGTCGTGCGGTAGGTGCACTCACCGTCTTCGTTCCTAACTTTGTCGTTCTGACTCCGGACTGGCGCGGAATTCTCCCGAACACAAAAAAGCCCCCGACCAGCGCAGTGCTGTTCGAGGGTGGCGCGTCGCAACGCGAGCTGACGTATTCGACTCAGGTAGTCAGGCTCAACGCTGGACGCGCCGGCCGAGTACGAGCAACTCGTTTCGGTTCACGAGCACGACGTTAGGCGCGCGTGAGTCGAAGAGTCAAACAGGCTACTCTCTGCATCCCATTATGTGGGACTCGAGTGGTTGCGTGGGTCCGTGTACCAGGATGCGAGGATAGGGGGGTGTCATCACCGCATCAGTCCGTGCCACCGGCTAAATCGTCCCACACCGCCGACGGGGGAACCGATACGGGTCGCTCCTCGCGGCCCGGCGGTCCGCGCTCGGCGAGTCCGGGCCGACTCGCGGCGATCGCCGCGGTGGTGCTCGGGTACCTGATCTTCGTCGTCGTCGGCACCGTGCAGGACTGGTCGCTCGGCATGCGGATCGGCCTGCTCGTGCCGACCGCGGTGGTCGTCTGGCTGCTGGTGCCGCGCAAGACGGACACCCCGACACCGGGCGTGCACGTGATCGGGGTGCCGCGCCTGGCCTACATCGGTGTGCTGGTGCTCGCGTTCTGCGTGTTCTTTCCGTTCGTCGGCTGGCCCGCCGCCCTGTGGTGGCTGCTGCTGCTCCCGATCATCGCGGTGTTCTGGGTCGTCCGGACGCACACGACGGTGTCGGATGCCGGGCTCGACCTGAGCTCGATGTTCGGCAAGAAGCACCTCGACTGGGCACAGGTCAAGGGCATCAGCATCCCCAAGCGCGGCTCCGTCAAGGCCCGCCTGGCCGACGACTCCGAGGTCAAGCTGCCCGCGGTGGGCTACGACCGGCTGCGTGAACTGATCGACGCCTCCGGTGGACGCCTGCCCGATGTGTTCGCCGCGGCCGAGCAGGCCGAGGCCGAGCGCGTCGCCGCCGAGCGAGCCGCCGAGGCCGAGAAGGCGAAGACCGAGGAGCCCGGCACCGAGGAGTGACCGCCGCCTCGGTCACCGCGGGAACCGGCACGGCCTCGCGCGCCGTTGCACCGGTAAGCTGACGGCGACCGGGCACCCCGCGCCGACGGCACCACCGCGGCGACACCCTCCGGAGCGACACTCCCGCCTCGAGCCCGGTTCCATCACCCCTGCACGGACTCCCGGCGCGACGCGACCACCGCCCGCCGGAGTAACGTGCACGGTTGCCGGACGCACCGCGCACTCGCACCGCGCCCCGCAGGTCAGCCCCCTGCGCGCATGCTTGGACGCACCCAGCGACATTACGAGGACACCCATGCCACCGCTTCGTTCACGCACCACCACCATCGGCCGCAATGCCGCGGGCGCCCGCTCGCTCTGGCGCGCGACCGGCATGACCGACTCCGATTTCGGCAAGCCGATCATCGCGATCGCGAACTCCTACACGCAGTTCGTTCCTGGTCACGTGCACCTGAAGAACATGGGCGACATCGTCGCCGAAGCCGTGCGCGCCGCCGGTGGTGTGCCGCGCGAGTTCCACACCATCGCCGTCGACGACGGCATCGCCATGGGGCACGGCGGCATGCTCTACTCGCTGCCTTCGCGCGAGATCATCGCCGACTCGGTCGAGTACATGGCCAACGCGCACACCGCCGACGCGCTGGTGTGTATCTCCAACTGCGACAAGATCACTCCCGGCATGCTCAATGCCGCGATGCGCCTCAACATCCCCGCCGTGTTCGTCTCCGGCGGTCCGATGGAGGCCGGTAAGGCCGTGGTCGTCGACGGTGTCGCGCACGCCCCGCTCGACCTGGTGAGCGCGATCTCGGCGAGCGCGAGCCAGGCCGTGTCCGACGAGGGCCTCGACGAGGTCGAGCGGTCCGCGTGCCCGACCTGTGGTTCGTGTTCGGGCATGTTCACCGCGAACTCGATGAACTGCCTGACCGAGGCGCTCGGGCTCGCGCTGCCCGGCAACGGTTCCACGCTGGCCACGCATGCGGCGCGGCGCGCGCTGTTCGAGCGGGCAGGCACGGTCATCGTCGACATCGCCAAGCGCTGGTACCAGGACGACGACGCGTCGGTCCTGCCGCGGAACGTGGCCAATGCCAAGGCCTTCCGCAACGCGATGGCCCTCGACGTCGCCATGGGTGGCTCCACCAACACCGTGCTGCACACCCTCGCCGCCGCGCGGGAAGGCGAGATCGACTTCGATCTGCAGACCATCGACGAGATCAGCCGCCGGGTGCCGTGCCTGTCGAAGGTCTCGCCGAACTCGGATTACCACATGGAAGACGTGCACCGCGCCGGTGGCATCCCCGCCATCCTCGGCGAACTGCGTCGCGGCGGCCTGCTCGAGACCGATGTGACCACCGTGCACACCGCGAGCTACGAGGAGTTCCTCGACACCTGGGACATCCGCTCCGGCAAGGCATCCGACGAGGCGCTGGAACTGTTCCACGCCGCACCCGGTGGGGTGCGCACCGTCGAGCCGTTCTCCACCAGCAACCGCTGGTCCTCGCTGGACACCGACGCCGCCGGTGGTTGCATCCGTGACATCGAGCACGCCTACACCGTCGAAGGCGGGCTGTGCGTGCTGCGCGGCAATATCGCCCCCGACGGCGCGATCCTCAAGACCGCGGGCATCGACGAAGAGCTGTTCACCTTCGAAGGCCCGGCCGTGGTGGTCGAGTCGCAGGAGGAGGCGGTGTCGATGATCCTGGGCAAGAAGATCCAGCCCGGTGACGTGGTCGTCGTGCGCTACGAAGGTCCCGCGGGTGGTCCGGGCATGCAGGAGATGCTGCACCCGACCTCGTTCCTCAAGGGCCTCGGCCTCGGCAAGGTGTGCGCGCTGATCACCGACGGCCGTTTCTCCGGTGGCACCTCGGGTCTGTCGATCGGGCACGTCTCCCCCGAGGCCGCGTCCGGCGGTGTCATCGGCCTGATCGAGAACGGTGACCGCATCCGCATCGACGTGCACACCCGTGCGCTGGAAGTGCTGGTCTCCGACGAGGTTCTCGCCGAGCGCCGCGCGAAGATGGAAGCCTCCGAGCGTCCGTGGCAGCCGGTGAACCGTGATCGCCCGGTGACGACCGCGCTGCGCGCCTACGCCGCACTGGCCACCTCCGCCGACAAGGGCGCGGTCCGCCAGCTGCCGTAGGGCCACGGACGAACAGAAAAGGCGGCGTCTCCCCGAAGCTTCGGGG
>NZ_JBSGVQ010000024.1:0-109303 GCF_053608525.1 Nocardia sp. NPDC055029
CCGCCGCCCTTCGCCGCGCCGACGATCAGCCGAAATGGCAGACGTAGTGCAGGGTTTCGACGACCTCGATGTCGAAGGCGCTGTTGCCGGGGACCGAGAACGACTCGCCGCCGCGGAAGGTCTTCGGCTCGGTCTCGCCGGGGAGGGTCACCTTCGCCTCGCCCTCGATGAGCTCCATGATCTCCGGGGCGCCGGTGGTGAAGGTCAGGGTGGCGGGCAGGATCACGCCGACGGACTTCGAGGTGCCGTCGGGCAGCTCGATGTTGTGGCTGACGCACTTGCCGTCGAAATAGACGTTGGCCTTCTTGACGACGGAGACGTTCTCGAACTTCGACATGGGTCCTTCCGGGGGTGAGGGGACCCTTAGTCTACTGAGGGGCCAGGGCTCACCGAGCCCTGGCCCGGCGTGGTCAGCTGCCGTAACGGGCCAGGACCGAGCTGGCTTCCTGGGAGGCGGTGCCTTCCTGGGCCAGGTGGGCCATCGCCTCGGGGATCTCGCGGCCGTGGTGGGCCATGGCCTGGGCGTAGAGGCGGCCCGCGCGGTAGGAGGAACGGACCAGCGGGCCTGCCATGACACCGGCGAAGCCGAGTTCCTCGGCGACCTTGGAGTGCTCGACGAACTCCTCCGGCTTCACCCAGCGGTCGACCGGGTGGTGGCGCGGGGACGGGCGCAGGTACTGGGTGATGGTCAGGATGTCGCAGCCCGCTTCGTGCAGGTCACGCATCGCGGCGGTGACCTCCTCCGGGGTCTCGCCCATGCCGAGGATGAGGTTGGACTTGGTGACCAGGCCTGCTTCGCGGGCGGCGGTGATCACGGCCAGGGAGCGCTCGTAGCGGAAGGCGGGGCGGATGCGCTTGAAGATGCGCGGCACCGTCTCCAGGTTGTGGGCCAGGACCTCGGGGCGGGTCGAGAAGACCTCGGCGAGCTGGTCGGGGTCGGCGTTGAAGTCGGGGATGAGCAGCTCGACGCCGGTGCCGGGGTTGAGTGCCTTGATGGCGCGCACGGTTTCGGCGTAGAGCCAGGCGCCGCCGTCGTCGAGGTCGTCGCGGGCGACGCCGGTGATGGTGGAGTAGCGCAGGCCCATCGCCTGGACGCTCTCGGCGACGCGGCGGGGCTCGTCGCGGTCGAGGGCGGCGGGCTTGCCGGTGTCGATCTGGCAGAAGTCGCAGCGGCGGGTGCACTGTTCACCGCCGATGAGGAAGGTGGCCTCGCGGTCCTCCCAGCATTCGAAGATGTTGGGGCAGCCCGCTTCCTCGCAGACGGTGTGCAGGCCTTCGCGTTTCACCAGGCCCTTGAGCTCGGTGTATTCCGGGCCCATGGTGGCGCGGGTGCGAATCCACTTGGGTTTGCGCTCGATCGGGGTCTCCGCGTTGCGCGCTTCGATGCGCAGCAGCTTGCGTCCGGCGGGGGCAGAGGCGTCTACGGAGGTCACTGAACCGACTCTACGCTCGGGGCCACGGCGTCCGCGGCGATGGTGGTGCGATCAATGTCATGCGGCTGAACGGGAATTTCGCCGTCGAGAGCGGAAACAATCGCCTCCGCGACGAGGGGCTTGATCTCGGCGACGGTGACCTCGCGGCCGAGCTCGCGGGTCAAGGTGGTGACGCCGGCGTCCTTGATGCCGCACGGCACGATCGCCTGGAATCCGTCGAGCGCGGAATTGCAGTTCAGCGAGATGCCGTGCAGGGCGACGCCGCGCTGCACGCGCACGCCGATCGCGGCGATCTTGCGCTCGGCGAACCATTCGGTGGCGGGCAGCCACACGCCCGAGCGGCCCTCGATCCGGCCGCACTCGATCCCGAGGCCGGACACGACCTGGATCAGCGCCTCCTCCAGGCGCCGGACGTACTGCACGACATCGACCGGCTCGGCCAGGCGGATGATCGGATACCCGACCAGCTGACCCGGACCGTGCCAGGTGATCTTGCCGCCACGGTCGACCTGCACCACCGGACTGCCGTCGATCGGCAGGTCCTCGGCCTCGGTGCGGCGGCCAGCGGTGTAGACCGACGGGTGCTCGAGCAGGAGCAGCCGGTCGGCGCCTTCGCCTGCGGCGCGCTCGTCGGCGATCTGCCGTTGCAGCTCCCAGGCGGCGTTGTATTCGATGAGTCCGAGATCCTCGACCACGATCGGGGTCGAATCGAATCGAGCGGACGCGGTGGGGCGCGTGTCGTTCACGATCCTGACGTTACGCCCCGGGGCCGACGGCGGCGCAGACCGGTCGTCGCCACCGGTCACGGCTCGACCGGGAAGTTTCGCTGCATGAGGGTCAGGTCCATCCAGCGGTCGAATTTGCGGCCGACTTCCGGGAGTTCGCCGACGGTGCGGAAGCCGAAGCGTTCGTGCAGGGTGATCGACGCGGCGTTGCCGGATTCGATGGCGGCGATCATGGCGTGCACGCGGCCGGAATCGGCGGCGCGGGCGATCAACACGGTGAGCAGGGCGGTGGCCACGCCGCGGCGCTGGAAGCGGTGGTCGACGTAGACGGAGTTCTCGACGGTGAAGCGGTAGCCGGATTTGGGCCGCCACTGGCCGTAGGAGGCGTAACCGGCGACCTCGCCGTCGATCTCGGCGATCAGGATCGGCATGCCGGCGGCGGTGCGGTCGGCGAACCAGGTGATGCGGTCGTCGAGGTCCACCTCGTCGGTGTCCCAGATCGCGGTCGACTCGGCGATATTCGTGTTGTGGATCGCGAGAACGGCGGGGAGGTCGGCCTTGTCGGCGTCGCGAATGAACATCAGTGGGCTCCGGGGCTGCCGACGGTGGCGGCCAGGGCGGCGCCGATCGTCGGGTGCTGGAAGGTGTAACCGGCCTGTTCCAGCGCGGCCGGGATGGCGCGCGGGCCGCGCAGGATCGCCTCGTCGGCGAGCTCGCCGACCAGGGCGCGCAGGGCGAAACCGGGGACCATGAACGGGGCGGGGCGGTGCACGGCGCGGCTCATGGCCCTGGTGAATTCCGCGTTGGTGACCGGGGCAGGGCCCGCGGAGTTGATCGGGCCGGAGATCTCGGGATGGGTGAGCGCGAAGATGACGGCGCCGACCTCGTCGTCGAGGGAGATCCACGGCGTGTACTGGCGGCCGCTGCCGAGGCGTCCGCCCAGGCCGAGCCAGTACAGCGGGTGCAGCATGCTCAGCATGCCGCCGTTGCGAGCCAGCACCACCGCGCTGCGCACCAGGACGGTGCGCACCCCGGCGGAAGCGGCCGGTTCCGTGGCGGCTTCCCAGTCGCGGCACAGGGTCGCGAGGAAACCGGTTCCGGCGGGCGATGTCTCGTCGACGACCGTGTCACCGGTGTCGCCGCCGTAGTAGTGCACGCCGCTGGCGTTGACCAGCGTCGGCACTCCCGCGGCGGCGACCGCGGTGGCCAGTACGTCGGTGGGGGTGATGCGGCTGTCGCGCAGCTCCTGCTTGTAGCCGCCGTTCCAGCGACGCGCGCCGATGCTCGCGCCGCACAGATTCACCACCGCGTCGGCCCCGCGCAACGCCCGCTCGTCGAGCCGGGCGCGCGCGGGATCCCACGCGAATTCGTCCGGCCCGCCGGGGGCGCGGCGCACCAATCGCGACACCTCGTGCCCGTCGCGGCGCAATGCCGCGACGAGCGCTGTCCCGATCAGCCCGGACGAACCGGCGATCACCACCTTCATACCTGTCGAATTCCTCGGCTACAGACCGAGATCGGCCTCGAACGCCGCTTCTTCCAAACGATGCTTGATGGTGGTGAGGAAGCGACCGGCGTCGGCGCCGTCGATGAGACGGTGATCGTAGGTCAGCGGCAGGTACACCATCGAGCGGACACCGATGGACTCGCCACCGGCCTCGTCGGTCACCACCACCGGGCGCTTGACGATCGCGCCGGTGCCGAGCATGGCCGCCTGCGGCGGAACCAGGATCGGGGTGTCGAACAGCGCGCCCTCGCTGCCGATGTTGGTGATGGTGAAGGTGCCACCGGACAGCTCGTCCGGCTTCAGCCCACCGGTGCGGGCGCGGTTGGCGATGTCGGCGATCGCGCGGGCCAGCCCGGCCAGCGACAGGTCGCTGGCGTTGTGGATGACCGGCGAGAGCAGACCCTGCTCGGTGTCGACCGCGATACCCAGGTGCACCGACGCGTGGTAGGTGATCTCCTTGGCGTCCTCGTTGTAGGAGGCGTTCACGTTCGGATGCACACCGAGTGCCTCGACGACGGCCTTCGCGAAGAACGGCAGGTACGTCAGGTTGACGCCCTCGCGGTTCTTGAACGAGGCCTTCGCGAGCTGACGCAGATGCGCGATCTTGGTGACGTCGGCCTCGTGGACCTGGGTCAGCTGCGCGGTGGTCTGCAGCGATTCGCGCGTCTTGGTCGCGGTGATCTGCCGGATCCGGTTGGCCTTCTGCGTGGTGCCGACCAGACCGGCCAGCTTCGGCGCTGCGGTCTGCTTGGCCGGAGCGGCGGGCGCGGCAGCGGCCGGAGCCGGAGCGGGCGCCTTCTTGGCCTCGGCGGCGGCGAGTACGTCCTGCTTGCGGATGCGCCCGCCCACACCGGAACCGGTGAGGGTCGCCAGGTCGACGTTGTTCTCGTCGGCCAGCTTGCGGACCAGCGGGGTCACATACGGGGAGCTGCCGTTGGCGGAGGACGCCGGAGCGGGGGCCTTCGCCGGAGCAGGCGCGGGGGCCGGTGCCGGAGCGGGTGCCGGAGCAACGGCGGCGGGCGCCGGAGCCGGGGCAGGCGCGGGAGCCGGGGCAGGCGCGGGAGCCGGGGCAGGCGCGGGAGCCGGAGCGGCCGCGGGCGCACCGCTGCCGATCACACCCAGCTGGCCACCGACGGCGATGACGTCGTCTTCCTGCGCGGAGATCTCGAGCAGCGTGCCGGCGACGGGCGAGGGGATCTCGGTGTCGACCTTGTCGGTGGACACCTCGAGCAGCGGCTCGTCGACCGCGACGGTGTCACCCACGGCCTTCAGCCACCGGGTCACCGTGCCTTCGGTCACCGACTCGCCCAGCTCGGGCATCTTGACGGACGTGCCGGACGCAGCGGCGGACGCGGCGGCCGGAGCGGACTCGGGGGCGGCGGCCGGAGCCTGCGCCGCGGGGGCGGGCTCGGGAGCCGGAGCGGGCGCGGATTCGGCAGGTGCGGCAGCAGGCGCGGGAGCGGCGGCGGGGGCTTCGCCTGCTTCGCTGATCACGCCGAGCTCACCGCCGACCTCGACGATGTCGTCTTCCTGAGCGACGATCTTCGACAGCACACCGGCAGTGGGCGACGGGATCTCGGTGTCGACTTTGTCGGTGGAGACTTCGAGCAGCGGTTCGTCGACCTCGACCGTGTCTCCTTCCTGCTTCAGCCACCTGGTCACCGTTCCCTCGGTGACGCTCTCACCAAGAGCCGGCATCTGGACGGAGAAGGCCATGTCCTCTGTCTCCTCTGACTGTTAGACGGGTAATACAACAGTGCTTCGACCCCGGCAGACACGCGTCGCGGGTCGCGGCGTACGTCCACCCCGCCGCAACGAGCGAGGCGTCCGGGAATCGTCGGTTTCTTGTTCCGGCAACCATCCTTGCACCCGCTCGCCGCCGACGTAGCGCAGGGCGGCAATCCGGGCAGAGCTGGCACCATGGAATGTACGGCGGTGAGCAGATTTCCGTCGGAGCGCAGGAGGTTGTTACCGGTGGGTTTGCTGGATCGTTTCCGCAGTGCGCGCGGCAGGAGCAGGACAGTCGCCCGTGACAGCGCGTCGGAGATCGCCGCGCTCGGCGAGTGGGCGCGGGCGCGGCGTGGCGTCGAAGCCTTCGTCGAACCGAAAACCACTGTGACCGATGTCACAGCGGTTTTGGTGGCCGCGGACGGCGAATGGACCCGGCGCATCGTCGGTGAACGCGGCGCGCGACGACTGGCCGGTGCGCTGAAGATCCCGGTCTACGACGTCAACCGCACCGGCTATCCACAGCGCATGCGCGACTACGACGCCCGCCGCCGCATCGAGCAGCGGCGGGCCCGTGAGCAGGAGCAGTGACTACTCCGCCCCGATCTCCTCGATCACCGTGATCAGGGTGCGCACCGGAACGCCGGTGCCGCCCTTGCCGATGTAGCCGAACGGTCCGCCGGTGTTGTAGGCCGGACCCGCGACGTCGAGGTGTGCCCACTGCACGCCCTCGGGCACGAACTCCTTGAGGAACAGTGCGGCCGAGAGCATTCCGCCCCACCGGTGCGCCGCGACATTGGCCAGGTCGGCGACCTTGGAGTTGAGGTCGGTGCGCAGCTCGGCGGGCAGCGGCATCGCCCAGCCGTTCTCGCCGACCGTGCGCGAGACCGCCGCGACGCGATCGCGGAATTCGTCGGTGCCCATCACGCCGGGCGTGCGGGTGCCGAGCGCGACCATCTGCGCACCGGTGAGGGTGGCGACGTCGATCAGGTAGTCGGGCTCGTCCTCGGCGGCACGCACGATCGCGTCGGCCAGGATGAGACGACCCTCGGCATCGGTGTTGAGCACCTCGACGGTGGTGCCGCCGTACTGGGTGAGCACGTCGCCGGGACGCTGCGCGGTTGCCGATGGCATGTTCTCGGCCATCGGGACGGTCGCGGTGACGGTGACCGGCAGGCCGAGGCGGGCGGCCAGCAGGGTGGTCGCGATCACCGCCGCCGCGCCCGCCATGTCGGAGGTCATGTTCTCCATGTTGGCCGCGGGCTTGATCGAGATGCCGCCGGTGTCGAAGGTGATGCCCTTGCCGACGAGCGCGATCTTCTTCGGGCCGCCCGCGTAGGTGATGCGCACCAGCCGCGGCGGGCGCGAGGAGCCCTGGCCGACACCGACGATGCCGCCGTAACCGCCTGCGGCGAGGGCGTCTTCGTCGAGGATCTCGACCTCGAGGCCGGCGGCCTCGGCGAGCACGCGGGCCCGCTCGGCGAATTCGGCCGGGTACAGCGCGCTCGGCGGGGTGTTGACGAAATCGCGTGCGGTGGCGACGGCCTCGGCGACCAGCTGCGCCCGCAGCAGTTCCAGCACGCCGAATTCCGGCGCGGGCACCAGCAACTCGAGGCGCAGCACCGGCTGCTCGTCCGGCTTCGGCGCGCTCTTGGCGGACTTGAAGGTGGTGAAGGTGTAGGCGCCGAGGTAGAAGCCCTCGGCCGCGGCGGCCAGGTCGACGCCGGACAGCGTGGTCGCCACCAGTTCGGTGCCGCTGAGCGCGCGCCCGGCCACCCCGGCGCTGCGGCGCACCTGCTCGGCATCGATCTTCTCGGCCGCGCCGAGGCCGACCGCGAGCACGCTGGTCACGTCGGCCAGCGCCGCCGGTGCGGGCACCCTGGTCAGTTCCTCGGGCTTGCCCTTGGCGCCGACCGCGCCGAGGGCATCCAGCAGTTCGGCCCGAACCTCGGCGGTGAGCACGTCGCCGAACAGGTCGGCGGGGACGATGGCCGGCCCGTTCTCCGAGGAGGTCAATCCGATCACCAGTACATCGGTGTCCGGGCTGATGGTTTCGATGCGTGCCAATTCCGGTCCGAGTGAACGATCTGCAACAGCGGTCATCGCCCCAGATTATTCGGTCGCCCTTCGCCGCCGCATCGCGACGCCGTCGAGCAGCAGCCCGACACCGGCGGCGACCAGTTCGTCGAAGTCGAGATCGGGTCCGTGCGGCTCGGCGGCGAACATCCGGTGCAGGACCGGGCGGGCGCGCGGGTCGAGGAGTTCGGCGAGTTCGGCGCGCACCGGGTCGGTGCTCGCGATCGCCCCGGCGCCGATGCGCTCGCCGCGATCGGTGCTCCACATCAGCGCCAGTCCCTGGACCATGCCGGAGTAGGCGAGGTAGATCGTGAGCATCTCGGCGCTGGTCAGGTCGAGTTCGTCGAGCGCGGCGAAGGCGCGTTCCAGCGAGTCGAGCAGGGCAGGGCCCAGTGGCGGCCGGGTGCGGGCGAGCACGGTGAGCATCCAGGGGTGCCGTCGGTAGAGCCGCCATTCCTCCTCGGCCTCGGCCGCGAGGGTCGCTCGCCAGTGCGGGGCCGGCGGCGGTGCGGGTGTCTCGTCCAGTGCCAGTTCCGTCATCGCCGCCAGCAGTGCCTCGCGGTCGGGGAAGTGTCGGTACAGCGCGGCGGTCGCGACGCCGAGCTCGCGGGCAAGGCGGCGCATGGTGAGGCCGTCGAGCCCGTCCCGGTCGGCGACCTCGATCGCGGTGGCGGCGATGTGCACCGGGGTCAGCCGGGTGGGTCGCGCGCGGCGTACCGGTGGGCGGCGATCCCGGCGCGCCCGATAGGCCCGTCCCTGGCACGACCGCGAGCAATAGCGGCGCGCGCGTCCACGTTCGGCCTGTTCCACCTCGCGTCCACAGTGCACGCACAGCGTCGATTTCCGCACACCAACCAGTGTGACGAAATCCTCGCCGTCGTGCTGTCCCACTCCTAGATTGGCGGCTACGAACGCTGTTCACGTAGGAGGAGAGACCGATGAATCCGCACGTCAGACAGGCCGGACCCGACGAGCTCGCGGCGGTCGCCGACGCCTTCGTCGCCGCGAGCATGGACGAGGTCGTCTCGGCCTGGATCCGGGCAGGCGACCCTGTCATCGACGAGGCCTACCGCACCACCTTCGGCCCGCAGTTCGTCGCCAAGGCCATGGCCGCGGACGAGGTCTGGGTGGCGGGCGACGGCGACGACATCTGGGCGGTGTCGCTGTGGCAGACGGTCACCTCCGCCGACCGCCTCGCCGCCGAGGTCGCCGAGGCGGCGGAGTTGCTCGCGGCGGCACCTGAGGTGGTGACGTTCCAGCGGATGGCGGCGGTGTCGAGCCTGGTCGCCGCCGCGCATCCGCGCGAATTCCCGCACCGCTACCTGCACGTCGTCGTCACGGTGCCCGAGCATCGGGGCAAAGGCGCGGGCGGTGCCATCCTCGCCGACCGGCTCGCGGCGTTCGCCGACGCGGGGGAGACGGCGTTCCTGGAGGCCAGTACGCGACGGTCGTCGCGGCTATACGCCCGCAACGGTTTCGCGCACGAGGGCGAACCGATCGAGCTACCGGACGGCGGGCCGACCCTGCTGCCCATGTGGTTTCGCGGCTGACCCGCGCAGCGTGGAAGGTGATCGACGCGCCGCGCGACCGCGGATCCCGAGCCGCGCTAGCTGTGACGGCGCGCCGACAGCATGCCCGCATGGTGCGCGGTCGGCCCGCGGTGGCAGGCCTGGTCGTCGGCAAATCCAAGGGATCGCGCACCACAGGCCCTGATTCGATGGTGTTCGGCGCGTGGCAATCTCGTGGACAATACTGGCAAACACTGGACAACACTGGAACAGCTGAATACGCTCACGCTCGTGACGGACTCGGCCGAGGAGCTGGAGGCGCGCATCGCCGACCTCAGGGCCGAGGTGCGCCGTGCCGCCGCGTCCGGTGACCGGGCCGCCGCCCGGCAGTTGCGCGCGCAACTGCGCAAGACCGAATCCGCCTGGGATGTGGTCGTCCTCGGATCGATCCCGGAGACCCCGACTACACCGGATCGCACCGACGCTCCCGCGGTGCCGGTGCGCGAACACGTGCATCGCGCGCTGACTCTGCTGTCGGTGCCGTCGTCGCCCAAACTGGTGCTGGCCACCCATGACGCCTTCTTCTCGGGCGAACTGGTGCCCGCCCGGCTGACCAGCCTGCGCCGCGACGAGGAGCGCTCGTTCCGCTCGGCCCCGTACGCGCGTCCGTACTACATCTGCGCGGCGCTCACCACGGACCTGCTGTCCCCGGCGCGTGGGGTGATGGCCGTGAGTTCGTGGCCGCTGGAGCGCCGGATGGTCGGTCCGCTGAGTCCGCGCGTCGACCTGCTGACCTCGGCGATCCGCCTGGCCGAACATCTTTCGGCGCAGCCTGCCGTGGCACAGGCGGGCCTGCGCGTACTGTGGCGGCTCGCCGTGTCGATTCCGGGCGTCGCGGGCGCGCCGGACGCACTCGACCCGGCGCGGGTGATCGAGGCCGCCCGGCGGGAACTGGCGGTCCACGAAGACGAGGACGCGCGGCAGCGGAAAGCGGCCGCGCGTCGGGCGGGGGAGCAGCTGGCCGATCCGGCCGCACAACTATTCGGTGTTCGGCTCGGGGTGGCCGATCGGCGACGAATCGAGGTGAAATGAGCACTCTCGCAGCACAGTTGGACCAGTTGCGCGGCGCAGCGCCCGCGACCAGGCACAATGCCCGCACCATCGCCGCGCTGACGGCCAATCCCGGATGCGCCCGGCGCGCCCTGCTCGACGCGGCCGCGGTGGACAAGACCGTGATCGCCCAATCGCTCGGTTTCCCACCGCAGTTCGGTCAGTCCCAGTTCGCCATCACCCGCGGCAACGCCTTCGAATCGATGGTGAAGGCCAACGGCTGCGCCGAACTGCTGGCCCTGCTGCGCGACACCCTCGGCCTCACGATCCCCGAAGTCGCCTATCACGACCTGAACTCGGTCGGCGAGAACACCGGCAACGCGGTGCGCTACCAGCGCACCAGGCAGCTGCTGAAGTCGGCGATCGCCGCGGGCGACGGCACCCTGTTCGACCACCCGATGCTGCGGCTCGACATCGCGGGCGCCACCGCCTATCTGGAACCGGACGTGGTCGCCGTGCAGCTCGACGGCAAGTTCCATGTCGTCGAGATCAAGGCGTTCCCGGTGATCGACGGGCAGGCCGATCCGGCGCAGGTCGCGGCCGCCGCGCGCCAGTCCGCGGTGTACGTGATCGCCTTGCGCGAGTTGATGACCGAGATCGGGGAGTCACCGGAGCTGGTGTCGCACAACACGATCCTGGTGTGCGCGAAGGACTTCACCAACCGGCCCACCGCCACGCTGGTCGACCTGCGCAAACAGCTCGCCGTCGTCTCCCGGCAGCTGGCCAGGCTCACCGCCATCCCCGAGTTGCTCGAGCAGCTCCCGCCCGAGGCCACCTTCGCGCCGGGCGAGGATCTGGAGAAGACGATCGCCGCCATCCCGTCCCGGTACGCGCCGGAGTGCATGTCGAGCTGCGAGCTCGCCTTCGCCTGCCGCGACGAGGCCAGGACCTGCGGTTCGGTGGACGCCCTCGGTCGCGGCGTGTGCGACGAGGTCGGCGGCATCGACAACATCCACACGGTCCTCGGCCTGGCCGACGGGACCCTGGAACCGGGGCCCGAGCATGCCGACATCACCGCCATGCTGCGCACCGCGCACCGGTTGCGGCTGGAGATCGCGGGATGAGTGTGCTGTCGGCCCTCGCCAAGGCCGAGGCCGTCCGGGCGGGGCGCGCGCAGCCCACCGCGGCGGTGCGGCATCTGCATCTCGCCGATCGGCCGCTGGTCGCGGTGCCGCTGCGGCTGGCCGGTGAGGCGGCGGCGCCGCTGGCGATCATGATCGGCGCCTCGCCCGGTGACCAGAATGTGCTGATCGTGCCGCAGCCGCGCGACCGGGTGCTGCGATTGCGATTCATCGAGCAGCTGGCCGATGTCGTGCTGCCCTATCTTTCGTCGTTCCAGGCCGACGCCGAAGAACTCACCAGCAAGGCGGGCGAGACCTACACCCGCTGCCTGGACGCACCCCAGCTGTGGACGCCGAACCAGGGCGGGGTGAACTTCCTGAAACTGCTGGGCCGCTCGGTGCGTTTCCACCGCACCGACGGCGACAACCCGGTGCCGGCATCGATTCCGCTGCTCGGCCGCTGGCTGACCTGGTTCGGCGATCGCGCCGAGCATCCCGGTTCCGCGGTCCTGCCCGCGATGACCTCGGTGCTGTCGACGCACTGGGCCTCGGGCCAATCCGCGCTGGAGGACGGCAATCTCGCCGCCCTGCTCGGCTGGATCGACCCGCCCCGCGGGCTCACCGGCGCCGAAGCCGCCGCCATCGCCGAAGATCCGTTGCAGTCACCACCGGCGGGCCCGGCCACCGACCCCGGCTTCGACAACGAAGAGCTCGCCCCGCTGATCGCCGCCTACAACGCCGCCGCCGACGACACCGCGAGATCGGTTGCCGCCGAACGACTCGAGCGATCCCTGCGCGGCCAGCTCGAACCGACCTGGCAGCTGATGTGGCGGGCGATCGAGCTGCTGCGCGCCTTGCCGGCCGGCGCCAGCGTCGAGAACCGGTGGACCGACGATCGCGGCGCGTTCTCCTATTTCGCGGCCGAGGTGGCGGAGGGAACGCCACAGGCCCGGCGCGATCCCGCTGTGCGCGCGGTGCGCAGGCTGCTGGAGCGCGAGCGGGCGCTGGAAGCGTTGCAGGCGCAGTGCGCGTTCGACGATCCGCTGCTCATGCTCGAGCACCGGGTCACCGGAGCGGCCTTCCGCGGAACGGTCGTGCACAGCGAACCGGACCGCGTCGACCGATCGGGTGCGCGCCCGAAACTGCGCCCGCACATCCACATTCGCACCACCGACCCGTTCACCGCGGTCATCGGCGAGGAACTGACCTGCGTCGAGCGGCCGAAACAGAGCGGGGTGGTGGTCGAGATCGACGGCGACAGCATCGTTCTCGAACTCTCGGGCGGCATGGGCCGCAAGCTCGTCGCCGAACCGGGCAGCGTGCCCGAGGATGGTGAGAACCTCGGCTTCGCCCGGTTCAAGCCGTCACCGTTCAACGGCCAGCTGAATCTGCCCGCCCGCGAAGACACTCCGTGGACCCACGGCGGTCCGCCGCCGGAATGGACACCGCACACCGACGACGACGGGGAGGACCTCCAGTGACCACGCCGGACGAGGCCGTCGCGGGCATCCTCACCGATCTGCGCGACGACAGCCATCGCGCGATCGTCGTCGACTCACCGCCCGGCGCGGGCAAATCCACCCTCGTGGTGCGCGCGGCCCGCCAGCTCGCCGAGGACGACGACCAGCGGATGATCGTCGCCCAGACCAACGAGCAGGTCGACGACCTCATCGACCGTCTGGCGGGCGCCGACCCCGCGCTGCGCATCGGCAGGCTCTCCAGCACCGCGTATGTGACCAGCGATCGCGTCGATCAGCACGAGAACGTCCGCGTCGCGACGAAACCCGGTGACCTCGCCGACGCGACGATCGTCATCGGAACGGCCGCCAAGTGGGCCACCATCACCGACGGCAGCTGGTCGCACGCGATCATCGACGAGGCCTACCAGATGCGCTCGGACATGTTGCTGCGCATCGCGAACCGCTTCGACCGCGGCCTGTTCGTCGGCGATCCCGGACAGCTCGACCCGTTCGCCACGGTCGAGACCGCGCGCTGGGCGGGCCTCACCTGGGATCCGACGATGAGTGCCGTCACCGTGATGCTGGCCAACAACGACAACATCCCCATCCACCGCCTCCCGGTGTCCTGGCGGCTGCCCGCGACCGCCGCCCCGGTCGTCTCGCAGGCCTTCTACCCCTTCACCGGTTTCGAGTCCGGCACCGGATTCGGTGACCGCCGAATGGATTTCACCACCCGTGGCCTCGGCGGCCCGATCGACGCGGTGCTCGAGGAGGCGGCCGGATCGGGGTGGGGCTGGTACGAACTGCCTGCCCGGCATACCCTGCGCACCGATCGTGAGGCGGTGCACGCGATCGCCGCGATCGCCGCCCGGCTGATCGAGCGCGGCGCCACCGCGCACTCCGAGTCGGGTAGTCGTGCGGTCACCACGGACCGCGTCGCGATCGGCACCGCGCACCGCGACCAGGCCGACGCCGTTCGCACCGCGCTGCGCGGAACCGCGGCCGAGCCGGTCACCGTCGACACCGCCAACCGGCTGCAGGGCCGCGAATACGACGTCACCCTGGTGCTGCACCCGCTGTCGGGCCGCCGCGACGCCAGCGCCTTCCACCTCGAGGCGGGCCGGTTGTGCGTGCTGGCCTCGCGGCATCGGCACGCGTGCATCCTCGTCGGCCGGGCCGGTATCCCCGAACTGCTCGACGCCCACCCGTCGGCCGAGCCGGTGCACCTCGGGGTGCCGGTGAAGTTCCCCGACGGCTGGGAGGCGAATCAGGCCGTGCTGAGTCACCTGTCGCGGCATCGGGTGCGCGCGGCCGACTGATTCGGGTGTAACTGATGCTCGGATCGCGCGTGCCGCCGAGCCGCGGAGAGCCGGGTCACCGCGGGCGTCGGGCACTCGTAAACTGCGAGTTTGCTTGGGTTATCGGGTGTTTGGGTTCACTCACAAAGCGCGCACCGGCGCGATGGGTCGGTTAGTCTCTGCGCGAAGACAAGCGTGCCGAATCGTCGGTTTCGCCGATACGGGCACGCAGCGGAGCGCCGGGGGCGGCTCCGGGAGCGGAAAGATTCGGTGTGAAGATCAGGCGTAGCTCGGTGCTCGGGAACTTGCGGGGCGGGCGCGGTGTTCGCGGCCGGGTGAGCGTGCGAACCCGGCTCCTGTCGATCGTGCTCAGCTCCAGTGTCGTTCTCCTGGCGACCGGGGGTGGCGCGGCGGTGTACCTGGTGGATTCGGCGCGGGAATCCACCGAATGGGCCGATCTGGCCACCAGCACCACCGCACCCGCGATCCTGATGGTGTCGGCGTTCCAGGAGGAACGCAGGCTGTCGCTGCTGCGACTAGCCGGTGATCCGCCGTCAACGCCTGCCCTGGTCACCGCCCGCCAGCGCTCCGACGAGGCGCTCGCCGCGGTGATCGCCAAGGGCGACGCCGCCCGCGCGCTCAACCCGGACGGCTCCCGCGAGGATATCGAGGGCTACAACAAGCTGTTCGCCATGGTGCCGACCGTGCGCGGCGGCGTCGACACGATGCAGATCCCGCAGGCCGACGTGTTCACCTTCTTCACCCAGGTGATCGGCACGATCGTCGCCGCGTCCATGCTGGCGGCCCGGGTGGCGCCGGGGGCGAAGATCGGCATCGAATTGGGTTATGCCGTCGAACAATTGCGTGCCGCCGAAGCGCTCTCGCAGGCCGACACCCTGGGGTCGGTGGCGTTGACCAACGGCCGGATGTCGGCCGCCGAGCTGCTCGACTTCGGTCGCCGGGTCGGTGAGTTCCGGGGCGAGGTGGCCTATTCCGCCACGGTGCTGAAGGGCACTCGGCGCGCGCAACTCGACGCCGTCACCGCGAGCCAGGACTGGCAGCAGGTGGTGTCGATGCAGGACGCGCTGGTGGAGCGTGGTCCGGTCACCAACGATCGCGGTGACGCGTCGCTACCGCTGAGCCTGGCGGGGTGGCAGGACGCCTCCCGTCACGTGAATCTCGCCTTGCAGAAACTCTGGCAGGACCAGAGCTCCGACGCCCATGTCATCGCCCGGCACCAGGGCGAAACCGACAGCCGCAACGCGCTGCTCGGCGGCGCGGTCGTCGCGTTGCTGGCGGTGGGCGCGTTCCTGATAGCGCTGGTCCTGGCGAACCGGTTCATCGCCCGCATGCGGCGGTTGCGCCACGACACCCTGGAACTGGCCGACGAGCGGATGCCCGATCTCATGCGCAGGCTCGCGGCGGGGGAGAAGGTCGAGGCGAAGCAGGAGTCCTCACGGCTCGACTTCGGCTCCGACGAACTCGGCCAGGTCGCGGCCGCGTTCAACCGCGCCCACCTCGCCGCGGTGTCGGCGGCCGTCGCCGAGGCGCAGACCAGGGCGGGCATCAACACGGTGTTCCTCAATATCGCCCACCGCAGTCAGGTGGTCGTGCACCGGCAGCTCGCCCTGCTCGACCGCGCCGAACGCGACGAAGGCAATGCCGACCAGCTCGAACTGCTGTTCCAGCTCGACCATCTCGCGACCCGCACCCGCCGCAATGCCGAGAACCTCATCATCCTCGGCGGCGAACAGCCGGGCAGGCGCTGGCGCAATCCGGTGGCGCTGCTGGAACTGGTGCGCGGCGCCATCGCGGAAAGCATGGACTACACCAGGATTCAGACCAAGGCGATGCCCGAGGTGCGCATCGCCAGCCACGCCGTCGCCGATGTGATCCACCTGCTGGCCGAGCTGATGGACAACGCGACGGCGTTCTCGCCGCCCGAGGCGCAGGTCATCGTGTCCGGTGTCGTGGTCGGGCGCGGGGTGGCCGTGGAGGTCATCGATCAGGGCCTCGGCATGTCGGAAGCCGAACTGGCCGAACGCAATGCGGTGCTGGCCGATCCACCCGAGTTCAGTGTGGCGACACTGTCCGGCAGTTCGCGGCTCGGACTGTTCGTGGTCGCGAAACTGGCAGGCAGGCACAATATCTCGGTGCGGCTGGCCGAATCGGTCTACGGCGGAGTGCGCGCTGTCGTGCTGATCCCCTCGGCGCTGGCCGAGGCCGCCGATCAGTCCTCGCCGATCTCCGGTCAGTTCCCCGCCGTCTCGCCGCGCGCATGAGCGACGAACGCGAACACTGGTACGAGGAGGACGCGGGCCCGATCGTGCGCCTCTACGCGGTGACCCGCGGGCGCGGCCGGACCCAGCGCGACGAACTCGACCTCACGACCCTGCTGGTCGACGCCGGTGCGGGCACCCGCCTGCGGCGCACCGAACCCGAGTACGCCGCGATCGTCGAACTGTGCCGGACGCCGATGGCGGTCGCCGAGGTATCGGCGCACCTCGGGCTGCCGCTGAACCTGGCCAAGGTGCTCATCGCCGACCTCATCGACGAGGGCAGGCTGGTCGCCCGCGCCCCGCAGCACCGGACGGTCGGCAGTGCCGACCTCGACGTGCTGCGGGCCGTCCTCGCGGGGATCCGCCGGGTAGACAGCTAGGCGAGCTTCGCCGCCAGCCGCTTGGCGTTCATGTAGCCGATCGCCTCGATGGTCACCATGGGGTTCACGCCGGGCGCGGTGGGGAAGCTGGACCCGTCGGCCACGACGATGTTGTCGACCTCCCAGGTGGCGCCGTCCGGGTTGGTCGCCGACAGTTCCGCCGTGCCGCCCATGCGCGCGGAGCCCATGATGTGCAGGGCGCCCATCGAACACCGGCCCGGCCCGTAGCCTGCCTTCTTGGAGGCCGCGTCGAACTCCGCGAGCGAACCGCGCACACCGGGTTCGAACGAGACACCGGCCTGATGACCGGAGTAGATGCGTTGCGCGCCCGCGGCTTCCAGGACAGAGGCGGCGCCGACGATGCCGGTGTGCAGATGGTTGGCGTCGTAGTCGGACAGGCGGTATTTCACCACCGGCTCGCCGCTGCCGTCGATCGACACGGTGCCCGGATCGCGGTCGCGGGTGATCACCCCGATCGAGTTGGTGCGCGCGAAGTCGAGCATGGTGGCGCGATGTTGCGCCGCGCCGCGCCAGCTCATGAACCCGGTCGCCAGGCCGGGGTGGATCGGCCCGGTCTCGTAGATGACGCCGTAGCCGTTTCCGTCCAGATCGGCGTGGTGCCTGCTGATCCGCGCCTGCAGCGCGCCCTCCCACGGCCGGATCTCCTCCTCGAACACGCCGAACACGGCGGCGGCGGGATGCAGGCGCAGATGACGGCCGATGTTCTTGTTGCGCAAGCCCGATCGTTGTAGCAGCGCGGGTGTCTGGATGGCTCCCGCTGCGACGACCACCGCGCGCGCCCGCACGGTGATCTCGACGCCGTCGGAGGTGCGTGCCGACACCGATTCCGCCTTGCCTGCTTGCACCGTGATCGAGCGGACGTCGGCGTCGACCACCAGCCGCGCACCGTGCTCGGCGGCGTCGGAGAGCCAGGTCTTGGTCACCGACTGCTTGGCGCCGAGCCTGCACCCGTATCCGCAGCGACCGCATTCGACCGCGGCGTCGCAGGCGTCGCCGACATTGCGCGGCAAGGTGTCGACATCCCAGCCGAGCGCCTTGGCGCCGCGTTCGAGAATGCCGTCGCGCGCCGAGAGCGGAGACTTGGTCCTGGTGACCCCGATACGGCGCTGCACCGTGTCCAGTGCGTCGCCGAATTCGTCGTCGGCGAACTGGGGGACACCCGATTCCGCCCACTCCTTGCGCACACCGTCGGGGGTTGGCAGCGAGGTGCTCCAGTTGACGACCGTGCCGCCACCGAGGCAGGTACCCGCCACCAGCGTGATCTGGCCCTCCGCCGATGCCGCGGGACCCGGGGCGTAGAGGCTGGTCAGCGCATCGAGCTCACCGTTGCCGAAATCCTTGTCGTCGTAATAGTTCCCGCGTTCGAGCACCACGACGTCGAGACCGGCTTCGGCCAGTACCGCCGCCGCGGCGCCGCCGCCCGCGCCCGAGCCGACCACGACGACATCGCAGTCGAGGGTGGTCGATTCGGTGAACCGCTCCGGGGTGAGCGCGGGCGCCGGCGCGTTCGCCGACGGGCCGGTCGGGGCCGGATAGCCGATCTGTTCCCACAGCGGATTCGTCCCGGTCGGGCCCGGGGTCACGTTGTAGGCCAGCAGCGAGGCCTGCTTCAGTGCCTGGAACACCGCTCTGGCAGGCGCGAGCCCGGAATCGGCCAGCCGCAGCAGCGCGGCCTCGCGCCGCTCCTGCGACAGGGAGGAGAACCGGCGGAAGCCGCTGCCGGTCACCAGACCGAAAGCGCGGGAGTCCCACAGCCCCAACAGCATCGCGAGCTGCTTCTTGTCTGCCTCACGCGGGTTGCGGCCCAGGATCCGGAAGATCGTGTCGACCGCGCCCAGTTCGGTCGCCGCCGGTAGATCGAGCCCGTCACCGGGCAGGAATGTGTCACAGATCAAACCCAGCGCTGCCCGCTGTTCGGCTGTTGGCTCCATACGGAAACCACCCCTTCTCACTCTGGGGTGAGTTGTATCACGGGGCGTGCGACCGCGCTGGGTGTCAACGGGTTTCGGGCCGGGCGGCGATCACCCGGCCCGAACGGCCGCTAGTCGTGACTGGTGGAGACCGTGAACTGCAGGGTTTTCAGGGTCGGGGTGAACAGCTCCACATCGGCCGTGGACTGTGCCTTCTTCACGCCGGGGTAGGCCGTCACCTGATAGCGGCCCGGCTGGAGCCCGCGAAAGCTGACCTGGCCGTCGGTGCCGGTCGACAGGTGCCGGTGGATGCTGTCACCGCAGGTGTCGCGGCCGGTGAGCATGACCTTGCCGCCCGCGATGGGGGCGCGGGTGGTCGAGGCGATGAGGACGGCGTCGATCTGGCCGGTGGCGGTCGGGTTGGGCGCACGTAGCTTGTGGTTGTTTTGTCGCGATTGTCGTACTTCGCAGGTCGAGATCTGTCCGACCGTGTCATCGCCGCCGGGATGGGCTCCCGCGCTACTCACCGCACCCGCTGTCACAGCTGCTGCGGCCAATCCGATCGTCAAACTCCGGGCAACGACGCTACGTGGCATTTCGCCGAATTCCTCCTGTTTCCTCGGTGACTCTGGGACACGCTGGGACGTTCATGAGGTATCGCTTGCGCGGCGATCTTACTGGCGGGAATTCCAGGCTCGTCAGCGGAGTTCCATAGAGGCGGTTGTGGCAGTTCTGTGCGACCGTGGAGGCGCTACCGAGATGTGGCCCAGTGCTCCGCCCTTCAGGGCGGGGCGAAGGCCCACGCGGGAGGCCTCCGGGGCCGAGCGTGCCTACACGGGACGGCCCTGTCAGACCCTTGGGATAGGCTTGAAACGTGCAGCTCCGGTACAACTTCCGCGTCTACCCGGCGCCCGGTCAACAGATCGCGTTGGCGCGGGCGTTCGGGTGCGCGCGGGTGGTGTACAACGACGCGATCCACACGCGCGAGCAGGCACGACGGGACGGGTTGCCGTACCCGAAGGATGCGGAACTGTCGAAGGCCCTGACCGCGGTGAAGAAAACACCCGAACGGGCATGGCTCACCGAAGTATCGTCGGTGGTGTTGCAGCAAGCCCTCGCCGACGCGAACACCGCCTACCGTAACTTCTTCGCCTCGATCACCGGGAAACGCAAGGGTCCGAAACTCGGGGCACCTCGATTCAGGTCCCGCCGCGACAATCGGCAGGCGATCCGGTTCACCCGCAACGCCCACTTCGCGGTCACCGGCGGCGGGAAGTTGCGTTTGCCGAAGATCGGCGAGGTGAAAGTCCGCTGGTCGCGTGTATTGCCGTCGGAGCCGTCGAGTGTGACGGTCGTCAAGGACTCGGCGGGCCGCTATTTCGCGTCGTTCGTGGTCGGACTCGACCCGGCCCCGCTGCCCGAGACGGACACCGAAGTCGGTATCGACCTCGGACTCACGACGTTCGCGATCTGCTCGGACGGGAAGGTCATCACCTCCCCGAAGTTCTTCCGCCGTGCCGAACGGCGTTTGAGGAAGGCGCAACAGGCTCTGTCCCGCAAGGACAAGGGCTCGAAGAATTGGGCCATGGCACGTATTCGTGTCGCCAAGGCCCACGCCAAGGTGGCAGACTCCCGGCGCGACTTCGCGCACAAACAGTCCACGACGATCATCCGCGAGAACCAAGCGGTCTATGTCGAGGACTTGTGTGTGAAGGGTTTGGCGCGAACCAGGTTGGCGAAGTCGGTGCATGATGCCGGCTGGGGCATGTTCCTCCGGATGTTGGAGGATAAGGCCGTCCGGTATGGGCGGGTGGTCGTCAAGGTCGACCGGTTCTTCCCGTCGTCGCGAACCTGTTCGGCCTGTGGGCGGGTGGACGGGCCGAAATCACTGTCGGTCCGGTCCTGGTCGTGCCCGTGCGGGGCGGTCCACGACCGGGACCTGAATGCTGCACGAAATATCCTCGCCGCCGGACGGGTGGAGAGGTTAAACGCTTGCGGAGGGATGGTAAGTCCTGCCGCGTAGCGGAAGGCATGTCCCTGTGAAACAGGAACCCATCGAGAGCGCCTGTGAGGGCGCTGGTAGGAATCTCCCCAGGGGGAGAGGTCGTCAAGAAGGAGGACGCGTGACCGAAAAAACCCGTAAGGCGATTCTGGCCGGTGGATGCTTCTGGGGCATGCAGGATCTGATCCGCAGGCAGCCGGGAGTGCTGTCCACCAGGGTCGGCTACACCGGCGGCAGCAACGATCACCCCACCTACCGCAATCATCCCGGCCACGCCGAGGCCGTCGAGATCGAATACGACCCGGCGCGGACCGACTACCGCGCCCTGCTCGAGTTCCTGTTCCAGATCCACGACCCCACCACCAGGGACCGCCAGGGCAACGACATCGGCTCCAGTTACCGCTCGGCCATCTTCTACCTCGACGACGACCAGCGCCGCACCGCCCTGGACACCATCGCCGACGTCGACGCCTCAGGGCTGTGGCCGGGCAAGGTCGTCACCGAGGTGACCCCCGCCAGCACCTTCTGGGACGCCGAACCCGAACACCAGGACTACCTGATCCGCTACCCAGACGGCTACACCTGCCACTTCCCCCGGCCGGGCTGGAAGCTCCCCAAACGGGAGAACGCGGACAAGTAACCCCACCCCCCGATCGCCCCGGCTCTCTCACCGGGGCGCTCCGGCCCTGCCTGCCGTATTTCCGTGTCAGGGGTGGCGGTATAGCACTGGGCCGACCGCGCGGCCAAGTTTCCGCTGCAGCAGGCGAAGCACCTGAATGGTCTCCACGTCGGAGAACCCGGTGGTTGTCGGCCATTCCACTCCGGATCCGACGATATCGCTGGCGAAGACGAATTCGGTCGCCACCAGAGTTCGTCGCCATTCCCACGCGCTCAGCGGCTCATTCGACAGCAACGCCGACCGCAATCGTCGTCCCTGCTCGTGCAGGTCCGCCACGCTATCGAAGCCCACCGCGATCGCGAGCGCGTCGGTGGGGCGGGCCGGGCCACCCCATTCGCCCAGTCCGCGGAGCAATACCGCTCGCTCGTCCTCCGACAGTTCGATCGCTACCAGGCCATCCGAATCCATCCGACCAGCATGGCCTACGGGATCTCCGGCTCCGGCGGCCGCTTCGGCTAGCGGCAGTGGCGGATGTTCACCTCGGTGGTGGTGCTGTGCTGGAGTAAGTCCATGGTGACAAGCAATGCCAATCGTCCGTACTACGGCGCAGATCCGTCCACCCTGGCCCCGCCGGTGAAAAGGCTGGCGGACTGTGATGACGTGTACGACTTCCTAGAGCACAACGTTCGGCCACGACCTCTGATGTGGGCACGCGGCGGATCGTTGCAGGAACTAGAGACGTTGCTGGCGGGCTACTCGTTGGCACTGCACGTGCACTCCGTCCCCGAAGCCGAGGAGTTCGCGCTCGGCCCGAGAGGACCGTTCACAGAGTGGCTGAGATCGACATACGGGTGGGGCATGTCCATGGGGTGGGCGTACGCCATCGAGCAACACCGCCACGAGGGAGAGACAGCGATCGATTCATTCTTCCGTCTGCTCGATGAGTACCGCCGCGGCCAGTAGGTTGGCTGGCATGTCCAGCGACGAGCTGCCTGCTGAAGTCGGGCGGAGTGTGCGGGTGTTTCTGACCGCTGTCGACGAGTTGGCGCCGGGGCTGGTCACCGGGTTCTATCTGGTGGGATCGGTGGCCTTGGGCGACTTTCGACCTCGTGGCGCCGGCGCGGTCGACTCCAGACGGCCAGCGATATCGACTTCGTCGCGGTGATCGATCGTCGTTTGGAGGAAGGATCTCCGGAGATGGCGGCGTTGGCCGAGGCGCACGCCCGAACGGTGGCTGCGTTCCCGACGCCGAATTTCGATGGCGCGGTTCTCACTTGGGCCGACCTGGCCGCCGGACCGAGAGGCTGCTCCGAAGTTCCTTGCGCACAGGAGAATCGGTTCACACCCGCTGGGCGGTTCGGCCTCAACACGGTGACGTTCTGCGAGCTGGCCTGGCACGGGATCACCGTGCGCGGATCGCAGCCGACCGACATCGACTTGTGGGCGGACCAGAAGGTATTGCGCGAGTACACCATCGGCAACCTTCGTGCCTACTGGCGGCCGTGGTGGGAACAGAACCGGCAGCTGCGTCCGCTGCCTCTCATCCTCGGGGTCAGTCCGTGGTTCCCGGTCTGGGCCGTGCTCGGCGTGAGCCGACTGCACCACCTTCTCGCCACCGGAACGATGACCTCGAAATCCGGCGCAGGTCGCTACGCCCACAAGACGTTCGATCCACGCTGGCAGCGCATCGTCGCCGAAAGCCTGCACCTGCGCACCAACGGCGTCGAGGGCCGCCGCAGCTACCGCAACCCCCTGGCCCGCCGCCGCGACACTCTCGCCTTCCTCGATGCCACCATCGACGCCGCGCTGACCTTGCCCGTCAAACCCTGACACCACCACACCCGATGTGCACAGCCTCATCGGCGACAGCTGCGTAGTCGATTCGGCCCTGCGCGCGCGGCTGCCCACGGCCTCACTTCGGCAGGTGTGGCTCGAGTGCCTCCGCGAAGTGCTGCGCGATCTCGCAGGCCTCGCCGATGCGTGTGCCCTCATCGCTCAACCAGCCGGCTTTCACTTCGAACATGCCCTGCTCGGCGTCGAACGACACGTAGCAGCTGCCGGGGTCGGAGAGCTCCTTGGAAACCAGCCCCTGGCGCTTGTTGACCCTGGTTTCCCGGAGGACGACCGAACCCTCTTTCTTGCGCAGCTCGTAGAGGGTGTGGCTGGTCGAGAACAGGCCGACGACAAGCTTGGCGGACCCGTGCTGACGAACATCGACAGGCCGCCAGTTGCAAACACGCCAGGAGGAGACACCCGTCGGGGCATCGGTGGTGATGTGCCTGGTCGCCGGGTCCAGACCTGCCGAGCGCAGGGAGCCATCAGATAGGTCTCCCCGGCACGGGTTGAACACGATGATCTTGTCTATGTCACGGGCGGCAGGTTTCGCCTGCCCCGGCACGGTCGTTGTGCTGCAGCCGGTGATCAAGGCGACCGCAGTGACGGCCACTGTCAGGCCGCGTCTCCCCCAAGGCATTCGATGCACACTCCCATCCAGGCGGGCACGACGCCGCGATATCGAGCCCGAAGGTTCACGGGGGACATCGTAGGCATCGGTGCTTCAGGTGGCGTACAGCGTGACGTGTCAGATGGTGGTGATGTAGCGGGGGCGGCTGGAAGTTGTCCGGTTGCTGGCTCGTGGTCGCGGCGAGGTCCGGAGCGGATTGTTCGGCGAATCCGAAACGGCGCAACCTTTCTCGGATTCGAGGTAAACGGCATACTTGGCGACCGGATAACGCGGTTCGCCGGGTTTGGTGTACGAAACCGGATGTGGGGTGGGTGGTGTGAAATGATCGGGGTGTCGGCGTGACCGTGGCGTCGGATCGGAAGACTCATATCGGCGGCCTCGGTCGTCGCACAAGGTGAGGGGATGCGATTCGGATGACGTATGGACAGCAGCAACCCGGGTATCCACCGGCGGGGCCGAAACTCGGTGTCGGCGACGCCATCGGTTACGGGTGGGACAAATTCAAGAACAATGCGGTGGTGTGGGTCGCCATCGTCCTGATCGCCTTCATCATCCAGGTGGCGATCAACTTCCTGTTCGGTTTGGGTAACACCACCGATACCGATGCCGACGGTGACTTCAGCATCGGTTTCGGTATCTGGCAGTTCATCGGCACGGTGGTCAGTGCCATCATCGGTTATTTGATCTCCGCCGCGTTCGTGCGTGGCGCGCTGCACGAAACCGACGGGCGCAAGCCGGGATTCGGTGACTTTTTCAAGTTCACGAATGTCGGCGCGGTGATTTTGGCGGGCATTCTGGTCGGTTTGGCGACCGGTATCGGCTTCGTGCTGTGCATCCTGCCGGGTCTGGTGATCGCCTTCTTCACCTGGTGGACGATGCAGTTCGTGATCGACCGCGATCAGGACGCGATCTCGGCGATCAAATCCAGCTTCTCGGCGATATCCAGCAATGCCGGACCGTTGTTGCTGCTGGCGCTGGCGCTGTTCGGTATCAATATCGTCGGCGCGCTGCTGTGTGGCCTCGGCCTGCTGGTGACGGTGCCGTTGACGATCATCGCCTCCACCTACGCCTATCGGGTGGTGACGGGTGGTCCGGTCGTCGGGGCGGCGGCCACACCGGAACCGGGGTACCCGCAGTACGGCGGGCCCGCAGGCGGATTCGGTGAGCCCGGGTACCCGGGCGAGCAGGGGTACCCCCGTGAGCAGGGGTACCCGGGTCAGCCCGGTCAGGCGGGGTACCCGGGTCAGGGTCAACCCGGCCAGTACCCAGGTCAGCCCGGACAGTACCCAGGCCAGCCCGGCCAGTACCCAGGCCAGCCCGGCCAGTCGGGATATCCAGGTCAGCCGGGCCAGCCAGGATCCGGCGGACAGCCTGGCTACGGTGGCCCCGGTTACGGCGGTCCGGCCGAAGGCGGCCAGGGCCAGGGTGGTCAGGGCTACGGTGGCCCCGGCGGCCCCGGCCAGGGACCCGGCTACGGAACACCTGGTGGCCCCGATCTCGGCAAGCCCGGCGAGGGCTACGGCGGCCCCGAAGAGAACCGCTGACCGAATCGACAAGGGGCGTGCGATGACCACATCGCACGCCCCTTTCGTGTACTACTCGCAGCCGACGCCGTTGCCATCTCGGTCGAGGCCGTACTCGTCGGGGCCGATCACCTGGACGCGTCCGGTGTAGTAGGGACCGTTCCCGCTGCCGCCCTCGCAGTCCACATCGCTGACGATGGGCAGGCAGGGGGAGTAGGACTTGTGGCAGTTGCCGGACGGTTGTGCGGTGGCCACAGCCGGTGTCGCGATCGCGAAGGCGAAGGCCGCGATGGCGGCGGATCCGAGGGTGACGGCGTACTTCATGGTGCTCCGATCAGTTGTGCAGCGGCGCACAGCGTTTCACGGGTGGGCGGTTTGCCGGAAATCTGCCGATCGGTACCTGCGGGTAATCTCGGAGTCTCGAACGTCGGGGAGGTCTGATGCGGGGGAAGTGGCGAGGGTGGTCGTGGTGGGTGCGCGGCGCGGTGGTCGCGCTCGTGCTGCTTGTGGTGGTGTTGTCGCCGGTTGTCGTCGCGGTGACGTACCTGCTGGCCCAGAACATCGGTGAGCAGTCCGACCAGGCGCGGACCAGGGGCGAGGACGCGTTCTGGCTCGGGCACGCGTGGGTGGACGGGCGCAAGAGTGACGCCGATGTCGACGAGTTGGCGATCATGCTGGCGGGCACCGGAATTCGTGATCTGTACGTGCACACCGGTCCGCTCGAGCACGACGGGAGTCTGCGCGACGATCTGGCGCCGCGGGCGCAATGGTTCGTCGACGCGGTCCATGCCAAGCTGCCCGGCATCCGGGTGCAGTCGTGGCTCGGCGATGTCGTGCAGCCCGAATTCGACGGCCTGGATGTGGAATCGGCGCAGTCGCGCGAGCGGGTGGTGGCCTCGGCGCGGCGGGTGCTCGCCTACGGATTCGACGGCGTGCACTACGACCTGGAGCCGGTGCGGTCGGGATCGCCGGGGTTCCTCGCGTTGCTCGACGCGACCAAGGCGGTGACTTCGGCTGCACGTGTGCCGCTGTCGGTATCGGCGCCGGTCATCGATCCGCTGCCGGGACTGCACTCGGTGGGGCTGGCGGTCGCCGATCACGGGAAGTGGTGGAGTCAAGCCTATTTCGCCGACGTCGCGCGCCGGGTCGACCAGGTGGCCGTGATGTCCTACGACACCGCGATGCCGACCGAAGCACTCTACAGCGGGTACGTGGCGCAGCAGACCGAACTGGCAGCGGAGGTGACCCCGCACGAGGTGGATCTGCTGATGGGGGCGCCCGCGTTCTGGGCCGACGATCCGGGGCATCACGGTGCGGCAGAGACAGTGGCCGCTGCGGTACGCGGGATTCGGCTCGGGCTCACGCGAGCCGATGTAGACCGCGAGAACTTCGGGGTGGCGCTGTACGTGGATTTTGCTGCCAGGCCTCAGGATTGGGCGGACTATCGGCAGGGATGGTGCCGACTGCCCGGCTGAGACGGTTCGGTCAGGCCGCGGTCCTGCTCAGCCACGGGTGATCGGGATGGACCCGCGCCAGCCAGGACGACAGCCGGGCGCGCCGGTCCTCGGACAGCAGCGGCAGGACCCGGCGGAAATCCGCATCGTCCTTGGCGCGGTTGGCCTTTGCCTTGAACAGCAGGACCACCTCCGGGATCACATACGGAATGCCGGAGGTGGTGGTGAGGATCAGTTCGGCGTAGGGGAGGGTGATCGTCGGATCGCGCCGGCAGATCCAGGTGTCGCCGCGGTGCGGTTCGCGGAAGACGTCGAGGTGGAACGCGCCGGTGAACGGGTCGCGCAGCCAGGCCTGATGCAGGTCGGTGCGGTCGGCGGCGTCGGCGTAGGGCCAGAGGTGACCGTCGCCGACGATGTCCCATTCGTATTCCGGGAACGCGGCCGCGATCTCGGGGAAATCTGTTCGGGGAACGGTGATTTCGATGTCGGCGTGGGCGCGGGAGATGCCTCCGGCGAACAGATCGATGGCCCAGCCGCCCGCTACCGCCCACGGCGCGGTGCAGGCACTCAGGCGGGCGGCGACCACGCTGGGTGTCCACGGGTCCCAGCGGCGATCGGCTTCGGTTGCGGTGATCGGACGTGCGCCGTCCGGCGAGCTCATGCCTCCATCATGTCCACCGGCGCAGGCCGCGCAAGGCCGTTGTGGCCGATGGTGATCGAGGTGAGACGGGTTCGTGAGGATTCAGCGACGACGGTCCATGAGCCAGGCCAGGGGACGGCGGTGGTGCGGGCGGGCGCGGTTCTCCCAGCGCGGGTTGTCCTCGTCGCGACGGTAGACCGCGACCTTGCCGGCGACGGTGAAGCGTAGATCGCGTGCGGTGCCGACCACTTCACCGTCCGCGGCCACCGCGACGGGCGTGTGTACGGCGACCGGCAACTCGTGCATCTGGCGTTCGCCGTAGACCCGGCTGTGCCCGATCGCGGCCAGCATCAGCGCGATGACGGCGCGGGTGCGGGAGAACCGCACATCGGCGCGCAACCAGCGCACGTCGAGCAGACCCTCGTCGAGCCGGGAGCGGAACGCGGGGACGGCGCCGTGCGGGTGGTACGGGCCGTTGCCGACGAACAGGAACCACAGATCGTGCCAGCGGTCGTCGAGCAGGATCCGGATCGGTTCGGCGCGATGCAGCGTGACGATCAGCGCGGCCGCGAACGCGGGCCACTTGCCCCAGCGGTCCTCCCATTTCTCGCGCAGGCGGACCAGATCGGGGTAGGCGCCGATGCTGGCGGTGTTGATCAGATAGTGGGTGCGTGGACCGTCGGGGGTCTCGAATTCCACTGCGGCGATGTCGACTTCGACGGCCTCGCCCGCGCCGGTCGCGTCGGCGACCTCGCGCAGGTCGTAGACGCCGAGATCGCGGGCGAAGTGGTTGAGGGTGCCCGCCGGGACCACGACCAGCGGCAGGTCGTTGCGCAGCGCCACGGCGGCGGCCGCGGCGATGGTACCGTCACCGCCCGCCGCGCCGACCGCGACGATCGATGGGTCGAGCGCCTCCTGCAACAGCTCGGCGGCGTCGCGATCGGGCTGGGTGTGCAGCAGGGTCGCCGCGGGCAGTGCCTCGGCGATGTCGGGGGTGGGGTCGTAGGCGGAGTCCCCGGAACGCGGATTGATCAGCAGCAGTAGGCCTTTGCCGTCGACCAGCGCGGGGGCGTCGCGCACCACGTGCGCCTCGGCCTCGTCGGATTCGCGGATCGGCCACCAGCGGCGGGTGGCCAGTGCGACGCCGGTGCCGACGGCGGCGCCGACCAGGACGTCGGACGGCCAGTGCGCGCCGGTGTGGACGCGCGAGTAGGCGACGGCGGCGGCCACCGGGGCGACGGCCAGCGCTGTGCGCGGGCTCTCCAGCGCGACGGCGGTGGCGAAGGCCGCCGCGTTGGCGCTGTGGCCCGACGGGAACGACGACGAGAACGGCGGGTCGACCAGCCGTCGGCTGTGCGGCATGAGCTCGGCCGGTGGACGGCGGCGCGGGATCAGCGACTTGAGCACGAGATTCACCAGGAAACTCGACCCGGCCAGCGCGATCGCCCCGCGCAGGGCGGCGCGTCGCGGCGGGCCCGGCTTCACCGCCAGTACCGCCGCCGTCGCCAGCCACAGGCCGCCGGTGTTGGCCGACCTGGTCAGCCGCAGCATGCCGCGATCGGCCGCCGACTCCGGAATCCGGGACACGGCCCGGCTCATGGCGACGTCCATGCGGGCGACCCTGCGGAACCTGCGGCCGTACAACTCACTCACGGTCACGACCTTACAGCCGTTGCCGATCATCGGCTTTCGGTCGAACGGGCCCCGATCATCCCGGCCGGAATCGGATCAGGGCGCCGGGATCGTCGGCGGATCGCAATCCGCCGTTGGCGATTCGCCGGACAGCGATTGCAGCAGGCAGCCGAGGTTGATCCCGCCGCCCGAGCCGGACGGGCCGAGGAAGTCGAGACTGCCGGTGTCGGCGTGGGCGACCGGACTCGCCAGGAGCAGGGTCGCGGAGACAAGCAGCGCACCCGCGCCGGCCGTACGTAGGTTCATGACCGCAGATCCTCGCACCGGCGACCGGTCGGCGGAACCCGTCACGGTGCCCCCGATTCCTGGGGCTACCCGGCGAATCGGGAGGTTCGCGCGGCGCGGGGATCGACCGATAAGCTCGGGCCCATGACCGACAACGCGCTGCTCGAGGGCCCCATCCACGCTGTTCACGTCGAGCTCGGAGCCACCTTCGCTCCGTTCGGCGGGTGGGAGATGCCGGTGCAGTACGGCGGGACCGTCGGCGAGCACACCGCCGTGCGCACCACGGTCGGCCTGTTCGATGTGAGTCACCTGGGCAAGGCGACCGTCGCGGGCCCCGGCGCGGCGGCGTTCGTGAACTCGGCGCTGACCAACGACCTGGCCAGGATCCGGCCGGGCAAGGCCCAGTACACGCTGTGCTGCGCGGCCGACGGCGGTGTGATCGACGACCTGATCGCCTACTACGTCGGCGAGGACGAGGTGTTCCTCGTGCCGAACGCCGCGAACACCGCGGCCGTGGTCGCCGAACTGCGGAAGGTGGCGCCCGCCGGGGTCACGGTGACCGATGAACACCGTGCGTACGCGGTATTCGCGGTGCAGGGCCCCAAGTCGAGCGAGGTGCTCGCCGCGCTCGGCCTGCCGACCGACATGGAGTACATGGCCTACGCCGACGCCGAGTGGGACGGGCGCCCGGTGCGGGTGTGCCGGACCGGTTACACCGGCGAGCACGGCTACGAGCTGCTGCCGCGCTGGAACGACGCGGAAGCGGTGTTCCGCGCGCTCACCGAGCAGGTGCGGGCGGCCGGTGGGCAGCCCGCCGGGCTCGGCGCGCGCGACACGCTGCGCACCGAGATGGGCTACCCGCTGCACGGCCACGAGCTCTCGCTCGACATCACCCCGAACCAGGCGCGCACCGGCTGGGCGGTCGGCTGGAAGAAGCCGGAGTTCTGGGGCAAGGCGGCGCTCGAGCAGGAGAAGGCCGACGGTCCCCGGCGCACGCTGATGGGCCTGAAGGCGCTCGATCGCGGCGTGCTGCGGCAAGGCCAGACCGTGCTGCGCGACGGCGAACCGGTCGGGGAGACCACCTCGGGCACGTTCTCGCCGTCGCTGAAGGTCGGCATCGCGCTGGCCCTGCTCGACACCGCGGCGAAGCTGGAGCCCGGCGACGAGGTGGAGGTCGACGTGCGCGGGCGCAGGCTGCGTTGCGAGGTGGTCAAGCCGCCGTTCGTCGACACCAAAACGAAGTAATTCCGCGCAATGGATAGGATCGCATCATGACAGTCGCTGCACAGTTCTCTCGTATTCCGCATCCCGCGCCCCGTTCGGCGCAGCAGCGGGAAGAGGTACTGGCGGCCCCCGGTTTCGGGCGGTTCTTCACCGACCACATGGTGTCGATCGACTACGCCGACGGTGAGTGGGGCAACGCGCGGGTCGAGCCGTACGGCCCGCTGTCGATGGACCCGGCGACGATGGTGTTCCACTACGGTCAGGCGATCTTCGAAGGGCTCAAGGCCTACCGTCAGCCCGACGGCAGCATCGCCACCTTCCGGATCGACGCCAATGCCGCGCGTTTCCGCCGTTCGGCGGCCAGGATGGCGATGGCCGAACTGCCCGAGGAGCTCTTCGTCGAATCCGTGCGCCAGCTGCTCGAGGTCGACGCCGACTGGGTGCCCGCCGCCGGTGGCGAGGAGTCGCTGTACCTGCGGCCGTTCATGTTCTCCACCGAGGCGGGCCTCGGCGTGAAGCCCGCTTCGGCCTACAAGTACCTGCTGCTGGCCTCGCCCGCCGGCGCGTACTTCCCGCGTGGCGTGAAGCCGGTGCGGGTGTGGCTGTCGACCGAGTACGTGCGGGCCGCGCCCGGCGGCACCGGTGAGGCGAAGGTGGCAGGCAACTACGCCGCCTCGCTGCTTGCGCAGGCCCAGGCCACCGAGAAGGGCTGTGACCAGGTCGTCTGGCTGGACGCCTGCGAGCGCAGCTACGTCGAGGAGATGGGCACGAACAACCTTTTCTTCGTGTTCGGCACCGGCTCCGAGGCCCGGCTGGTGACCCCGGAACTGTCCGGTTCGCTGCTGCCGGGCATCACCCGCGACTCGCTGCTCACCCTGGCCGCCGATTCCGGCTACCCGGTCGAGGAGCGCAAGGTCTCGGTCGAGGAATGGCGTAAGGGCGCCGAATCCGGTGAGATCAGCGAGGTTTTCGCGTGCGGAACCGCCGCGGTGATCACGCCGGTCGGCTGGGTGAAATCGGCCGAGGGCGAGTTCAGCATCGGCGGCGGCGAGCCCGGCGCCGTGACGATGGCGCTGCGCGACACGCTGACCGGCATCCAGCGCGGCACCTTCGCCGACTCCCACGGCTGGATGCGCACGGTGTAGGCACGGCATTCGAAAAGGAGCGGGTCCCGAACGGGGCCCGCTCCTTTCGTCTGTCAGCCCGGCATCAAGGCCTGCCACTGCTGCAAGGTTTGCGGCCGCAGCACGTAGTTGTTGTCGCGGATCGAGGACAGTTCGGCGCTGGGCTCCTCGGAGTACCAGTGGCCGGGGTAGACGACCGGGTTGCCGTCGAGTGCGGCCAGATGACGCAGGCTGCGGAACATCTCGTCGGAGTCGCCGCCGGGGAAATCGGTGCGGCCGCAGCCGTCGACGAACAGGGTGTCGCCGGAGATGAGGCGGCCGTCGAACAGGAAGCACTGGCTGCCCGGCGTGTGGCCGGGGGTGTGCAGGAGTTCGATCTCCAGCGCGCCGACCTTGACCTTGTCGCCGTTGTCGTGGCCGGTCAGCTCGCTCGGCGCGATCCCGGTGGTCTGGGCGACCCAGTCCAGTTCCTGCTTGTTCACGTGCACCGCGACGCTGGTCTTCTCCAGCAGCTCGCGCACGCCACCGAGGGTGAAACCGAGCATGGTGCCGCCGACGTGGTCGGGGTGGTGGTGGGTGGCGAGGACGCCGGTGACGGTCATTCCGTCGGCGGTCGCGACGTCGACCAGGTCCGATGCCTTGTACGCGGGGTCGACCACGACGGTCTCGCCGGTCTCCCGGTCGCCGATCAGATACGCGAAATTACGCATCTGCGTGGCGATCGGATCGCCGACGGCGTAATCCCGGCCGGACAGCAGCTGGCGGAAGTAGAGGCGTTCGGAAGACATGTCATCACTGTATTGCCACCGGTGTGCTGGGGGAGCACCCGAGTACCGATGAGCGGACGGTCTGTGGGACCACACAACCGGCGACGCCCCGGAGTTATGAACAGTGCAGGTTTCACATTGCCGGGCGTGATTTACCCCGCGAGTGAGAACCCAACAGCCGCAAATGAAACCGTGATCTCGACCGCAGCGCCGAGCACGTCACCGGACAATCCGCCGAATCGCCGGACACTGTGCCGCGTGATCAGCACCGATACGGCGAGAACTGCGACGGTGACGAGCGGGCCGAGCCAAAGGTTGCCGGGGACCGCGAAAACTGACCAGCCGGTGGCCAGCGCCGACCAGATCAGCACCGGGGTGAGCGGCTGGGTGCCCGCCACCAGCGTGCCGAAACCCGAGTCCGGCGCCGCCTGGATGCCGCGGCGGCAGGCGAGGACGACGGCGACCCGGCCGAGCGTCACGGCCAGCGCGATCGCGAGCCAGCGGCCCTCGTCGGCGAGGGCGGCGAAGGCCACAGCCTGGATTGCGATGGCGAAGATCAGCGCGGCGACACCGAACGGACCGGCCCCGCCGGACTTCATGATCTGCCTGGCCCGCTCGGGCGGGCCGTAGCTGCCGAGGCCGTCGGCGGTGTCGGCGAGACCGTCCAGATGCATGCCGCGGGTGAGCAGGGCCAGCAGCCCGACGGTGAGGAGCCCGGCCAGCAGGGTGGTGAGTCCGGCCGCGACCGACAGGCGCGTCGCCGCCGCGGCGAGACCGCCGAGCAGCAGGCCGACCAGCGGTGCGAGCGCGATCGCGTGACCCGCGGCGCGGCGATCGACGGTGGCGGGCCCGGTGATCGGGAGAACGGTGAGCCACGAAACGGCCAGTCGCACGCTGTTCACGACGGCACTCCTCGGTCGCTGCCGTCGGGATCACACCGAGTCCGCGAGCTCACGCCCGCCGGAGGCCGTCCGGGTGTCACTTGACCAGGTCGACGGTGTCCGGCTGGTCGGCCGTGCTGACGCCCGCGTCGGCGAAGGTCGACATGTCCGCGAGGGTGGCGACGGCGGCGCGCAGGATCGGCAGGGCGGTGAGCGCGCCGGATCCTTCGCCGAGGCGCATGCCGAGGTCGACCAGCGGTTCCAGGCGCAGGTGCCGCAAGGCCAGGTCGTGGGCGGGTTCGGTGGAGCGGTGGCCGGGCAGCCACCATTCTTTCGCGCCCGCGGCGATGTCCTCGGCGACCAGCGCGGCGGCGGTGACGACGACACCGTCGAGGATGACCGGGGTCCGGCGGGTCGCGGCCTGGGCCAGGAATCCGGCCATGGCGGCGAAGTCGGCGCCGCCCGCGACGCGCAGCAGGTCGACGGGATCTTTGGCGACGGGACGGGCGCGGCGCATGCCGTCGCGGATGGCGGCGACCTTGCGGATCCAGCCCGCGTCGTCGACACCGGTGCCGCGGCCGACGGCGGCGACCGGCTCGGTGCCGGTGAGGGTGGCGATCAGGACGGTGGCGGGGGTGGTGTTGCCGATACCCATGTCCCCGGCGATGAGCAGGTCGGCGCCGGCGTCGATCTCCTCGTCGGCGATGGCGCGGCCCGCGGCCAGCGCGGCGGTGACCTCGTCGTCGGTGAGGGCGTCCTCGCGGTCGATGGACCCGCTGCTCCGGCGCACCTTGTGCTGGGAGACAGACGGATCGGTGTCACCCGCGACGGCGATATCGGCGACCCGGACCGTCGCGCCCGCGACCGCGGCCAATGCGTTCACCGCCGCGCCGCCCGCCAGGAAATTGGCCACCATCTGCCCGGTGACCGCGCTCGGATACGCCGAGACACCGTGCTCGGCGACCCCGTGATCACCGGCGAACACCACCACGCGGGCCCGCTCGAACTGCTTGGGCGGGCACACGCCCTGGCAGGCCGCGATCCAGTTGCCGAGTGTCTCGAGCCGTCCCAGCGATCCGGCCGGCTTCGTGAGCTGTGTCTGGCGCTGCTCGGCCGCCGCGCGCACCTGCGCGTCCGGGGCCGCGACAGGTCCGAATCCATGAGTCACTGGGAAGCCTTTCGACAGTGGTGCCTGGTGTCGACGCTCATCTTGCCCGGATCATGGTGCGTCGCGCCGACCGACCCGGCTCATTTCAGCCGGACCGGCAGCCCGGCGACAATAAGGAACGCCTCGTCGCACACCTGCGCGAGCCGCTGGTTGAGCGTGCCGATCTCGTCGCGGAACAACCGGCCCGACCGGGTCGCCGGGATGACACCCATCCCGACCTCGGGCGAGACGATCACCAGCCGCTGCCGGTAGGCGTCGACGGCCGCGACGAGCACGTCGCAGTCGGGGGCGACGGTGCCGCGCGGGGCATCCCAGGCGGCGCGGGCGTCGAGGCGGGCGGTGAGCCAGGTGCCGATGTCGTCGAGCAGGGTCGCGGGCGCCTCGGTGGCGAGAACCGTTGCGGGCTCGGTGTTCTCGACGGTCGACCAGTGCGCGGGGCGGCGTTCGCGATGGCCCGCGATCCGGTCGGCGAAATCATGGTCGGCGGGGTCGAGCACCGCCGTCGCCAGGTAGCGAACCGCGGGCGCGTCGGCTACCAGATTCTCGGCGAAGGCCGACTTGCCGGAGCGGGCGCCGCCGAGGACGAGGGTGCGGACCGGCGTGACACTCACAGGCATTCCAGCACGGTAGCAATCAGCGGCGATGCGCTCAGTGCGCGCCCAGAGCGTCGAGGATCATCGGACGGGCGGTGGCGAGGGACTGCTGCCAGTACGGCCAGGTGTGGGTGCCGTTGCCGAAGTCGACCCGGGCGGGGACGCCGAGGGCGGCGGTCCGGTCGCGGAAGACGCTCGCCGCGATCACCGCGAACGCTTCGATCCCGGCCGCGTTGATCGTGTCGCCGACCGCACTCGGCAGGTCGAGCGGCCCGGGGACACCGTTTCCGCTGGTGACGTACACGGGCAGGCCGCGCAGCCGGTCGGCCTGGACGGTGGCGTCGTTGCGGCTCCAGGCGGGATCGCCGGCGGCGCCCCACATGTCGTCGATATTGAAGCCGCCCTCGTGGAGCATGGCGGCCCGCATGGCCTGGTTCCACATCGGATAGGTCGGGTTGAGGAACCCGGAGAAGGATCCGGCGAAGCGGAACTGGTCGCGATGGTGGGCGGCCAGGGTCAGCGCGGCATTGCCGCCCATGGAGACGCCGGCGATCGCGTTGTTCGTGCGGGAGACGCCGTATCCGGCCAGGAAGTCGGGCAGTTCGCGGGTGAGGAAGGTTTCCCATTTGTAGGTCGTGGCTTGCTGATTGGTGCTGCTCGGGCGGTACCAATCGGTGTAGAAGCTGGAGTGACCGCCGACCGGGAACACCACAGTCACGTTGTCACCGGCGAATTGGCGCAGCGCGTCGGTATCGGTGGTCCACTGACTGTGGTCCGCGGGCGCGCGCAGACCGTCGAGCAGGTACAGCGCCGAACTGCCGCCACGCGCCGCCCACTGCACCTGGACCTTGATCGGGCCCATGCTCGACGGAACGAACAGCTCCTCGAAACCCCCTGCGGGAGCACGGGATACCGGCGCGGCAGCGGCCACGGACACGCCGATCGACGACACGACCACGGCCGCCGTGACGACCGCTCTCATCAGCCTACGAAGACTTCCCCACCCGGCATATGACACGCCAGCCAGCCTGGCCAGCGGCATACCGCCGAGTCAAGGCGATGCTGAGGGGATACAGACCGGGCAGGTGGAGAACTGTGCTGTTCACCAATCAATTCGGCGCTGGGCAAGCATTTAGATGGCTTGCCATGTATTCTGGAGGCTGAACCCGATGGCGGAGGTGGGAATGGAACCGGTCGGCAGGCGCCCGATGGAGCGCGGCGCGTCACTGGGCTACGTGGTCAATCATCTCGCCCGCCTCATGGAACAGGCGCTGCGCGACCGGATCGCCTCGCACGGCGTGGTGCCGGGTCAGTTCGCCCAACTGCTCGCCCTCTACGAGGAGGAGGGCGTCACTCAGCAGCAGTTGTGCGCGAAGGTCCGGATCGACCAGTCGACCATGGCGCACACGCTCAAACGGATGGAACGCGACGGCCTCATCGTGCGCACCGCCGACCCCGCCGACGGCAGGCGCGCCCTGATCCACCTCACCGACCGGGCGCGGCGCTTGCGCCCGGAACTCACCGTGGCCGCGCGCGAGGTGAATGCCCTTGCCACCGCCGGGTTCTCGGACGCCGACCGCGAGGTGTTCCTGCGCATGATCCGCCACGCGATCGTCACCCTGGAGGGGTAGCCGTGCTCGCTCGAATCCATCCCGTCGCCGGTGTGCTCGGACTGCTCACGATCCTCACCTTCTGGACGTCCACCGTGCTGACCGAGCTCTTCGGGTCCGAAGCCGCGGTGCGCGCGGTGAAACTGGCGATTCCGTGGGGGCTGCCGGTGCTGGTGCTCGCGCTGGCCTTGACCGGGGTCGGCGGGTTCCGGCTGGCGGGCGGCTCGACCGATCCGATCATTGCCGCGAAGAAGCGCCGGATGCCGTTCATCGCGGGCAACGGTCTGCTGGTGCTGATCCCGTCGGCGATCACGCTGGCGGTGCTGGCGGGCGCGGATCGGTTCGGGGCGGCCTTCTACGGCGTGCAGGCGCTGGAACTCACCGCGGGCGCGGTCAATATCGTGCTGATGTCGCTCAACGCGCGGGACGGTCGCCGGCTGCGGGCTCGGGGGTAGGGGCGCCGAAGCGGCGGCGGTACTCGGTGGGGGCGATGCCGACCTGGCGCTGGAAATGGTGGCGCAGCAGGGCGCCGGAGCCGAAGCCGGACTGGTCGGCGATGCGCTCGAGCGGCATGTCGGTGGCCTCGAGGAGGTGTTTGGCGAACAGGACGCGCTGGGTGGTGAGCCATTTGACCGGGGTGGTGCCGGTCTCGGCGGCGAAGCGGCGGGCGAAGGTGCGGGTGGACATGCTCGAGCGGGCGGCCAGCTCGTCGACGGTGTGCGGGTGGGCGAGATTCTCGGTCAGCCAGGTCAGCGTGGTCGACAGGCCCTCGGACCGGCATTCGGGCACCGGCTGCTCGATGAACTGGCGCTGACCACCGTCGCGCTGCGGCGGCACGACCATGCGGCGGGCGATGCCGTTGGCGGCGGCCGTGCCGATCTCGCGGCGCACCAGGTGCAGGCAGGCGTCGATGCCCGCCGCGGTGCCCGCGCTGGTGATCAGGTTGCCCTCGTCGACGAACAGGACATCCGGGTCGACGGTGGCGGCGGGGAACTGGGCGGCGAGGAGGTCGACGTAGCGCCAGTGGGTCGTGCACTTGCGGCCGTCCAGCAGCCCGGCCTCCCCGGCCAGGAAGGCGCCCGAGCACACGGTCAGGACGATCGCGCCCGCGTCCGATGCCGCCCGGACAGCCTCGACGACCCGCTCGTCGTAGCCCTGGCCGAGGGTGAACGGGAAGGCGGGAATGGCGACGAGATCGGCGTGCACGAGCTCGTCGAGGCCGTACTCGGGGGTCACCGAGACGCCTGGGGTGGTGGAGCGCAGCGGCTTGCCGGGGGTGGCGCCGCAGACCCGGAAGTCGAAGCCGGGTAGGCCGTCGGCGGTGCGGTCGAGCCCGAAAACCTCACAGACGACGCCGAATTCGAACATGGCGAGTTTGTCGTTGAGGACGACGGCAACCTTCGACAGCATCACCCCATGCTATCTGGCTGAATCTTTACGCACAATGACAGAACAGCCACTTTCGGCCGAAAAGCAACGAGCGCAAAATTTCTGCCATGGTTACTTTCTTGATCGTCCTCGCCGCCATCATCGGACTCGCCGTCCTCATCGGCCGCGGTACCGCCGGATCGACCGGGGTCGTCGACCGGGACGCCCAGCGGATCGACGCCGAACTGTCCGCCATCGCCGGCTATGCGAACTACATCCGGCCCGGCCACCACTGACAGCACGAATGCCGCCCCACCCGAGGAGGTGGAACGGCATTCGCGACAGGGAGAACTCAGACGGCGTCGCCGGGGCCGACCCGCGGCTTGGGCGCGCGCATCTTGCGGATCTGCGAGGCGCGCACGAACGCGTACCAGCCCAGCTTGAAGCCGGTGTCGGTGGTGTCGGGGAACCGCTCGATCACCCGGTTGTTCACGATCTTGCCGAGCACGAAGCCCTCGATGATCATGAACACCATCATGACCAGCATCGCGAGGGTGACGATGGTCTGCAGACCCGGCGCGACGAACATCGACATGATCAGCACCAGCGCCATCGGCATGAACAGGCCGACCAGGTTGCGGCGCGCGTCGACCAGATCGCGCACGTAGGCGCGGACCGGGCCCTGATCGCGCGGCAGCAGGTACTTGTCCTCGCCCGCCAGCATCCTGGCGCGGCGATCCTGCACGGCGGCGCGGCGATCGGCCGCCGCGGCCTTGCGGTCTTCCTTGGTGCCCTTGGCTGCCTTGCGGCGGGCGCGGGCTTCCTTGGCGGTCATCGGGGCGGGCGCGACCGGGCCGCGTCGTTTGCCTTCGGCCTCACGCCTTTTCGGGGTCGGGCGACCCTTGCCCGGCGTGGTGGAGGCGGGTACGGGAGCGGTCTGTTCGACGTCCGGCACCGAGGGGTCGACGGACTCGTCGATGGTGCTGGACTCGTCGCGACGGAACAATTTCACGTTCACCAGGCTATTCGATGGTGCCGAGCATCGGGAAATGCGGTCCGGTCAGTGGTGCGCCCGGTCTCATCGACAGTGGCGTGAGACCCCGGTCACCCCGGTCCGGCGGGTACTGTGGGGCGAACCACCCAGGTCGAATCCACGCTGCGTGGCAGGGGTGGCAAAATAGGAATAGCAGCCGCCGCGATGGTGTTGAAATCAGTCGTGCGCTGTGCACCTGAGGTCCGTTTCACGGGCCGGCCGACTTAGGAGTGTCCATGACTGTGCAGAACGAGACCGCCACCGAGACCCACGGTGCGACGCTGACCGACGCTGCCGCCGCCAAGGCGAAGGCGCTGCTCGACCAGGAAGGTCGCGACGACCTGGCCCTGCGTATCGCCGTGCAGCCGGGTGGTTGTGCCGGTCTGCGCTACCAGCTCTTCTTCGACGACCGCGTCCTCGACGGTGACATCGTCGTCGAGTTCTCCGGCGTGAAGCTGGCCGTCGACCGCATGAGCGCCCCCTACATCCAGGGCGCCTCGATCGACTTCGTCGACACCATCGAGAAGCAGGGCTTCACGATCGACAACCCCAACGCCACCGGCTCCTGCGCCTGCGGCGACTCGTTCAACTGACGCTCGGCGGCCACGCCGTGGAAAACGCTGTGGTTGCGCGGAGGTGAACCAGCGGGGGTAGCGGCTTGCTACCGTTGAAGTCCGGGATCTGACGATCCCGGACTTCTTGCTTTCCGCGCCTAGTGTCGAAGGGGCCTTGCCTCGTGTCTGTTGCCGTGTCCGCGTCTATTGCCACCGACCACCTCATGCGATTTCCCGGCAAGTTCGCCGATGTGCTGCTCGCCGATCAGCTCGATCATGTGTCCCTGAGTTTCCTCGTCGACGATCTGCAGATCCGCCGTGGCGGTGTCGCGGGCAATATCGCCTACGCGATGGGCCTGTTGAAGCAGCGTCCGGTGCTGGTGGGCGCCGTCGGCGCCGACTTCGCCGAGTACCGGCAGTGGTTGGAGTCCAACGGGGTCGACTGCTCCGCCGTGCACATCTCCGACAAAGCGCACACCGCGCGGTTCGTGTGCACCACCGACGAGGCGATGGCCCAGATCGCGTCGTTCTACCCGGGTGCGATGAGCGAGGCGCGCGATATCGATATCGCCGCGATCGCCGCCGAACACGAGGTGGACCTGGTGCTGGTCGGTGCCAATGATCCCGAGGCGATGGTCGCCCACACCCGGCAGGCCAAGGCCGAGGGCATCGCCTACGCCGCCGATCCGTCCCAGCAGCTGGCCCGCCTCGACGGCGAGCAGGCGGCCGAGCTGGTCGACGGTGCCGCATACCTGTTCACCAACAAGTACGAGTGGGCCCTGTTGCAGCAGAAGACCGGGCTCAGCGAAGCGGAGATCACCGCGAAGGTCGGCATCCGGGTCACCACGCTGGGCTCGGAAGGCGTGCTCGTCGTCGACGCCGACGGCACCGAGGTGCGCGTCGGCGTTGTTCCCGAGGTGGCCAAGGTCGACCCGACCGGTGTCGGCGACGGCTTCCGCGCCGGCTTCCTCACCGCCCACCGCGCCGGCCTGAGCCTGGAGCGCTCCGCCCAGCTCGGTTCTCTGATCGCCGTGCTGATCCTGGAGACCACCGGCACCCAGGAGTGGACCCTGAACAAGGACGAGGCCGTCGAACGCCTCACCAAGGCCTACGGCGCCGACGCCGCCGACGAACTGTCCGTGCTGCTGTAACCGAAAACCGAACGCCCCCTCGATCTTCCGATCGAGGGGGCGTTCGTGCGTCGCGGGGGACTACAGCGAGACCGGGTAGACCGGCTCCTGGATCTCCGGCTTGATCCGGTCCTCGACGAAGATGCCGTGCCAGACCATGAAGACGAGCAGGGTCCAGAGGCGGCGGCTGTGGTCGGAGACGCCGGCGCGGTGGTCGCGCAGCATCTGCAGGACCGCCGCCTTATCGATCAGGTGGTCGGTCTGGGACTCCGCGATCTGGGTTTCGGCCCAGTCGTAGAGTTCGGTGCCGCGCAGCCAGTGCCGCAGGGGGACCGGGAAGCCGAGCTTGGCGCGGTTGAGGACGTGGTCGGGGACGATCCCGTCCAGCGCCTGGCGCAGCGCGTACTTGGAGGTCTCCTTGGTGATCTTCTGGTCGTAGGGCAGGCCCTGGGCGACGCGCATGACCTCGTTGTCCAGGAACGGCACGCGCAGTTCCAGGGAGTTGGCCATGGTCATCTTGTCGGCCTTGACCAGGATGTCGCCGCGCAGCCAGGTGAACAGGTCGAGGTGCTGCATGCGGGCGACCGGGTCCCAGCCCGCGGACTGGGCGTAGATCGGGGCGGTGACGTCCTGGTGGGTCCACTCGGGGCGGAACTCGCGCAGCACCGAGCGCAGCTGCGCGTCGTTGAAGCTGCGGGCGTTGCCGTAGTAGCGGTCCTCGAGGGTGAGCGACCCGCGCTGCAGCAGGGACTTGCCGCGCTTGCCGTCGGGGATCTTGTCGCCGAGCTTGCCGACCAGCTTGCGCAGCCCGGCGGGCAGGTACTCGAAGGGCTTGAGCGACAACGGCTCCCGGTAGATGGTGTAGCCGCCGAACAGCTCGTCGGCGCCCTCGCCGGAGAGCACCACCTTGACGTGCTTGCGGGCCTCCTTGGCCACGAAGTACAGCGGGACCAGCGCCGGGTCGGCGACCGGGTCGTCGAGGTACCAGACGATCTCCGGGATGGCGGCGGCGAACTCGGCGGGGGAGACCACCTTGACGATGTGGCGGGCGCCGATCAGCTCGGCGCTCTCGGCGGCCACGTCGACCTCGGAGTAGCCCTCGCGCTCGAAGCCGGTGGTGAAGGTGATCAGCTTCGGGTTGTGCCGCATCGCCAGCGCGGCGATGGCGGTGGAGTCGATGCCGCCGGACAGGAACGAGCCGACGGTGACATCGGCGCGCATGTGCTTGGCGACCGAGTCCTCGAGCGCGGCCGCGATCTCGGCGTAACGGGCCTGCGCGGCGCCCTCGGCGAACGGGCGCACCCGGAAGTCGGGACGGAAGTAGCGGGTGGTCTTCGGTTCCTTGCCGACCTCGATGGTGGCGTAGGTGCCGGATTCGAGGCGGCGGATGTTGCGGTGCAGCGACTCGGGCTCGGGCACGTACTGCAGCACCGTGTAGTGCTCGAGTGCGCGCGGGTCGAGGTCGTCGGACACACCGAGCGGGTTCAGCAGTTCGAGCACGCTCTTCTTCTCGCTGGCGAAGGCGGTGCCGCCCGGGCCGGTGGCGATGAACAGCGGCTTGATGCCGAACGGGTCGCGCGCGAGGAACAGCTCGTTCTTCTCGGTGTCCCAGATCGCGAAGGCGAACATGCCGCGCAGCTTGCGCACGGCCTCGGGGCCCCAGAAGTGGAAGGCGGCCACGATGGACTCGCCGTCACCGTCGGTGGCGAAGATCTTGCCGTCCGGGAACTCGGCGCCGTGCTCGGCGGCCAGCTGCTCGCGCAGCTCCAGGTAGTTGTAGATCTCGCCGTTGAACGTCATCGCGTAGCGCTGCGGGTTCTCGGCGGGGCCCCAGCGCAGCGGCTGGTGCGAGTGCTCGATGTCGATGATGGAGAGCCGGTTGAAGCCGAAGATCATGTGATCGTCGTGCCAGGTTCCCTTTTCATCGGGGCCGCGATGCCGCTGGCAGTGCAGCGCGTCGTACACCTGATCGACCACCTCGGTCGTCGCCGTATCAGCTGTCAGGAATCCGAGCAGTCCGCACACGGTGTCGGCAACCTTCTCTCGTTCGATGATGGGGTGGCCACTTCCGGGCCCAAACGCTGTGTCCGAGTATGCCGCACACCGGCACGACGCGCCGCGCGCAACCCGTCGCCACGGCCACCGCGACGCGCTGAGGGCGGCAAACCGCAGGTCGCCGCATCCGGCACGGGTGCGGCGGAGTGTCGAAGACGACCCCGCGACAAGTCAGCGCCCGCTTTGGTCTACGCTGCGTAGTACTCAGGTCCTTCTCAGGTGTGCAGGCGTCACAGCGGCAATACTCGAGGGCGGCCTGAAACGTGCTTGAAAGCGGTGTCGGAACGGGCGGATCGCGGCCCGGACGACGCAATGTGTCGGAATGTGTAGCGACCAGGAAGGCGTGAGCGTGGCGCACAAGGCGAGCGAAGAGATCGGGGCACGACCCGTTCGGGGTCGGCAGGGCCGCATCCTTCGACGGGCCGGGCTGGCGGTGTCCTTGGGGATCACTGCCGTCCTTGTCTCGGGCTGCTCGATCGACAATGTATGGCTGCGGTTCGGCTGGCCCTCGGGCATCACGCCGCAGGCCACCCGGATGCGGGAGCTGTGGACCTGGTCCGTGCTGGCCGCGCTCGCCATGGGCGTGCTGGTCTGGGGTCTGACCTTCTGGACCGTCATCATGCACCGCAAGCGCAAGGACTCCCCGGAGTTCCCGCGCCAGACGGGCTACAACGTGTCGCTGGAGCTGACCTACACGGCGATCCCGTTCGTGATCATCGCGGTGCTGTTCTACTTCACCGTGGTCGTGCAGAACTACGTGCACGAGAAGACCGACAACCCGGATGTCACCGTCGACGTGACCGCCTTCCAGTGGAACTGGAAGTTCGGCTACCGCAACATCAACAATGTCGGCGGGCTGACCTGGAACGGCATCGACTCCGAGCGTGAGCTGATCAACCAGGAGCAGCTGGCCGAGTACGCCGAGCGCAAGAACGAAGAGGGCCACCCGCAGCCGGGTCCGCTGCACGGCAAGCCGGCCAACGACCTGCTCTCGTACCTGCACTACGACAAGGTCGAGACCATCGGCTCCAGCGACGAGATCCCCGTCCTGGTGCTGCCGACCGGCAAGCGCATCGAGTTCCAGCTCGCCGCCGCCGACGTGATCCACGCCTTCTGGGTGCCGGAGTTCATGTTCAAGCGCGACGTGATGCCGAACCCGAAGGAAAACCAGTCCGACAACGTCTTCCAGATCTCCGAGATCGAGAAGGAAGGCGCGTTCGTCGGCCGCTGCGCCGAGATGTGCGGCACCTACCACTCGATGATGAACTTCGAGGTCCGCGCGGTCTCGCCGGAGAAGTACGCCAAGTACATGCAGGCGCGCATCGACGGCAAGACCAACGGTGAGGCCCTCGAGTCGATCGGCGAGTCGCCGGTGGCCACCTCCACGTACCCCTTCAACACCAAGCGTGATATCAAGAGCGCTTCGGTGAACGAGAGCAAGTGAGGATTCTGATATGAGGATCGAAGCGCGGATCTTCGAACTGCTCACGGCGTTCTTCATCCTGGTGGGCATCGTCTACGGTTTCTTCACCGCGCAGTCGCGCACCGGCATCGAATGGGCCGGTACCACCGCGATCGTGCTGACCGCGGGCCTGTCGCTGATCATCGGCACCTACTTCCGGTTCGTCGCGCGCCGCATCGACCTGCGGCCCGAGGACTACGAGGAGGCCGAGATCGTCGACGGCGCCGGTGACCTGGGCTTCTTCTCGCCCGGTAGCTTCTGGCCCATCACCCTGGCCGCCGCTGGTTCGGTGACCGCGCTGGGCCTGGCGTTCTTCCAGATGTGGCTGATCGCCCTCGGCGTCGTGCTCGTGCTCGCCGCCGCCGCGGGGCTGGTGTTCGAGTACTACATCGGCGCCGAGAAGCACTGAGCGACTGCTACACACAACGCAAGGAAGGGCCCCACCGGAATCCCGGTGGGGCCCTTCCTTTTGTCTGTGGGTTGGATGTCTGTGGGCTAGACGCTGTAGCGCAGCGCCTGCTCCGAGCGGCAGATGTCGTCGATGCCGGACACGATCTCGCGCAGCTGCTCCGAGGGCAGGGCCGAGGGGCGCAGGCGGCAGGTGAAGGTGATCAGGCCGTAGTCGGCGGCGGCGAGGCCACGGGCCGCGGCTTCGGCGCGCAGGTACGGCGAGCGCACACCGTAGGTCATCGCGGAGATGACGGTGAAGCAGCCGGTGCGTTCGCGGTGATCGGCGAACAGGTCGTGCAGGCCGTAGAACACCGAACCGTAGTTGGCCAGCGGCGCGAACACGCCGACCCGGTAGGCCGGGCCGCGCTCGGAGGAGCTGATGACGGTGTCGGCCAGGTACTCCGCGTCGCGCATGGTGAGTACCTTCGGCGCGAACATCAGCGCGCCCGCCGCGGCATTGCGCACCGGCATGCCCGCGCGGCCGCCCGCGGCGGAGGCGATGGCGCCCAGTGACTTCCGGGTACGGGTGCCGACCTCGCGCCGGGCGCGCAGGCCACGGGTGGGGGCGGTCGGGTAGAGGCTCGACCACTGGCCGAAGCGGACGGCGCCGAGGGTCACCTGGCCGGTGCCGACGGGGCGCGCCACCTTCAGCGGCGCGGTGTCGACCCAGCGGCCGACCTGCAGCGCCGCGCTGCCAGGGTTGGTGATCTCGGTGGTGGCGTGCTCGACGAAGGAATCGAAGTCGAGGAACCGGTCGGCGTCGGTGGTGAGCCAGGTGTGGTCCTTGTCGACCTCGACGACGTCGAGGGTCAGCGCGGTGATGATGCCTGCCCGGCCGCCCGCGCCGAGGATGCGGTGGAACCGCTCGGTGTGGTGGCCGCGCCCGCAGGTGCCGATCCGGCCGTCGGGGTCGACGTACTCGAGGTCGACGATCTGATCGATGAACATGCCGTAGCGATGCGAAGCCGTGCTGACGCCACCGACGGAGGCGAAACCGCCCGCGGTGATGTCGCGGTGGTCGCCGACCACGGGCAGACCGAGACCGTGCGCGCCGAGGCGGCGGTCGATCTCGGAGAGCTTGGCGCCCGCCTGCACGCGGACGGTGCGCCTGCCCAGGTTGATGTCGAGCACCGAGTTCATCTTGCGCAGCGAGAGCACCGCGCGCTGATCGGTCAAGCCATAGGACTCTTCGGTCTGCTCGCCGCCGCGAACCGTCAACCGTTCCGAACGATCACGCGAATCACGCACAGTGCGAACGACATCCGCAGTGTCCCGGGGGAGATATTCTTCGGAGATAACGGTGTGCGGCGTGCCCATGACCGCATAGCTAACCACAGCTCGGCGTTTCTTGCGCACGGTACCTCGCAGCTAATTCCGGGCAGGGGCGAGCTGCTTGCTGAACAGGACTTTTCCGGTCGCGTCGCACAGGTCGACCGTGAGTTCGCCGGAGCGCCCGTCGATGCGGACCTCACCGAAATGCTGGTACTGCGCGTCCAGCGGCGAGGTGTTGGGCGCGGGCGGGGCGTGCACGAAGACCGCCTCGGGCCCGAAGGTCGAGTCGAGGTCGTTGGGGCCGAACGCGCCCGCGTTGAGCGGGCCGGAGACGAACTCCCAGAACTCGTCGAAATCGGTGAACGCCGCGCGGGCGGGCGAGTAGTGGTGCGCGGCGGTGTAGTGCACGTCGGCGGTGAGCCAGACGACGTCGGCGACCCTGTTCGCCTTGATCGCCGAGAGCACCTGGGCGATCTCGGTTTCGCGGCCCGACGGTGCGCCGGGGGCGGCGTTGGCCGGGCCCTCGAAGGCGGTCTTGCCGTCGGGGACGATCACGCCGAGCGGCAGGTCGGCGGCGACGATCTTCCAGGTGGCCTTCGAATCCCGCAGGCCGTCGATGAGCCACCTGGTCTGCGCGGCGCCGAGGACCGCGCCCTGCGGTGCGGTGTTGGCGCTGTTGGCGTCCTTGTAGGCGCGCATGTCGAGGACGAACACATCCAGCAGCGGGCCGTAGGCGATCGTGCGGTAGAGCCTGCCGTCGACGGCTTCGGAGGGCTCCAGCGGCATCCACTCGTGGAAGGCCTGCCACGAGCGCGCGGCCAGGGTGTCCATGCTGCGCTCGGTGTAGCCCTTGTCGGCGGCGACGGTGCCGCCGGGGTACCAGTTGTTGGTGGTCTCGTGGTCGTCCCACTGGACGATCTGGGCGACGGCGGCGTTGAAGCGGCGGTAGTTGTCGTCGGTGAGGTTGTAGGCGTAGTTGCCGCGGAACTGGTCGAGGGTCTCCGCGGGCGCGTTCTTGGCCTCGGCGGTGATGTTCTTCCAGATCCGGCCGTCGGGCAGCGTCACCGACTCCTTCAGCGCGTTGTCGGCGTAGACGCAGTCGCCGGAATGCAGGAACAGATGCGGGTCGCGGGCGGCCATGGTGGCGAAGACCTTCATGCCACCCAGCTCGGGGTTGATGCCGAAGCCCTGTCCCGCGACGTCACCGGACCACTGCAGCCTGATGTCGGCGGGTGCGATCGGCGCGGTGCGGAAGACGCCGGTGACGGTCTCCGAGCTCGCGCCGTCCTCGTCGTCGAGGCGGACCCGGTAGTGCACCAGCTCGCCCGCGGGCAGGCCGTTGACGCGGACCCGGCCGGTGCCGTCGGTGGCTGGGGTGAGCAGGGGACCGGTGAATCGTTTGACGTCGCTGAACTTCTCGGTCGCCGCGGTCTCCACGATCAGCGTCGCGGGCTTGTCCGAACGCGCCCAGATCAGGGCGCCGTCGCTGCGCGGGTCACCGACGGCGACGCCGTGGGTGAGGGTGGGCCTGGCCCGGACCAGGCCGGGGCCGTCATCGCCGCACGCGGCCAGTGCGGGGGTGGTCACCAGGCCGAAGGCGGTGGCGCGCAACAGGGTGCGCCGGGACATCGCGAAATCCGAACCAGCCATGCGTTTCACGGTGCAACACCGGTCGGAACAGGGGGACGCGGTCGCGGCAACACCGCGTGAACGGTGCCGTACGGATCGCACCGGCATTGCCGGATCTAGTAACTATGCCGCCGTTCGCGCACTGTGCCGCGAGTCGTCGCGCGCCTACCGTCATCGGCATGACTGGACACACCACGCGGCCCTCGGTGGGGATCATCGGGACCGGATTCGGCGGGCTCGGCATGGCCGTGCGGCTGAAGGCCGCCGGCTACGACGACATCGTCCTGTTCGAACGGGCCGACGAGGTGGGCGGCACCTGGCGGGACAACACCTATCCCGGCGCCGCGTGTGATGTTCCGTCGCATCTGTATTCGTTCTCCTTCGCGCCCAAGGCCGATTGGTCGCGCCGGTTCGCCGAGCAACCGGAGATCCTCGCGTACCTGCGCGAGGTCGCCGACCGGTTCGACCTGCGCAAGCACATCCGGTTCGCCGCGGAGGTGACCTCGGCCGCCTACGACGAGGCGTCCGGGGAGTGGGTGGTGCGGGTCGCGGACGGCGCGGAGTACCGGGTGCGTGCGCTGGTGGCCGCGACCGGTCAGCTGAGCAGGCCCGCGATCCCCGCGATCGAGGGCATCGACGAATTCGCCGGGGAGATGTTCCATTCCGCCACCTGGAACCACGACTACGACCTGGACGGCAAGCGCGTCGCGGTGATCGGTACCGGTGCGTCGGCGATCCAGTTCGTGCCGCGGGTGGCGCGCCGGGCGGCGCGCCTGGAGCTGTTCCAGCGTGAGGCCGCGCATGTGATTCCCAAGCCGGACTACGCCTACAGCGCGCGTGCTCTGGTCGCGTTGCGCCGGGTGCCCGGCCTGCTGGCGCTCTCGCGCGCCGCGACCTATCTGACGCTGGAACCGCGCGCCTTCGCGTTCACCAAGTTCCCGCGGGCGATGGCGTTGGTGCAGCGGCGTTTCGAGCGCCACCTGGCCGATCAGGTGCCCGATGCCGGGCTCCGGGCACGGCTGACTCCGTCGACGAAGATCGGCTGCAAGCGGATCCTGATCTCCAACGACTACTACGAGACGCTCAACCGGCCGAACGTGGATGTGGTGACCGAGCGGATCACCCGGATCGAGCCGACGGGTCCGCGCACCGCCGACGGCGTGCTGCACGAGGCCGACGCGCTGTTGCTCGGCACCGGATTCCAGGCCAACGAGTTCCTCGCGCCGATGACGGTGACCGGGCGCGGCGGCCGTCGCCTCGACGAGGTGTGGCGCGACGGCGCGCAAGCTCACCTCGGGATCACCGTGGCGGGCTTCCCGAACCTGTTCGTCCTCTACGGACCCAACACCAACCTCGGGCACAATTCGATCGTCTACATGCTGGAATCCCAGTTCGGCTATGTGCTGCAGGCCATCGACCGGCTCGCCGCGGGCGCGCGCTCGATCGATGTGCGGCCCGAGGTACAGGAGCGCTCGAACGCCGCGGTGCAGGAGGCGATCCGCGCGACGGTGTGGAACAGCGGCTGCACCAGCTGGTACACGACCGCGGCGGGCCGCAACACCAACAACTGGCCCGGCTTCACCTTCGACTATCGCAGGCGGCTGCGCCGCTTCGACGACGCGGAGTTCGTCGTCACCGCCGCGGACGAGCCGGTGCCGACGGCTCGCTGAGCATCGCGCGACCGGCACTGATCGCGATAGGCGCGGGGCCCCATGCCTTTCCAGCGGCGGAACGCCTGGGAGAAGCTCGACACCTCCACATAGCCGAGGCGGTGGGCGATCTCGGCGACCGGCAGGCCGCGGGTCACCAGCATCTCCTCCGCCAGTCGTTGTCTGACCTCGTCGAGCAGGGCACGGTAGGAGGTGCCCTCCTTGGCCAGCCGGTGCCGCAGGGTGCGTTCGCTGACGAACAGCATGGCCGCCAGCCGGGGCGCGTCGGGCGGCTGGGCGAGGTGCTCGACCAGGATGTCGCGGACTCGGCCCGCGGTGCCGCCGCGGGCCTTGCGCCGGTCGAGCAGGTCGCGGCAGTGCTCGATCGCGACGGCGGCGGTGTGCTCGTTGGCCTGCGGTAGCGGGGCGTCGACGAGGGCCTGGTCGAAACCGGCCAGGCACTCCTCGGCGTCGAATACGGGGGTCAGCCCGAAGGTTTCGGTGTAGAGCGCGAGGTCCGCGGGCGGCGGCGGGGGAAAGGCCGAGCGCACATGGTTGATCGGGATCGGTGTGGCGAGCAGGTCCCGGTTCAGCGTCTGGATGGCGGCCATGTCGCGTTCGATCACGAAGCGGCGCAGCGGTTCGGCGACATCGGGGGCGGTGAGGGTGAGCTGGAGTTCGGTGTCGGTGCGGCGCATCCGGATGTCGCTGAAGGCGAAGGTGAGGTCGATGAACTGCAGACCGGCCTGGATCGCCGAGCGCACGGTCGGGCTGCTGATGAGCGCGAAACCCCACATGCCGTAGGAGGTGAGCCGGAACAGGCTGCCCGCCCGCACGCCGAGGCCGGGCGGATCGTCGAGTTCACGAAGCAGATTGGCGATGACGGCCAGCTCGGCGGTCGCGGAGATCTCGGCGTTCGGGTCGGCGAGCAGCTCGGCGGTGAGCCCGGTGCCGCGCAGGCAGGTTTCCATGGGGACACCGCGCTCCTCGCCGAGGCGGGTCGTCAGCAGCGCCCCCATCGGCGTGCGCGGAATGTCCCAGTGCACCACGGGTCATAGCCCCGCTGCGGCCGCGGTTTCGGGGTACCAGCGGGTGCATTCCGCGCGCAGCGGCACCTCGGTCTCGAGCTGGCACAGGACCGCGACGCCGCCGAGGAAGGAGCGCAGGATCGGGGTGTGGTCGGGCGGCATCGTCAACTGGCGCAACACATTCGACAGGCGCAGGTCGGTGGCCAGGCGGACCTGCTTGCGCAGCCAGTCGGCCGAGAGCGGGTAGGTGGGAGCCAGCAGGGCGTCGCGGACCGGTTGCAGGCGGGCGGCGACGGTGGCGATGTCGAGTTCGCGGCCGGGGGCGACGAAACCGTGGCGGCGGATGGCGGCCTCGAGGTCGGCGGGGGAGTCGGCGATCACGGCCGCGCCCACGTCACCGGCGACGTCGAGGAAGGCGGCGGGCCACGGGGTGCACGCGCCGAAGTCGACGACGCCGAGGCGGCCGTCGGGCATGCGCAGGAAGTTGCCGGGATGCGGGTCGCCGTAGACGAGGGCGGCGCGGGCGGGCGCGGAGAACAGGAAGCGCAGGATCAGCACGCCGACCCGGTCGAGTTCGGCGGCCTCGCCGCGGGCGATCAGCCGGGTCAGCGGGGCGCCGTCGAGCCATTCGGTGACCAGCACGTCGCCGCGCTGGGCGATCACCCGGCTGACCACCACGTCCGGATCACCGGCGAAGGCGAGGGCGAACGCGCGCTGGTTGGCCGCTTCCCGCGCGTAGTCGAGTTCGGCGTGGATCTCGTCGCACAGCGCCTCGATCACCGGGCGGGTGTCGGCACCGGGCAGCAGCGCGGTGAACAGTGGGGTGGCGCGGCGCAGGGCGTGTAGATCGGCCAGGACGGCACGGCGGGCGCCGGGGTACATCACCTTCACGGCCACCGGCGTGCCGTCGTGCCAGTGTGCGCGATGGACCTGGCCCACCGAGGCCGCCGCCGCCGCACGGTCGTCGAAATCGAGGAACAGCGAGCGCCAGTCCGCACCGAGGTGCACGGCCAGCTCGGCGTGCACGGCGGCGGGCAGCATGGCGGGGGCCGAGTCGTGCAGGCGCGCAAGGGCTTGGCGATACGGCTCGGCCAGGTCGGGCGCGAGGCCCAGTTCGAGCAGGCCGAGCAGTTGGCCGAGTTTCGCGACGCAGCCCTTCAATTCGCCGAGCACCTGGAACAGGTGCTCGGCGGTCCTGGTGCGGATTTCGCGTTCCACGTCCTCGGCATTGCGGCCGACGGCGCGCTTGCCGAGTCCGGCGATGCGCCGCCCCGCGTAGGCGACGGGCACCGCGGCGAGCCGGGCGCTGCGGGCGACCTTGCCGGTGGGCGGATTACCGATCCGTGGATCATCGGGCGATTTCGCGCGGCGAGTGAACGGCATCACCCGGCCCTCTGCGTCTCGTCCGACCATGTCCACCTCGCTGTCCACCGACGCCCGCCACTGCTGTGGCCGCCCACCCGTCGGCTCAGTGCCTCGCAAGAGGCTACCAAGCGGGTGGGTGGGCCCGGTGGGCTTACGGCCCCTCAGCCGAGGGCGCCGAGCCCGGCCAGGGTGCGGTGGATCTCGGCGGTCCAGTCCTGCGCGGCCAGGCGCGAGTAGTCGACCCAGAACATCCCGATCCCGTCGCGGTCCTCCCGGAACCAGCCACCCTCGATATCGGCCTCGAGGACGACGCTCATGCCCTGCTCCGCGGCGACGAAGGTGAGCTCGAGCTGGTTGACCCGCGGGAAGTGGTGCGAGCGGCCGAACTCGATCTCCTGATAGAAGGGCAGCCGCTGCGGCGTCCGGGCGATCGTGCCCGCCTCCACATCGGTGCGGAGCAGCCCGAAACCCATGCGCCGCACGGCATCGAGCACGACGTGCTGAGCGGGCAGCGCCCCGATGCCGATCGGATCGGTGTCGGTGGCGTCGACGGCGCCGTGGATGTCGACGACGGTGCGCAGCGCGACCGCGGCACCCGGCAGGTGGTGGCCGTCGAAGAAGGTGATCGGTGTCTCGAACGGAACCGGTGCGGCGAAACGCAATTCGGCCACCGTGCCCGCGATCAGGGTGAACGGCCCCGCGACGCCGACCCGGCCGAAGCCGAGGTCGGCGATCCGCTCCTCGCCGTCGGAGTACTCCCGCTCCACGCGGGTGACGAACTCGACCGCCACGTGCCCGATCGCCTGGTCGACGCGGCCGCCGCGCAACCGGATCACGCCGTCGACGAGTCCGCCGGGTTGCACGCCGGGGGTGAACAATTCGGTTTCGACCTCGGCGCCGCCGACACCGGCCGCGGCCAGCAATTGCTTGAACATGCGAGCAGTCTGGCCGACGGTCCTTATCGTTCGCTTGCCGGGCGCCAGTGCTGTGCCTGGGCTCGGTGCGCCGCGGCGCACCGGATTACGGGTCAGCTGGCGGCGGTGTCCGGGATGCGGGTGGCGTCGAGCTGGCGATCGGTGGGGGCGACGCCCTTCTTGAGGCTGTGCGCGTAGACGTCGACGTATTCCTGGCCGGTGAGGCGCATCAGCTCGTACATCACCTCGTCGGTGACGGCGCGCTCGACGAAACGGTTGCCGCTCATGCCCTCGTAGCGCGAGAAGTCCAGGGGGGCACCGAACTTGAGCACGACCTTGTGCCGACGCCACTTGAACGGTCCGGGCGGGCTCACCTTGTCGGTGCCGATGACCGCGACGGGGATGACCGGGACGCCGGTCTCCAGGGCCAGGCGCGCCATGCCGGTCTTGCCCTTGTACAGACGACCGTCGGGGGAGCGGGTGCCCTCCGGGTACAGGCCGACCAGCATGCCCTTGTCGAGCAGCTTGCGGGCCGCGTTGAGCGCGTCCTCGGCGGCGGAGGCGCCGCTGCGGTCGATCGGGTACTGACCGGTGCCGCTGAAGAAGAACTTCTGCAGGCGGCCCTTGATGCCGGGGGTGGTGAAGTACTCGGCCTTGGCGAGGTAGCTGATCCGGCGCGGGCTCAGCAGCGGGGCGAACAGCCAGTCGGAGAACGAGAGATGGTTGCCCGCCATGATCGCCGGTCCGTCGGTGGGGACGTGCTCGACGCCCTCGACCACGGGTCGGTTGTATAGATGCATGAACGGTCCCGGGAAGACGAACTTGAGCAGCCAGTAGAACATGGCGTCCTTTCTTGGGACCGGGATCGTGGTGTGCAGCCTCGTCGGAAACCGACTTTACCGCTGGTCGCAGGTCACAACCAACCCAGGACGGTAGCCAAGTCACAGTGTTGTGACACTCATCTCCCGCTTCGGCCCGCTACCGGCGCGCCGACCGCCGCCCTGGCCAATTCCGCCGCGCCGATCATGCCGGCGGCCTCACCGAGCTGGGTGGTGCGCAGCCGCGCCAGCGGCCGGTGCCCTGCCCCGGTGACCGCCCTCGCGTAGTGCTCACGCGCCTCGTCGAGGAACAGCGGGGCCGAACTGCTCACGCCACCGGCGATCACGACCAGATCGGGATCGAAGATGTCGCTGACGAAGGCGAGGCCCAGCCCGAGCCAGCGCGCGAAATCGGCCATCACCCTGACCGCGAGCGGGTCGCCGTCCTGGGCGGCGCCCGCCACCCGGCGTCCGGTCAGCGAGCCGGGATCGTGGATCACGTCGCGAGCCAGCACCGAGCGCACCGGATCGGTGGCCAGCAGTTCGATCGCGGTGTCGGCCAGTGCCGTTCCGCTGCAGTAGCGCTCCCAGCAGCCGCGCTTGCCGCAGGCACAGGCCCGGCCCGCGGGCACCACCTGCAGGTGGCCGAGCTCGGGGGCGACGCCGTGACTGCCGCGGTAGAGCTGACCGTCGATGAGCAGGGCGGCGCCGATGCCGGTGCCGATGGCGACAAGGACCACGGTGTGCCCGCCCGCGGCGGCGCCGAAGTGGTATTCGGCCCAGCCCGCGGCATTGGCGTCGTGTTCCAGGATCACCGGCAGGCCGAGGCGCGCGGAGAGCCGTTGCGCGACCGGGGCATCCTGCCAGGGCAGATGCGGGGCGAACAGGACGGTCGAGCGGTCGTCGGAGATGAAGCCCGCGACCGCGAGGCCGACCGCGGCGATCGGATGCCTGCGCGCCAGCTCGCGCACCGAGCGGTCGATGGCGTCCTCGAGCGCGCGCGCCGAATGCGGGGTCGGGGCCTGCACGCTGTCGAGCACCTCACCCTCGGCGTCGACGACCGAGGCGCGGATGTTCGTGCCGCCGACGTCGATGCCGACGGTGAGCAGGTGTTGACGGTCGATCCGCTGGGTCATCCCCGGATCGTCACCGGAATGTCGACATAACGCGAGCGTGGCGCGCGGGTGGTGCGCGGGCGATCGTCGCGGTGGTGGTCGGCGTCCTCGGTCGGTGCCGCGAACAGACCGGTGCCGGAGGGCGTTCCGGAATCGGCGGGGATATGCGGGCCCATGCCGGTCCCGGCCGGGGCGCCCTGCTGTCGTGGCGCCGCGTATTCGTCGACCCGGCGGGGGCGGGGAGTCGCGGACTGGTCGGTACGTGCGGAGCCCCAGCGCAGGCGCGACCGGCCCGCGGTGTCGGGGTGGTCGGGCTGCGGCGCGGTTCCGGTGGCTCGGTCGGCCGACGGAGCCACCGCGGGATCCGCGGGAGCCGACGGTTCGGCGGGGTGGTCCGGCGTGACGGGGTCACCGGCACCGTTGTGGACCCATGCCGCGTGCGAATCATGGTGTCCCGCAGCGTGTTCGGCCCATTCCGGGGGCATCACCGGCTCGACGGGGACACCGGCGAGCGCCTCGCGCAGCACAGTCACCATCGACGTCCCGTGGTCCGCGAGGGCGGCAACGACGTCGTGGTGGTCGCCGCGTACCAGGGCGGCGGCCGCGCAGACCGGGCACCAGGCGCAGCCGCCCAGATCGGCCTGGCCGTCGGCGGCGGTGCGGCGCAGCACCGGTTCGACTCTGGCCAGCAGCACTTCGGCCAGCAGCCGCAGCTCCTCGGTGAACTCGGCGAAACCGTCGGGGTGGCCGTGGCGGTCGGACTGCCTGTCACTGCTCATCTGCGGTGGCCTTCGTGTAGTTCGGATCGGCGGGCCACACCTGCGGATCGGGCCGGAAGCGGACCACGAGGTGACCGTCGTCGAGTTCGGCGCCCGCCACCGTGCAGCGTTGCAGCACCGGCGCGAGCCGTACGCGTGTGCGCACCCCGTCCGCTCCCACGATCAGATCGTCCTCCACTCGGCCCAGCCGCAAAGTGCCGGGATCGACAACCGGTAGCCGAATCCGCATCGCGTACACGGAGTCGACACCGGAACCCGACTCCCATCGAACCATCGGTTCGCCCGAATCCGCGCCCTGAGCGTGCGGGCCGGGCAGCGTGTCGACCGCATAGGAGAACGCGACCAGCGCGTTCACCCCCACCGGTTCGGCGCCCGCGTGCTGGGCGAGCAGGATCGGGACGTCGGTGAGCTGCTCGTGCAGCCGCGCGACCACCTCGAGTTGCTCGGCCCGGCGGTTGAGGTACCAGTGCACGGCCGGATGGGCGTTGTCGCCGGGCGGCGGGACCGGGGCAAGCACCTTGTTCACCACCACCGCGTCCAGGCGAAGGCCGAGCAGCGCGGCCGCCGAGCGCACCCGCCGCGCCTCCGTCACGGCGACCTGTTCGGGTCCGGTGATCAGCCGCGCGCTGGTGCGGGTGCGGTCGGCGAGCAGATCCCGGACCTGGGTGACCGCGCCGACGATCCGCTCGACCGTGGCCGCCAGCACCGCCTTGCGCAGATCGAGGCCGATCGCGCTCATCGTGCGGGTATGCCGGGGCCACAGGCGCTCCACATAGTTGAGCAGGGTGTCCGGGGCGGTGAGGATGCGCAGCATGTCGGCCGAGGGCGGGCAGTCGACGACGATGACGTCCCAGTCGTCCTCCTCCGCGTACTGGGCGATCTCGACCAGCATCAGCAGTTCCTGCACGCCGGGCAGGCCGGTGAGTTCGGCCGGGTCGATGGCGGTCAGGTCGACGCCGTGGTCGTGCCCGCCGCCCTTGGCCAGCATCCGCACCACGTCACGGAAGCGGTCCTCGAGCAGGGCGAGGGAATCGATCTCGATCACCTCGAGCCCGGGCGCCACCCTGGCCACCCCGGCGACGGTGCCCGGATCGTGCGGGAAACGGAAGCCGAGCGCGTCGCCGAGCGAATGCGCCTGATCGAGCGAGGCGATCAGCACCCGCCGCCCGGCGCGGGCATAGCTCATGCCCGTCGCGCAGGCCAGCGTCGTCTTCCCGACACCGCCCTTGCCGACGAACAGTTCGACGCGGGTACCGCCCGGGGCGCTCAGCCCTCGACCCGCTTCTTCAGTTCCTTCAAGGCCGTATCGGTGATCACCTTCTCGGCCTTCCGCTTGAACATGCCGATCATCGGGATGTTCAAGTCGACGGTCAGCTCGTAGATCACCTCGGTGCTGCCGTCGGGCCCCTCGCGCAGTTCGTAGCTGCCGTCCTGGGCCTTCTGCAGGTCACCGCTGAGCAGCCGCCAGCTCACCGCGTTGCCGTCGGCGCGCCAGTTGTAGGACAGCACGTAGGTGTCCTTGACGACGCCCGCGTCGAGCACGAACCGCGCGGTCGCCGCCCTGCCCGCCGCGTCGGTGTCGAGCACCTCGACCGACTGCGCTGCCGCCACCCACTCCGGATAGGACTCCAGATCCGCGATGACGGCCATCACCTGCTCGGACGGCGCCTCGATGACAATCGATCTCTGGGTCCGGTCGGCCATGGCGGACAACGGTTCCTTTCGTGCGGGACGAGCAGTCGGTGCCGGTGGCGTCGTCAGGGCGCCGCGACGGCCGCCGGCGCGACGCCGGCGGGTCGACCGGCCTCGAGCCGGGCCTTCAGTTCGAACGACATGGTCTTGCCCGCGACCCGGCGGGCCCGGTTCGCCGCGGCCAGCGCGCGCGGCGACATCGGCTTGGCCGCGGTGGGTTCGGCGTGCAGGAAGTAGTGCAGGATCGCGCCGTCGGCGCAGGCCTCCAGCCATACCTCCATGGTGCCGGTCAGCGGGCCTGCCACCGTCCAGCGGATGCCCTTGTCGCCGCGGTCCTCGCGCACGTCGAGGCGCAGGTCGGGCCACCAGCGACGCCAGTTGTGCGTGGCGCTCAGCACGTCGGCGATCGCGGCGGGCGGCGCCGCGAGAAAGGTCTGATCTGCGACCTGGATACTGCTCACCTCGCTGAGCGTAGTGGACGCCACACCGATACCGGCCGGGGTGTCACCGCAGCAGCTCCCGCAAGCGGGCGCCCTGCCGGTCCCAATGCCAGTTCCGCTCCACCCACGCGCGGCCCGCGGCGCCCATCGCGGCCGCTTTGTCGCGGTCGGTGAGCAGTTCGACGAGCGCGTCGCTGATCTGCTCGACCGAGCGTCCGTGCACGACCAGCCCGGTCTCGCCCTCCCGGACGGTCTCGGGCGCGCCGCCGGAGCTGCCGGCGACGACCGGAACCCCGGTCGCCGACGCCTCCAGGAAGACGATGCCGAGCCCCTCGACATCCAGGCCGGCGCCGCGGGTGCGGCACGGCATGGCGAAGACGTCGGCGATGGTGTGATGGGCGGCCAGCTCACCCGAGGGCACCCGGCCGGTGAACACGACACTGTCGGTGACGCCGAGCGCCTCGGCCAGCCCGCGCAGCCGCGTCTCGTACGGTCCGCCGCCCGCGATCACCAGGACCGCACCGTCGACGCGTTCGCGCACCTCGTTCATGGCGACGATCAGCATGTCCTGGCCCTTGCGCGCGACCAGGCGCGACAGGCACAGCACCGTCGGCCGGTCGCCGAGGCCGTAGCGGGCGCGCAGTTCGGCGCGCGCGGCCGGGTCGGGCCGGAACTCGGCGGGGTCGACACCCGGCGGCAGGTACTCGAGCGCGGCCCGCGGGCCGAACGCCGAGGCGAACCGGCCACGGGTGTATTTGCTGACATAGGTGACGACATCGGTGTTCTCGCCGATCGAGCGCAGCACCTGCCGCGCGCCCGGCAGCATCGACCAGCCGACCTCGTGGCCGTGGGTGCTGGCCAGGATCCGCTCGGCACCCGCGCGCCGCAGCATCGGCGCCATGGCGGCCAGCGGTGCGGCGGCGCCGAACCAGACGGTGTCGCAGTCGTGCTCGCGCAGCAGCGCGCCCGCCCGCTTGATCACGCCGGGGGTCGGCAGCATGAGCGTCGTCGGATGCCGAACGACGCGGAACTTCTGCGCGGCGTCGAACTTCTCGTGACTGTCACCACGCCAGCGCGGTGCGTAGACGACCAGGTCGTCGGGCGGCAGCTGATTCGCCAGCGCGTGCAGATACGACTGGATTCCACCCGGCCGAGGCGGGAAATCGTTGGTAACCAGCAGAGTTCGGGCCATAAGTGAACAACCTAATAGGTAAGCGTCGGTGGTCAGACGGCGCGGCCGCGCAGCCAGGCGCGCCAGCCGTCGAGCAGTTCGGCGCGCGAGGCGCCGAGCACGGCGGTGAACGCGGCGTCCTGGGCGGCGGGGGACTGTGGGCCGGTCGCGAGCCGTTTGTACAGCTCGGTGAGGGTGGCGGGGCCGTAGCGATCGGCGAGGAAAGCGCAAGTGCTCCAGGCGGATTCGTAGGCGTAGGCGGCGTCGGTCCCGGTGAAGTCGGCGTCGCCGATCAGCTCGGTGGGCAGGGCGCCCGCGCGCAGCCGGGTGGTGAGCGTCGGTGCTATCTGCGAGAAGGTGGCGCCCTGACCGCGCTGGGCGACGTACTCGGCGTAGCCCTCGAGCATCCACAGCGGTGCGCCGTCGGTGGTGACGCCCCTGGTCGCGACGTGGGTGAGCTCATGCCGCAGCAGCGTCGCCAGACCCTCGTCGCCGACCCGGCGGCGCGCGTCGGGATTGAACACGATCCGCTGGTCGGTGGGCCGTGTACCGGGCGCGTACGAGCCGGTGAGCGACACGGCGGCCACATCCGCGGTGGTCGTCGCGCCCGCGGCCCTGGTCAGGGCGGTGAACTCGGTGGGGGTTCCCGCGACGACGATCACCGGTGCGCGATTCCAGTCGACACCCCACGCGGCGCTCACATCGGCGATCGCCAGCTCGAGTTCGTGTTCGAGGACATCCAGATCGGCGCGATGACCCGGATGGGCCACCAGCAGCGCGTCGGCCTCGCCGCCCGCGGCGACCCGGCGCACCAGGATCGGGCCGAACGGCTGTAGTTCGCGCCGCACCGGTGTCAGCCGGGGGTCGTCGATGCCCTCGGTGGTGTCGAGCACCTCGGCCTCGTCGGTGGCCAGCTGCAGCGGGCCCGCGTTGCGCGGCACCAGGATCAGGGCTAGGCACGCCCCGGTCAGCAGGGTGACCGAGGCGAGCGTGAGGACGAATTCGAGGCGGCCGTTGGCCGAGAACCAGGAACGGAGGCCGGACGAGCGGCGCGACGGATCGGTCACCGTCGGCTCAGTATCGCCGGGCCGAGTGGTACGGGGTGGTGTTGATCGGCGCGACGGCCACCGGCACCCCGAAGGTGGAGGCGTGCACCATCATGCCGTTGCCCGCGTAGATACCGACGTGCGAGATCCCGGGATAGAACAGCACGACATCGCCGGGCTGCAGGTCGTCCTTGGCCACCGGGGTGCCGAAGTTCGCCTGCTGGGAGCTGGTGCGCGGCACGTTCTTGCCGACCTGCTTGAAGGCCCACTGCACGAGCCCGGAGCAGTCGAACTGGTCGGGGCCGGTGGCGCCCCAGACATACGGATCGCCGACGCGGGTCAGGGCCGCGGCCAGCGCGCTGGTGCCGCTGCCGGGGACCAGGCCCTGCAGCAGCGAGTCGCGATCGAATCCGGGCGGGAACGGCGAACCGGCCAGCGTGGACTTGTCCCTGGCCGAGAGCGCACCCCAGGCCTCGACGACCTGGGTGGTGGCCACGGTGAGGTCGTTGCGCTTGCGGTCGACGTCGGCGCGCACGGACTCCGCGGCCGCGGTCGCGGCGCGGGCGGTGTCGGCGGCGGCGCGGGCGACGGACTCGGCGGCGGTCGCGCTGTCGGCGGCCTTCTTGAACTCGCGCACGCTCGCGGCGGTCTGCTGGGAGAGCACGTCGAGCATGGACATCTTGTCCAGCAGTTGCTGCGGCGAATTGCTCGACAGCACCGCGAACATGCGATCGGTGCGCGCGCCGGTGTAGGTGGCGATCGCGGTGCGATCGATCATCGGCTGGAACTTGCGCACCTCGGCGCGGGCGGCATCGGCGACGGCGGTGCTCGCGGCGAGCTTGTCGTCGGTTTCGCGCTGGACCGACAGCTTGGCGTCGAGGTCCTGCTGCGCGGTGAGCGATGCCTGATTGAGTGCCTCGGCCTGCCGGGACAGGTCGACCATCCTGGCGATCGCGTCGCCCGCGGTGCTCGGCAGGGCGACCGGATCGGCGAGGGAGGGGCCGGCGGCGTACGCGGCGCACACCAGGATCGCGGCGGACATGGCTCCGGCGATGCCTCGCGGCACGCGCGGATTCCGGTGGTGTGCAGTCACAGTGCGCCGTGCCCCGTTCTCTCGTTGTCCGCCGCTACGGCGCCTTACCCGAACTGGATCCCCGCGTCCGGCGAGAAGGTCTCGATCAGGTTACGGAACCGCGTATGCCCGTGTCCAGTAGGCCACGGAGAGGTCACGGTGCGCCCTTCCCCGTGAACGACGCACCGTTCCTTCGATCAGAAGCGGCGAGCGCCCGCGAACGGCATCGAGGAGACCGGGGCGAGCTGCACCGGGGTGCCCGAGGTGGACGCGTGCACGACGTTGCCGTCGCCCGCGTACAGGCCCGAATGGCCGCCACCGTAGAACGACACCAGGTCGCCGGGGCGCAGGTCGTCGATCGAGACCGGGGTGCCCGCGCCGAGCTGGGCGCCGCTGGTGCGCGGGAGCTCCATGCCGGCCTGACGGTAGGCCCACTGGACCAGACCCGAGCAGTCGAAGGCGTCCGGGCCCGCGGCACCGTAGACGTAGGGGGAGCCGACCTTGCTCAGCGCGGCGTCGAGCGCGATGTCCGCGGCGGTGGCACGCGGCGCGGTGAACACCGGCGGCGCGCCGGGGATCTCGATGCCGGGGATGCCCTGGGGGACCGGGATCTCGTTGGGCACCTCGAAGGTGCCGATTCCGGGAACGGTGACCGGCGTCGCCGACGCGGGAGCGGCCGGCAGGAGGAACGCGCCGATGGTGGCAGCGCCGACGGCTCCGGCGGCAACGGCTCGCTGCGCCTGACGCTTGACGGTGTTGGTCGCCATGATGCGGGTACTTCCAATCTGCCCCACGACGCCGTGTCCGTATGACGCGGCGGGCTTCATCCCGGTGCACCGTTTCCGGTCCGAGGGGACTCCGTGAGGTCTCAAAAAGGTTACGAAGACATCACGGTGGTTTGTAAAGTCGGACATCGGTCCGGGAAGCAAATTCCGCGATATCGGCCGACTTCGCCTGCGAGCTGCGTCACACCAATCACGAAACGATAACGCCAGGTCGTCTCTGCGGGCTTCCGGGCCGCTACCCGGCGCGTCGCCGCTGGGCTTCTTCGCGGCCTATTGGTCTACCCCTAGGGGTGAATCCCCAGGTCGTTTCCGCGCGTCGCGTTATTAACCGGTCGGTCGCCCAGTCGCACGCGCAGGCGGCGCGCCGCCCGTCCGGGCATGCTCAGATCGGTAATCACTCTTACCCGATGAAATTCGGCGCGGTCATGTGATTTCCAGCAAACTGTGAGCCCGGTCTCAATCGGGTCTGACCAAGGTCATTTTGTTCGCATCGGAACGAAAGTCTCGCGGCGAATCGCCGACGGCGAGCATGTCGGCCCGGCGCCAGGGCACCGTCCCGGTGGATGGGACTCGGCGTTTACCGGTTCCGTCAATCCTGTTGCGGCGGTTAGGGTACGGCCGAATGTTCGCAGTTCGAAGGGGGGCGCGGGTGGCCGACGACCAGGTATTGACCGACTTGCTGACGATGGTGGAGCGCAGTCCGGGGGTGCTCGCGCTGCGCGTCTGCGTCATCGAGCTGTATCTCGACCGCGGTCGCTACGCCGACGCGCTGGCCCACTGCGGCGTCGCGCTCGGCCACCATCCGGGAAACGCGCAGGTCCTGGCCCTGATGACGCGCTGCACGAACGCACTGTCCGGCGGTTCACCGGCGCCCGCTCCGGAAACCGGTCCGGCGCCGGAGTACGACTGGGCCGCCGCGGAGGATCAGGTCGGCGACATCATCGAACCGGCCTTCGTCGACGCCGCGCCCACCGAGTTCGTCACCGACGACGACGCCGCCACGGTGGAGCGCCCGACCCTGCGCCTCGCCGATGTCGGCGGCATGGACGAGGTGAAGCGCCAGCTGGACCTGACCCTGCTCGCCCCGCTGCGCAATCCGGACCTGGCCAAGGCGTTCGGCACCTCCGCGCGCGGCGGACTCCTGCTCTACGGCCCGCCCGGCTGCGGCAAGACCTTCCTCGCCTCGGCGGTCGCGGGTGAGCTGGGCGCCAACTTCTATCCGATCGAGATCGCGGACATCCTCGACATCTATACGGGCGCCAGCGAGCGCAATGTGCACAGCATCTTCGAGATGGCCCGCCGCAACGCGCCGTGTGTGCTGTTCCTCGACGAGGTCGACGCGCTCGGCCACAAGCGCAGCCAGATGCACGGCTCCTCGACCATGCGCACCGTGGTCAATCAGCTGCTCACCGAGATGGACTCGGCCACCCACAGCAACGAGGGCGTCTTCGTGCTCGGCGCGACCAACCATCCGTGGGATGTCGACGTCGCCCTGCGCAGGCCGGGCCGGTTCGACCGGATGATCTTCGTCGGCCTGCCCGACGCGCCCGCCCGCCGCTCGATCCTGCACTACAACCTGCGCGACCGCCCGGTGGCAGGCATCGACCTGGCCGCGCTGGCCGCGCACACCAAGGGACTCTCCGGCGCCGACCTCGCCCACGTGTGCACCTCGGCCACCCAGCTCGCGATGGCGGACTCCCTGCGCTCGGGGCAGGTGCGCCCGATCGGCATGGCCGACGTGCAGGCCGCGCTGGCCCAGATCCGGCCGAGCACCGGCGCCTGGTTCGAATCCGCCCGCAATGTGGTCGAATTCGCCAACGGCGACGGCAGCTATGACGATCTGGCTGTCTATCTCGAGCGGATGAAACAGCGCTGAGCCGAGCGCGATGAGCGAACAACAACTCGACCGGGCCGCCACGCTGATCGACCTGGGCCGGTACGAGGCGGCGCGGGCCGAGCTGGCGCCGGTGCTGGCCGCCGACCCCGACAACAGCGACGCCCACGCTCAGCTGGCCTACAGCCGGCTGCGATCCGGTGCCGGCGCCACGGCCGCCGACTCGGCGCGCACCGCGCGGACCGTCGAGCACGGTGAGCGTGTCGGACCCTCGCCCTACGCTGCTCGCCGTGCCCGATCCCGTTCCGCTCCCGGCTGCCGCCCGTCAGCTGGCCTTCGACGAACTCGACACTCCGCTGTACGACACCACCTTCGTCGTCGTCGACCTGGAAACGACCGGGACCAGCCCGGACGGGGATTCGATCACCGAGATCGGGGCGGTGAAGGTGCGCGGGGGAGAAGTGCTGGGGGAGTTCGCGACCCTGGTGAATCCGGGGTTCGCGATCCCGCCCGCGATCGTGCAGATCACCGGGATCACCACGGCGATGGTGTACGAGGCGCCGCGGATCGAGGCGGTGCTGCCGGGCTTTCTCGAGTTCGCGGCGGGCGCGGTGCTGGTGGCGCACAATGCCCGCTTCGACACCGCGTTCCTCAAAGCCGCTGCGGCGCGCCAGGACATCGCCTGGCCCAACCCGCAGGTGCTGTGCACGGTGAAACTGGCGCGACGGGTGCTCACCCGCGACGAGGCGCCCTCGGCGCGCCTCGGGGTGCTCGCCCAGATCCTCGGTGCCTCGACCACCCCGACACACCGTGCCCTCGACGACGCCCGCGCCACCGTCGACGTGCTGCACGCGCTGATCGGCCGGGTCGGCAACCAGGGCGTGCACAGCCTCACCGAACTGCTCGACTACCTGCCCGGCGTCACCGGAACCCAGCGGGCCAAGCGCACTTTCGCCGGCGATCTGCCGAGCGCGCCCGGGGTGTATCTGTTCCGCGGTCCGTCCGACGAAGTCCTCTATATAGGGACCGCGGTCAATCTGCGCCGCCGCGTCCGCAACTACTTCACCGGTTCGGAGACCCGCGGCCGGATGAAAGAGATGGTGGCACTGGCGATCCGGGTCGACCATGTGGTGTGCGCGCACGGCCTGGAAGCGGGCGTGCGCGAACTGCGCTTGCTCGCCGCGCACGCGCCGCCGTACAACCGCCGCTCGAAGTTCCCCCGGCGCGGCTGGTGGCTGACGACAAGCGACGAGGCCTTTCCCCGGCTCGTCGCCGTGCGCACCCCGACCCGAACAGCACTGGGGCCGTTCGGTTCTCGCACCGACGCCGTCGACGTGGCCGCGACGATCGCCGAGTTCGCCGGACTGCGAACCTGCGCCACCCGCCTCACCCGCACGGCGAGACACACCTGCCCGCCCGCGGTGGTCGGCGGCTGCCCCGCGGCTCGCCCCGAGGCCGACCTGGACGCCACCGGTTACGCCCCGGCGGTCGACGCGGTACGCGACCTGTTCACCGGCCGCTCCGACGCACTGCTGCGCGCCATGCTCGATCGCATCGAAACCCATTCCGCCGCCGAACATTTCGAAGCGGCGGCGCGCCTGCGTGACCGCACCGCCACCGTCGTCACCATGCTGCATCGCACCCAGCGCCTCGCCGCGCTCGCCCGCATCCCGGAGCTGATCATCGCCCTGCCCGACGGCGCGGGCGGCTGGGAATTCTCGGTCATCCGCTACGGCCGCCTCGCCGCGGCGGGCACAGCACAACGCGGCACCCCACCCATGGCGATCGTCGACCAGATCGTCGCGGCCGCCGAGACAGTGATCCCCGATCTGGGCGACGCGGCATCAGGCGAGCCACCTCCCGACGACGACATTCCGCCCCTGCGCGGAGCGCCGCCCGAAGAAGTCGGCGTCATCGCCCGCTGGCTCGCCAAACCCGGCGCCCGCATCGTCCGCACCAGCGAGGGCTACCGCGAACCACTGCACGGCGCGGCCCGCTGGCAGGACTGGGCCCAGCTGGCGCGCACCGCCGCGACCACCGTCAGCGAGGAGGAGCAATACCTGGCGCAACGGTGACCACCCGGCGGGAGGATCATGGAACCGCCTGTCACGTCCGGTGACAGCGGGAGAAAGGGCGAAGGCGCGAATGTTCGTGAAGGTGTGCGGCCTGACTACCGAGGAACAGATCGACTGGGCCGTCGAGCTCGGGTACTCGGCGATCGGCGTCATGGTCACGCCCAAGAGCAAGCGGTACCGCACCCCCGAGCAGGCCCGCGCTCTCGCCGGCTACGCGCGCGGCCGGATCACCACCTTCGCGGTCGCCCTGGAAGCGGCCGAGGTCGCCGAGGTGGCCGACGCGTTCGACGTCGTGCAGCTCTATCAGTGGGCCGACCTGCCGAACCTCGCCTTCTGCTCCTCGACCCCGCCCGCACCCGAGCAGACCAGCGAATACTTCTTCTACGACGCCAGCGCGGGCTCCGGGATCTTCGAGGAGTTCCCCGACTGGGTGCGCGCGCTGCCGGGCAAGGTCGTGCTGGCCGGTGGACTCGACGCCGACAATGTCGCCGACACCATCGCCCGCCACCGCCCCTACGGCGTCGACGTGTCCAGTTCGGTGGAATCGGCGCCCGGCGTGAAGAGCCGTGACCTGATGCGACGGTTCAAAGCGGCCACCGAGCAACCGGAAGTTCTAGGCTGATCCCATGATTACCGCGATCGTGCTGATCCAGGCCGAGAACTCTCGTATCCCCGAGACCGCGCAGGCGCTCGCCGACACCGCAGGAGTCGCCGAGGTGTACTCCTGCGCCGGTGACGTCGACCTGATCGCGATCGTGCGGGTCCGCGATCACGCGCGGATCGCCGACGTGGTCACCAGCGGCATCGACAAGGTGGAAGGCGTGGTCCGCACCACCACCCACATCGCCTTCAAGTCGTATTCGAGCGCCGACGTGGAAGCCGGATTCTCGCTGGGGGAGTAAGGCTTTCGCTCAGGACTCGTCGAGGGTCTGGGTGAGTTCGGCCCAGCTCTGCAGCAGCTTGGCCGACGCGCCGCTGTCGACGGCGGCCGCGGCGCGCTCGAGCCCGCCCGCCAGCGCGGCGTCCAGGTCCAGGTCGGCATCGCCGACCTCGCGCGAGAGGTCGTAGGCGACGATCGCGGCGGCGGAGTTCAGCAGGGTCGCGTCGCGCACCGGGCCCGGCGTCCCGGCGAACACCTCGCGCGCGATCCCGGCGTTGACCTCGGCGTCGCCGCCGCGCAGCGCGTCCAGCTCGACCCGGGGGATACCCAGGCGCGTCGGATCGATCACGGTCTGCCTGATCCGCCCGCCGCTGACCACCCACACGTCGGTGAGGTCGGAGGTGGTGATCTCGTCGAGCCCGTCACGCCCGCGCACCACCAGCGCACTGGCGTCACGTTCGGCGAACACGCCCGCGATCACCGGCGCGAGGTCGGCGAACGCGCAGCCGATCAGCCCCGCCCGCGGCTGTGCCGGGTTGGTGAGCGGCCCGAGCACGTTGAACACGGTCGGGATGCCGATCTCCTTGCGCGCGGGCCCGGCGAAGCGCAGCCCGGCATGGAACAGCGGCGCGAAGCAGAAACCGATGCCCGCCTCGCGCACCGACTGCGCCACCGACTCGGGACCGAGCGCGAGCCGCACGCCCAGCGCCTCCAGCACGTCGGCGCCACCGGACTTCGACGACGCGGCCCGATTGCCGTGCTTGACCACCGGCACACCGGCCGAGGCGACGACCACCGATGACATGGTGGAGATGTTCACCGAGCCGGACCGGTCGCCACCGGTGCCGACGATGTCGACCGCGTCGCCGTCGACATGGACGAGGCGCGCGTGTCCGAGCATGCCCGCGACCATGCCTGCCAGCTCGGTGGGGGTGGGGCCCTTGATCTTCATCGCGACGCCGAAGGCCGCGATCTGGGCCGCGGTTGCGTTGTCGGTGAAGATCTCGTCGATCACCCAGGTGGTGTCGTCCGCGGCCAGGTCACCGCCGTCGGCGAGGGTTCCGAGCACCTGGGGCCAGCTGCGCACGCTCATCTGCTCCGCATCCTTCTTCTCGACCGACACCGTCGCGCGAACTCTTCTCGCGCGCGCCTGTAGTGCGCAACCCTATTGCGCCGCTGAGCAAGTTTAAGGGGCGGGACGAGGCGGTTGCAGCGCGTCCCAGCCGTCGGCGACACCGTCGTGGCGCTGCGCGAGCCCGGCCATCCGCGAACGCTCCTGCGAACAGCTCAGCGGGTCGAGCAGCTGCACCCGCTGCAGGATGATCGGCACCAGCTCGTCGTCGGCCGCCCGCACCGGCTCGGCGCGGGTGTAGCCGTCGTAGCCGGCGATCTCACAGGCCGCGTCGAGCTGCCCGGCGGGCAGGCGCAGGTGGTGGCGCAGCACCGCCTCGGCCTCCCGGTCGAGGCCGGTCGCCCGGTCCAGTACCGCCGAGCAGGCCTCGACGTCGTCGAAACTCGACGCGACCACGACCAGATCGGCACGCGCGGGGTCGAGCGCCTGCGCGTTTCCACCGAACAACCGCCGCCACATCCGCACCACGACCATCGCCGCCTCCTCGTCTCAGGTTATCCACATCCAACGCTGTCACAATGGGCGTACCTCCGCATTCGCTCCGGCCGTGCGCGAAGAGCTGAGGAGCGCTGACGCGCCTGTGCCGATCAGGTCGTCACGTGATCGTCGCCAACACGCCGACCGATGTCGCGGACCCCCTCTGTGCGTGGGTTTTCCGCCCTGCGCGACAAAGTTTCGTACCCGGGTACAGCTGTCGTACTACGAAGAGTCATACTTACCCCGTGACGACCGCAGTAGGCACCCCAGGATCGGCCATTACTCAGCGTGTGCATTCGCTGAACCGGCCCAACATGGTCAGCGTCGGAACCATCATCTGGCTGTCGAGCGAGCTGATGTTCTTCGCCGGCCTCTTCGCCATGTACTTCGTTGCGCGCGCGCAGGCGCACGGCAACTGGCCCCCGGAGCCGACCGAGCTGAACATGACGCTCGCCATCCCGGTGACGGCCGTGCTGATCGCATCGTCGTTCACCTGCCAGATGGGCGTGTTCGCCGCGGAGCGGGGCGATGTGTTCGGCCTGCGCCGCTGGTACCTGATCACCTTGGCGATGGGCACCTTCTTCGTGTTCGGCCAGGGCTACGAGTACTACAACCTGGTCCACGAGGGAACCTCGATCGCAGGCAGCTCCTACGGCTCGGTCTTCTACATCACCACCGGCTTCCACGGCCTGCACGTGATCGGCGGTCTGATCGCGTTCGTGTTCCTGCTGGTCCGCACCACGCTGAGCAAGTTCACGCCCGCGCAGGCGACAGCCGCGATCGTGGTGTCCTACTACTGGCACTTCGTCGACATCGTCTGGATCGGGCTGTTCGCCACGATCTACTTCGTCCGCTAGGCGCGGGCGCACAACATTTGCACAAGTCGGTTCCGTCTACTCCAAAGGGACACAGATGAGTTCATCTCCCCCGTCGGCCCCAGAGCCCGCTGGCCCCGGCAACGGGCAGGCCGCCAAGACGCGTAAGCAGCGTCGCGTTCGCCGTCGTATCGCGGGCGGTCTCGCGTTGCTCGTTGGTCTGGTCGGAGCCGGCTTCCTGGCCACGGCGCTCACTCCCGAGCCGCAGATCGCCACCGCGCACGAGGATCAGTCCGCGCTCATCCGCGAGGGCAAGCAGCTCTACGACACCTCGTGCATCACCTGCCACGGCGCCAACCTGCAGGGTGTGGAAGAACGTGGTCCCAGCCTGATCGGCGTCGGCGAGGCCGCCGTCTACTTCCAGGTGTCCACCGGCCGCATGCCGATGACCCGCAACGAAGCCCAGGCGATGCGCAAGCCGGAGAAGTTCGACGCGCATCAGACCGACGCGATCGGCGCGTACGTCGCCGCCAACGGCGGTGGCCCCTCGGTGATCCGCGACGCCAACGGCGAGATCGCGCAGGAATCGCTGCGTGGCGACGACATCGCCCGTGGTTCGGAGCTGTTCCGCATGAACTGCGCCTCCTGCCACAACTTCACCGCCCGCGGTGGTGCGCTCTCCAGCGGCAAGTTCGCGCCCACGCTGGCGCCTGCCAACGAGGCGCAGATCTACAACGCGATGGTCACCGGCCCGCAGAACATGCCGAAGTTCTCCGACCGGCAGCTGTCGCCGGAGGAGAAGCGCGACATCGTCGCCTACGTCAAGAACGCCGCCGAAGAGAAGTCGCCCGGCGGCTGGGACCTCGGCGGTTTCGGTCCGGCGACCGAAGGCCTGGCGATCTGGGTTATCGGCATCACCGCCGTGGTCGGTGCCGCGATGTGGATCGGATCTCGGACATGAGTGGACAGGAGCACAACGACATGGGTCGGGAACCGACCGAAGACGAACTGGACGCGATGACGCGCGACGAGCTGGTCCAGCTCGGTACCGCGCGTGACGACGTCGAGGTCGCGTACCGCGGCGAGCGGTGGCCGGTGCCAGGCACCCGCGCCGAGAAGCGCGCCGAGCGTGCGGTCACGTTCTGGTTCGCCATCTCCGGCCTCGCCGCCGCCGCGCTGATCGGTGTCTTCCTGTTCTGGCCGTGGGAGTGGAAGGGCAACCGCCAGGAAGGCCACCAGGCCTACGCGCTGTTCACCCCGCTCGTCGGCCTGACCTTCGGCATCTCGGTGCTGGTCATCGGTATCGCGGTCGTGCTGATCCGCAAGCGGTTCATCCCCGCCGAGATCTCGATCCAGCAGCGCCACGACGGCCCGTCGGACGAGGTCGAGCGCCGGACCCTGGCGGCCGAGCTGCAGGACGCGCTCGACACCTCCACCCTGGGTCGTCGCAAGATGATGCTCGGCACCGCGGGTGCCGGCGTCGGCGTGCTCGGCATCGGCTCGCTGCTGGTGTTCATCGGCGGCATGGTGAAGAACCCGTGGGCCAAGCGCGACAAGTCGCCGCTGTGGGTGTCGGGCTGGACCCCGGACTACCCGGGCGAGACCATCTACATCCGTCGCGACACCGGTCGTCCCGAGGACATCGTGCTGGTCCGTCCGGAGGACCTGGACGCGGGCGCCATGGAAACGGTGTTCCCGTGGAAAGAGAAGTGGCGTGGCGACGCGCACGAGACGCTGCAGTCGCTGCGTGGCATCCGCAACGCGGTCATGCTGATCCGTCTGCGCACCGCCGACGCGGAGAAGGCGATCAAGCGCAAGGGCCAGGAGAGCTTCAACTACGGCGACTACTTCGCCTACTCGAAGATCTGCACCCACCTCGGTTGCCCGACCTCACTGTTCGAGCAGCAGACCAACCGCATCCTGTGCCCCTGCCACCAGTCGCAGTTCTCGGCGACCGAGTGGGGTAAGCCGGTCTTCGGTCCGGCCGCCCGCGCGCTGCCTCAGCTGCCGATCACCGTCAACTCCGAGGGCTTCCTGGTCGCCAACGGCGACTTCATCGAGCCGCTCGGCCCGGCTTTCTGGGAGCGTCGTTCATGAGCACTCTGGTGGCGAACCAAGCCAACGAGATGGACGAGCGGTATCGCGCCGCCGCGTTCATGAAGCGGTCGATCAACAAGGTCTTCCCGACCCACTGGTCGTTCCTGCTCGGTGAGATCGCGCTGTACGCGTTCATCATCCTGCTGCTGTCGGGTGTGTACCTGACGCTGTTCTTCGACCCGTCGATGGCGCACGTCACCTACGACGGCGCCTACCAGCCGCTGCGCGGCGTCGGCATGTCGCGGGCGTACGAGACCGCGCTGAACATCTCCTTCGAGGTGCGCGGCGGTCTGTTCGTCCGGCAGATCCACCACTGGGCGGCCCTGCTGTTCGCGGCGTCGATCATCATCCACCTGTTCCGCATCTTCTTCACCGGCGCGTTCCGCAAGCCGCGTGAGGCGAACTGGGTGATCGGCTCGCTGCTGCTGATCCTGGCGATGTTCGAAGGCTTCTTCGGCTACTCGCTGCCCGACGATCTGCTCTCCGGTACCGGTCTGCGCGCCGCGTTCTCCGGTATCACCATCGGTATCCCGGTGATCGGTACCTGGATGCACTGGCTGATGTTCGGCGGCGACTTCCCCGGCGACATCATCATCCCGCGCCTCTACGTCGCGCACGTGCTGCTGCTGCCCGGCATCATCCTGGCGCTGATCGGCGCGCACGTCGCGCTGGTCTGGTACCAGAAGCACACCCAGTTCCCCGGCCCCGGCCGGACCGAGAACAACGTGGTCGGCGCGCGCATCGTGCCGGTGTTCGCCGCGGACCAGGGCGCGTTCTTCGCGTTCACCCTCGGCATCGTCGGCATCATGGGTGGTGTCCTGCAGATCAACCCGATCTGGAACCTCGGCCCGTACAACCCGTCGCAGGTCTCGGCGGGTTCGCAGCCCGACTTCTACATGATGTGGACCGACGGCATGGCGCGCCTGATGCCGCCGTGGGAGATCTACCTGGGTCGCTACACGATCCCGGCGGTGTTCTGGGTCGCCCTCGTCATGGGTCTGGTGTTCACCCTGCTGATCGCCTACCCGTGGATCGAGAAGCGCCTCACCAACGATCACACGGCGCACCACAACCTGCTCCAGCGTCCGCGCGACGTGCCGGTCCGTACCGCCATCGGTGCCATGGCCATCGCGTTCTACGTGGTGCTGACGCTGTCGTGTGTCAACGACATCATCGCGTTCAAGTTCGACATCTCGCTGAACGCGACGACCTGGATCGGCCGCATCGGCGTGCTGCTGCTGCCGCCGCTGGCGTACTTCGTGACCTACCGGTTCTGCATCGGCCTGCAGCGCAGTGACCGGGCGGTCCTCGAGCACGGCATCGAGACCGGTGTCATCAAGCGCCTGCCGCACGGTGAGTACATCGAGGTGCACCAGCCGCTCGGCCCGGTCGACGACCACGGCCACGCGATCCCGCTGGAGTACCAGGGCGCCCCGGTGCCCAAGAAGATGAACAAGCTGGGTTCGGCGGGTAAGCCGGGCACCGGTAGCTTCCTGCGGGCCGACCCGAAGGCCGAGTCCGACGCCTACTTCGAGAACGAGCACATCGAGGAGCACAAGATGCTCACCGCGCTCGCGAACGAGCAGGCACGCGCCAACGGTGACGAGCCGCACGGTCACTGATCGCGTCAGCACAACGAGAAAGGCCCCGAGTCGATGCGACTCGGGGCCTTTCCCTTGTTTCCGGCTCAGAGGCGCGGGGTGCGCCGGTAGGCCTCGATCGCCTCGAACTTGGCCAGGTTGTGCCTGGCGTCGGCCAGCGCGTCGTGGGCGTCGCCGGGGATCGGCGGCAGTTCGGGGCTGCCGTGCGCGACCCAGTGCTGACGTAGCTCGTTGGTGTAGCGCGGCATGCCCTTGGGCAGCGCGGTCATGTCACCCCACAGCTGGCACAGCGCGACGTGATCGTAGGCGGCCACCCAGGCCCACAGCTCCGGCTGCACGCTGGGCCGGGGCAGGAAGAACTTGAACAGGTCGTCGCGGATCTGTTCCCTGGTGCGATACAGCGGCGATCCCGCGGGCGGCAGCTTCGGCAGCACGTGCCTGCGGACCCACGGCCCTGCCCGCCCCGCGTCGAATTCGGTGGACACCGCGTAGTATTCGCGGCCGTCCTCGCAGACGACGCCGATCGAGATCAGATCGATCGTCACGCCGTCCTCGACGAATTCTGAGTCATAGAAATATCGCAGGGAGATCGCCTCTTCGTGCCGGTGGGCGGCCGTGACCGTCCGGCGGGACGGCGCGGTCCGTGACCCACGATGGGTTGACCGAAACCCTATGTCGGCGGTTCGCACGCGACGCGCACGGGTAGGCAGTGACCGCACAGCGAACAAACAGGGGTGAGCGGGTCGCGACCCGCATGCGGTCCACCAACTCGCCTGTTCGCCCGGCGTGAAGGCAGCGCGGCGGACTTGAGCACCGACCGGCCCGGCGGTGGGGTTCCGCGCGCGGGTTACGTATTCTGATCTGGTGACCTGGACCGTCGACGTACCCATTGACCGCCTGCCGGAACTGCCGCCGCTGCCCGCGGAATTGCGCAGCCGACTCGACGCCGCCTTGGCTCGGCCCGCCCTGCAGCAGCCGTCGTGGGACGCCGAGGAGGCCGCGACGATGCGCACCGTGCTCGAGAGCGTGCCGCCGATCTGCCTGCCCGCCGAGGTGGAGGAGCTCAAATCCCAGCTCGCCGCCGTCGCGCGCGGTGAGGCGTTCCTCATGCAGGGCGGTGACTGCGCGGAGACCTTCGCCGACAACACCGAACCGCACATCCGCGGCAACATCCGCACCCTGCTGCAGATGGCCGTCGTGCTCACCTACGGCGCGAGCCTGCCGGTGGTGAAGGTGGCGCGGATCGCGGGCCAGTACGCCAAGCCGCGCTCCTCCGATGTCGACGCGCTCGGCCTCAAGTCCTACCGCGGCGACATGGTCAACTCGCTGGTCGCCGACGAGGCGGTCCGCCGCCACGACCCGTCGCGCCTGGTCCGCGCCTACGCCAACGCCAGCGCGGCGATGAACCTGGTCCGCGCGCTGACCAGCGCAGGCATGGCCGACCTGCACCAGGTGCACGACTGGAACCGCGACTTCGTCGCCCAGTCGCCCGCGGGCGCCCGCTACGAGGCGCTGGCCGAGGAGATCGACCGCGGCCTGCGGTTCATGACCGCCTGCCAGGTCAACGACCCGAGCCTGAAGTCGGCCCGCATCTACGCCTCGCACGAGGCCCTCGTCCTCGACTACGAGCGCGCGATGCTGCGGCTGAGCGAAAGCGAGACCGGCGAGCCGCTGCTCTACGACCTGTCCGCGCACTTCCTGTGGATCGGTGAGCGCACCCGCCAGCTCGACGGTGCCCACATCGCGCTGGCCGAGCTGCTGGCCAACCCGATCGGCCTGAAGATCGGCCCGACCACCACGCCCGACCAGGCCGTGGAGTACGTCGAGCGCCTCGACCCGAACAACGAGCCCGGCCGGCTCACCCTGGTCGCCCGGATGGGCAACGGCAAGGTCCGCGACGTGCTGCCGCCCATCATCGAGAAGGTCCAGGCCACCGGCCACCAGGTGATCTGGCAGTGCGACCCCATGCACGGCAACACCCACGAGTCCTCGACCGGCTTCAAGACCCGCCACTTCGACCGCATCGTCGACGAGGTGCAGGGCTTCTTCGAGGTGCACCACGCCCTGGGCACCCACCCCGGCGGCCTGCACATCGAGCTGACCGGCGAGAACGTCACCGAGTGCCTCGGCGGCGCGCAGGACATCTCCGACCTCGACCTCGAGGATCGCTACGAGACCGCCTGCGACCCGCGCCTGAACACCCAGCAGTCGCTGGAACTGTCCTTCCTGGTCGCTGAAATGCTGCGCTGATTCCTGCGGGACGAGCCCGGGGCGGTCAGCGATGACCGCGCCCGGGCTTTTCCTTGTCCTTGTCCCGATCTCTTCAAGGCAGGGCGGTGAGCGTCACGACGCTGCCCGCCTCCACATTCGAGTTGAAGCCAGGCACCTGGCCGATCACCAGGGAGCTGTCGGAATCGGTGAGGGACTTGACCTCCACCTGGAGACCCAGCTGCTGCAGCTTGGAGCGGGCGTTGCCGACGGTCTGACCCATCACATTGGGCACCTTCACCGCGCTCGACACGATCAGCGTCACGCTGTCGCCCGACTGCAGGGTGGTGCCGACGGCAGGGTCGGTGCCGATCGCCTTGTCGCCCTCGACGCTCTTGTCGTACTGCACGCGGGTCTCGCGCACGGTCAGCCCGGCACTGGTCAGGGCGCGGGCGGCCTCCTCGGCGGTCTTGCCGCGCACATCGGGCACGTTGACCGGCTGCGACCCCTTGCTGCGGTAGACCTTCACCTGCGCGCCCATCGGCAGGATCGTGCCCGGCGCCGGCTCCACCTTGGCCAAGGAGCCCTTCGGCGCGGTACTGGCCGCCTCGCCGCTGTCGATCGGCTGCAGGCCCGCGTCGCGGATCGCCTGGTTGGTCGCGCTGATCTGGTCGCCCGGCTTGATATCGGGTACCCGGGGCTTGCCGTTGGAGATCAGCACCGCGATCGTGGAGCTCTTGGTGACCCGCGAGCCCGCCGACGGATCGGTGCCGACCACGCCGCCCACCGGAATGGTGTCCGACGCCTTGTTGCGCAGCACGGTCTCGAAGCCCGCCTCCTGCAGCACCGCGACGGCGCGCTCGGAGTCCATCCCGGCGATCGGCGGCACCGCGGTGTAGCGGCCGACGCCGAGCCACCAGCCGCCGATCCCGACCAGCAGGGTCAGCGCGGTGACGATCGCCGCCCACACCACGCCGGTGCGGCGGGAATTGGTCTCGTTCGCCGCGAAGGGGTTGTGCGGCGAGGCGGGGGAGTGTGCCTGCTGGTACTCGTCGGGTCGTGGCCGGGGCGCGGTCACCACCCTGGTGTGCTGGGGCCGCTGGTCGGGCGCAGGAACAGGATGCGCGGCAACCGGATTCGGGGTCAGTGGCCGGTCGCCGGGATGGTGCGCGTCGCCGGTGCGGTAGCTCTCGCTGAGGTGCTCGGCCGAATCCCGCGGCGCGGGAACCCGGTAGGGCGGCAGGGTGAGTTCCATGGCGATCGTCTGCAGGTGCGCGGCCATCTCGTTGGCGTCGGCATACCGCTGCTGCGGGTCACGGGAGGTGGCCCTGGCCACCAGCGCGTCGAACTCCGGCGGTACGCCACCGATGAACTGGCTCGGCGGCGGCACGTCGTTCTCGACCCGCTGATACGCCACCGACAGCGAGTTGTCGCCGGTGAAGGGCACCCGGCCGGTGAGCAGTTCGAAGACCAGGATGCCGAAGGCGTACACGTCGGAGCGGGCGTCGGCGGTGCCGGTGGTCACCTGCTCGGGGGCCAGGTAGGCGGCGGTGCCGAGGATGACGCTGGCGGAGGTGGTGTTGGCGGCGGCGACCGCCCGGACCAGGCCGAAGTCGGCGATCTTCACCTCGCCCGCGTCGGAGATGAGCACGTTCTCCGGCTTGACGTCGCGATGCACCAGGCCCGCGTCGTGGGCGGTGCCGATCGCGCGCAGCACCGGCTCGGCGACGGCGCGCACGGCGTGCGGCGGCATCGGGCCGCGTTCGCGCAGCAGTTCGCGCAGCGTGCCGCCCTCGACCAATTCCATGATCAGGAACGGGTACTCGCCGTCGACGCCCTGGTCGTACACGGCGACCAGCGACGGATGCTTCAGCTTCGCGACCGCGCGCGCCTCGAACTCGAAGCGGGTCAGGAACTGCGGATCCCCGGCGAACTTCGGATCCATCACCTTGATCGCCACCGGGCGATCCAGCCGGGTATCGGTTCCCCGGAACACCATCGACATCCCGCCGCGGGCGATCGGCGCATCGATGCGATAGCGCCCTTCCAGCATCTGGCCGATCAAGTGATGTCCTCCGGCTTTCACAAACTTCTCACCCCTCGCGACACTGCGACAAGCGAACGGCCACCGTGTGCGGCCACCACGATCGTAACCGGGTGATGATGGCATGCCAGCCGATGCGGGCCAGCCCACACGTACTACGGTTATTCGGGTGAGTGCCTTTCCCTGCAGCGACGATGTGCTGCCCGACACCGAAACCGTCGTCTCGCTCCCCGAGGCCGCCGACATACTCGGTATCCCGGTCACCGCGGTGCACCAGCTGCTGCGTGACCACCAGATTCTCGCGATCCGCCGCAACGGTGTCGCAGGCATTCCGTCCCGGTTCTTCGACGACAACGACGAGATCGTCCGGATGCTCCCCGGCCTGATCACGGTGATGCGCGACGGCAAGTACAGCGACGAGGACATCCTGCGCTGGATCTACACCGAGGACGACTCCCTCCCCGGCCGCCCCGTCGACGCCCTGCACGGCCCCTTGGCCCGCGAAGTCGTCCGCCGCGCCGCCGCCGAACCCTTCTGAACCCGGCGCACCGCTCGAGGGCACCGCGCTGAACGTTCACTATCGCGCTGATCGGTCGCTATCAGGCCGTCGAAGCGTTCGGTGAAGCTCAGCGCGGTGGTGGTCGGCTACAACCGGCCGTCGTCCTGAGCCTGGCCCATCGCACGGCGCCAAGCGGACGAGCGCAGCAGTCGCAGGCCGTTGAGCCCGACGATGACGGTGGAGCCCTCGTGCCCGAGAACGCCGAGGGGCAGCGGCAGATGCCCGACCAGGTCCCAGACGACCAGGACCCCGATGAAGCCGCCGGCGATGGCGAGATTGGCCAGGACCACCCGGCGGGCACGCCGGGACAGTGCGATCACGGCGGGAATCGTGGTCAGATCGTCCCGGACGACGACAGCGTCGGCGGTCTGCAGCGTGAGATCCGAGCCCGCGCCACCCATCGCGATCCCGACGTGGGCGGCGGCCAGCGCGGGTGCGTCGTTGATGCCGTCGCCGACCATGGTCACCCGCGCACCGTCGCCTTCCAGCGCACGCACGGCCGCGACCTTGTCGTGCGGGAGCAATTCGGCGCGCACGTCGGAGATCCCGACCTGCCGGGCCAGCTGCGCGGCGGTGGGATGGTTGTCGCCGGTCAGGAGAACCGGTGCGCTGCCGGTGGATTCGGTGAGGGCGGCGACGGCGCCTGCGGCCTCGGGACGGATCTGATCGGTGAAGCCGAGGACTGCGATCGGTTCGTCATCGCGGAGTACGACCACCGCGGTGCGTCCGCGCGCTTGCACGATCGATACGAGGTTCCTGGTAGCGGAGAGCTGCGGCGAGCGGTCGCCGGGCGCTCGGTGGCCACCGGGGTCGCCGCTCGCGAGCACAGCCGGTGAGCCAGTGGCGAGCGCCTTCGGGTCGCCGGTTTCGCCGCTCGTGTGGACAAGGGGCGAGCCGGTGCCGGGCGCTTCGTGCGCCCCGCATTCGCCGTCCGCGGGTACAAGCGGCGAGCCGGTGCCGCACGCGCCGTTTTCGCAGTCCATGAGACCAACCGGAGAGCCAACGCGCATGAAGCTGCCGTCGACCAGGCCGGACACGCCGCGACCCGGCTGGGCGGCGAAGTCGATGGCGGCGGGGATCGAGAGACCACGCTGACGGGCGGCACGCACGGTGGCTGCGGCCAGCGGATGCTCACTGGGGTGCTCTACGGCAGCCGCCAGCCGCAGGATCTGGTCCTCGGAGAGCAGGCTGCCTTTCAGCGGGTGGATCTTCGCGAGCTCCGGCGTACCCCGGGTCAGCGTGCCCGTCTTGTCGAACGCGACGCGCGTTGTCGCGCCCAGCTGTTCCATCACCACCGCCGACTTCACCAGCACACCGTGACGCCCCGCGGTGGCGATGGCGGCGAGCAGCGGCGGCATGGTGGCCAGGACCACCGCGCACGGTGAGGCCACGATCATGAACGTCATCGCGCGCAGCAGCGAATCCCGCAGCGCCGCACCGAGAATCAGTGGGACGAGGAACACCGCGAGAGTGGCAACGACCATGGCGACCGAATAGCGCTGCTCGATCTTCTCGATGAACAGCTGGGTCCGCGCCTTGGTGCGGCCTGCCTCTTCGACCAGCGCCGCGATCCGCGCGACGACGGAGTCCTCGGCCCTGCGCTCGACGCGGACCCGCAGTGCGCCGGTGCCGTTGAGCGTCCCGGCGAACACGTCGTCGCCGGGCGTCTTGTCCACCGGCAGCGGTTCGCCGGTGATGGTGGCCTGGTCGACCTCGCTCGCCCCGTCGACAACGCGTCCGTCGGCGGCGATCCGGTCGCCGGGCCGGACCAGGATGACGTCACCGACTGCGAGATCGGCCGCGGCGACCGTCTGTTCGCCGTCGCCGGTGAGCTGAGTCGCGGTATCGGGCGCCAGCGTGAGCAGCCCGCGCACCGAATCCTCGGTGCGGGTGGTGGCCAGCGCTTCGAGCGCGCCCGAGGTGGCGAAGATGACGATGAGCAGCGCGCCGTCGACGATCTGGCCGATCGCCGCGGCTCCGATCGCGGCCACCACCATCAGCAGGTCGACGTCGAGTGTCTTGTCCCGCAGGGCTTTCAGACCGTCGAGGCCGGGCTCCCAGCCGCCGGTGAGGTAGCAGGCCAGCAGTAGCGACCACCACAACCACGACGGCCCACCGGTCAGCTTCGCCGCCAGCCCGAGCGCGAACAGCGCGGTCGCCGCGGCGGCCCAGCGCATCTCGGGGATCGCGAACAGCCGGGTCCGCACGGTCGGACCGCGCGAGGCGGTGACGGCCGGACGAGTGGGCGTGGCGGTGGACGAGACCACAGGGCACCTCCGAGGCGGGAAACGAGGACCCGAGAATAACAGATCATATGAAGAGGTTTTCATGTGTTACTGTCCGCTAAGCTCCACGCCATGGGACACGGTGTGGAAGGTGACCGCCCGGCGACACGGCTGGACGCTGCCGCCGCCGCGCACGTGGCGACCACCCTGCAGGCGCTGGCGACACCGAGCAGGCTGCTGATCCTGTCCGAACTCCGCCAGGGCCCGCGCCCGGTCACCGAACTCGCCGAGGCGGTCGGGATGGAACAGTCCGCCGTCTCCCATCAGCTGCGCTTGCTCCGCAATCTGGGCCTGGTCACCGGCACCCGCGCCGGACGCAGCATCGTCTACAGCCTCTACGACCAGCACGTCGCCCAACTGCTCGACGAGGCCGTCTACCACAGCGAGCACCTGCGCCTCGGTCTCGCCGAGCGCCCCGAGATCGCGGGCTGACCAGGTGCCGCGTCAGCGGCGCGCGGTAGCGAAGCCCTTGGCGGCGACCAGGATCCGGCGGTGGTTGGGCACGGTCGCCCGCCGCTCGAACACCTGGAAATCCGCCGCCTCGATCCGGTCGAGGATCTCGGCGTAGAGCACGGTCGCGGTGCGGATCGCCGGGCGCACCCGTGGCTCGAGCAGTTCGATACCGGGCTCGGCGCGGCGGTAGATATCGCGATTGACGGCGATCAGATGGGCCAGCGCCCGGCGCAGCGGCTGGTCGGTGCGCCCTGTGGCACAGCAGGCGCGCAGGTGGGCTTCGTCGACACCGAAGGCGGCCAGCTCGTCGGCAGGCAGGTAGATCCGGTCGCGGTCGAGATCCTCGGCGATGTCGCGCAGGAAGTTGGTGAGCTGGAACGCCTCGCCCAGCGCCGCCGCGGCGGGTTCGGCCTCGGGGACGGGGACGACGGTGCCGAGCACCGGCAGCAGCTGCAGGCCGATGGCGGCCGCTGAACCGCGCATGTACTCGCGCAGCTCGGTCATCGTCGCGTAGCGGGTGCGGTGGGTGGTGGTGCCGGGGACGTCCATGCGCATGGCGTCGAGGAACGTCCAGAAGTGGGTGCGGGCGATGTCGTAGCGGTGGATCGTGTCGGCGGCCGCGGTGAGGATCTGGCGGCGGCGCAGGTCACCGGTGTCGATGTCGCCGTGTTCGAGCGCGAGCCGGAGCTGCTTCTCCACCAGGTCGAGGTGCTGGGCGGGGCTGATCTCGGCGGGGCCGTCCGGCACCGCCGCGTGCGCGCCGTCGCGCGGATCGAGCACGCGTGCCGGGTTGTCGGCGTGGTCGACGATGTCGTCGACCATCCGCGCGAAGGCGTACAGCGCGTGCACCGCCCGTCGCCGCGGTGGTGTGAGCAAGGTGGTCGCCAGGTAGTAGGTGCGCCCGTGCTCGGCGGCGATGCGTCGGCAGCTCGCGTACGCCGCCTCGAGACCGGTCACCGCGCCGGCGGCTAGACGGTCGGTGGCGTCTGCGTTCGGCACGCTCGGGTGGCCGTGCCCTGCCTTCTCCTGGCGCTGACCACTCATGCCCGAACAGGCGGTGCCGGTTCCTTGACGACCGCACGGGAACGGGCTGAACGCAGGTGCAGCGGGTCCACATGACGCAGGGATACCGCAGCCACGACGGCGGCGAAGACGGCCAACGCGACGTGCCAGAAGTTGTACAGCCCGATCGATCCGTCCGGCTGGAACACCAGCATCAACCAGGTGCAGATTCCGACCAGCCACTGCAAGGTCAGCGTCGAGAGCGCGAACCCCGCGGCCAGCGCCAGCGGCCACGAGTAGTACCAGGGCAATGCGGCGGGGGAGAGCAGCACGATCGCGACGAACGCGATGATGATGCCCATCACGGCCTCGCGCTCGCTGTGCCGGAACCGCCACCAGGTCGCGACGAGCACCGCGATCAGGGCGACCTGGCACAGGGTGCGGATCACCCCGAGCACCGACCCCGACGGATTCTGATCCCAGGTGCCGATGTGCGCGAGGATCGTCGGCAGCGACAGCCAGTTGATGATCTTGTTCGAGCCCTGCAGTGCGGTGACCCAGCCGAAGCCGACTCCCGCGATCACCGACGCGGCGCCGAATACCAGTGCGAAAACGCCGACGCCGATGCCGGCGATCTTGGCGAACACGAACAGCGGATGCGGCATATCGGCGGACGGCCGGGCCGCGTCCGGGTGCTTCTGGTCCTCGGATGTCCCGACGTCGGAGTCTGTTCGATGCGCGGCGGCGCGGCGTTCCTTCTCGTGCAGAATCCAGATCCACACCAGGAACGGCAGTGCGACGCCCGCGGTCGCCTTGATCGCGACGCCGATGGCGACCACCACGATGCCCGCCACATGATGACGTTCGAGCACCAGCGCGACGCCCGCGCACATGAGCCCGACCATCAGCATTTCGTTGTGCACGCCACCGATGAGGTGGATCAGCACCAGCGGGTTGAGCACTGCCAGCCACAGCGCCACCGTCGGCTTGCCGCCGAGATGCTTGGTCAGGTACGGGACCGCCCACATCATCAGCGCCAGGCCCGGCAGCATCACGAACCGCAGGGCGATGGTCCCCGTGATGACGTTGTCGCCGGTGATCATGGTGATCGCGCGGCCGATGAGCAGGAACACCGGACCGTAGGGTGCGGTGGTCGTGGTCCAGACGGGGCTCACGTTGTCCAGCAGCACACCGGGATTGGCGACGGGACCCACCTGGTACGGGTCGAAACCATCACGCAGCAGGGCGCCCTGGGCGAGGTAGGAGTAGGCGTCGCGGCTGAACATCGGCGCCGCGAACAGCAGCGGCGTGATCCAGATGCCGACGATCGCGCGCAGCTCGTTGAGCGTGACCCGCGCGGAGTCCTTGCCGATGGTGGTGCGGCCTAGGCGAACCCACGCGGTGATCATCATCAGCACGCCGGCCCAGATGAGGACCGTCGAGAGCGCGTAGCCGTGCCCGAATCGCAGCCACGACAGGTGCAGGGCTTCGAGCAGCGGGTCACGCTTGCGGACCGCGCCAGCGCCGAAACCGCCGAACGTGATCATGATCGCGCCGAAGAAGCCCATCATGGCCGCGTGGCCTTCGGGGCTACGGGCGAAGTCGCCTGCGGTGCGCAGCCAGGACCGGACGCCGGGATCGGTCCCGGTGGGCATATGGCGCTGCGGCTCGAGGGTGCGCGTGGTGTCCATGGGGCCTACGGTCGTCTCGGGGGGCGGCATGTTCGGTCGGTCCCCCCGGATGGTCGGCGGTCGCAACCGCGAGCTGATAATTCGGCCGTCAGTTTACGGCTTCAACTTGGAACACTAACCCGGTGGTCGGTCGCGTTGCGCGCCCGGCTGCCGGTGATTCGTGCCGCGGCCAGCTTGCCCGACAGCAGCGTGGTGGGCACACCCACCCCCGGAGTGGTGCCACAACCTGCGAGAACGACGTTGTCCACGCCCCTTGGCAGATTGCGTGGCCGGAACGGGCCGGTCTGCCGGAACAGGTGCGCGATCGAGAACGGTGTGCCCGCGATCATGCCCTGGGCGGCCCACGTCGCCGGTGTGTCGACGTGGTCGACCCGGAAATGTTCGGTGATGCCGGTGTAGCCGCGCCGTTCCAGCTCCGCGAGCAGCTCGCCGAGATAGGCGGGGCCGAGGCGATCCCAGTCCAGCGGCGCGGCGTCCAGGTTCGGGCACGGCGCGAGGACCGACAGCGGTTCGTGCCTGCCGTCGGCGCGGTCGACGAACTGGCCGGGATCGGTGAGCGCGGGCCTGGTCAGCAGCAGCGACGGATCGCGCATCAGCTTCCCCCGCCCGCGGCGCGCGGAGATCTCGGTGAACGTCATCGCCCAGGCGGCGCCGAAATCGATCGTGTGATGCGCCTGCACCGGCCATTGCGCGGCGACCTCGGCGGGCACGGTGCCGTGCGCGACCACCGCCGACGGCGAGGCCCGCAAACCACGGCGATACCGCAGGCCGAACCGGGGCAGCGAACCGAGATCGGCGGTGAGGACCACGGCATCGCACGCGAAACCGCGGCCGTCGACGGTGCGGACGGCCTCGGCGCGCCGCGACGTGCCTGCGCTCGCCGTGTAGTCGATGCCCGCGACCTCGGCCTCGAGCACCAGCCGTCCACCGGCGGCGACGAACGCCTCGGCGAGCGCGGCGGTGATCGCGCGCATGCCGCCCTCCGGGAAGAAGACACCGAGGCAGGTATCCATGTTGGGGATCGCGCCGTAGAGGGCCAGCGCCTTGTCCGGCACCGTCCCCGCGTAGAGCGCCTGGAAGGTGAACAGCCTGGCCAGGCGCTCGTCGCGCAGGTACGAGCGCACGCGCGGCCCCAGCCTGCCGAAACCGCCGAGCCGGACCAGCGTCGCGAGCGAGGCGCGGGAGCGCGGGCTGCGCACCAGGTCCAGCGGCGAATCGAAGTTCGCGTCCATGAACTCGTCGTATTCGGCGCCGTAGATCCGGCCCAGCCAGTCACGCAGCCGCCGGTAGTTGCCCGCCTCGGCAGGTCCGCAGGTGTCGGCGACCTCGGCGGCCATCGCCGCGGCGTCGTCGAAGACGCGAATGTCGCTGCCGTCGGCGTAGCGCGCGTGATAGGCGGGCGCGAGGCGGTGGATACGCAGGCCGACGCTCTCGCGCGAGTGCCCGACGGCGGCCAGCGCCTCGTCGATCAGTTCCGGCAGGGTGAGGACGGTGGCGCCGCTGTCGATCTCGTAGTCGTCGAACCGGTAGCGCCCGACCCGGCCGCCGGGATGGTCGGCCCGTTCGAGCACCGTGACCTCGACGCCCGCGCCGCGCAGGTGCAGCGCCGCGGCGAGCCCGGCCAGTCCCGCGCCGACCACGACGACATGATTCGCTTGTCCCACAACGTTTTTCATATCAGCCTCAGGCCGCGCGGCGGGTGGCGGCCAGCGCCATGTCGTGCAGCAACTGCTTGGCCTGCGTGGTCGCGCTGCTGGCCGCCACGGCGCGCAGTCCGGTGTCGGTGAGCTCGGTGATGCGGCGTTCCACGTCGTCGACCGCGCCGAGCTCGGTGAGCAGGGCGCGCAGCCGGTCCACGGCCGCGTCGTCGAGGTCGGTGCCGAGCCCGGTGCGGATCAGTGCCGCCGACTCCGGATCCGCCCGCCGCAGCGCCTCCGCGATGAGCACCGTGCGCTTGCCCTCGCGCAGGTCGTCGCCGGACGGCTTGCCGGTGACGGCGGGGTCGCCGAACACGCCGAGCAGGTCGTCACGCAGCTGGAAGGCGATGCCGACGTCGGTGCCGTAGATCCGCAGCGCCGCCACCAGATCGTCGTCGGCGCCCGCCAGCGCGGCACCCAGGTGCAGCGGCCGTTCGATCGTGTACGCGGCGGTCTTGTACCGGTTGATCCGCAGCGCGGCCTCGACCGATTCGTCGCCACCGGCCTCGCCGTTGATGTCGAGCAGCTGCCCGCCGAGCACCTCGGTCCGCATCCGCGCCCACACCGGCGCGAACCTGGCCAGTGCGGCCTGGGTCAGCCCGGCCTCGTGCACCAGGTCATCGGCCCAGGCCAGCGCCAGGTCGCCGATCAGGATGGCAACGGCCCTGCCGTACTCGGCGCCGTCACCGGGCCAGCCCGCCGCGCGATGCCGGTCCTCGAAATCGATGTGCACGGTCGGGAAACCGCGGCGGGTCTGCGAGGAGTCGATGATGTCGTCGTGCACCAGCGCGCACGCCTGCACCAGTTCCAGCGCCGAGCAGGCGGTCAGCACCGCGGCGGCGTCGGGCCCGGCCGGGTCGCCGCCTGCGCCGAGCCAGCCGGTCCAGGCGAAGCCCGGCCTGGTCCGCTTGCCACCGCGGATGACGAACTGTTCCAGCGCCTCGGCGGCGTCGACGAACACCGGCCCGAGCGGGTCGACGATCTCGCGCCGGGTGGCGAAGAAACCGGCCAGCACCTGCTCGACCGCGGCGACGAAGGCGGGCGTGCCCGGCGTGAGCGTGACGAAGTCGACCGAGGCCGCCGTGTCGGCGACGGACCGGGAAAGCGGGGTACCGATTCCGGCGGACAGGGTGGCCTCCAGGTGCGGAAGTGGGCGAGCGGATGGACCGGGGTCGCACGCTGCGATGCGATCACCGGCGTCTGGTCGCAGAATACGCGGGTGGCGCGGGGGTGTCGTCGGCGCACACGGCCGCTGCGACCGACCCCACACCTGGCGATTCGGCGGCGTCTGGCGCCACGATCGGCGCGTGTCCATCGGACTTGACGGTCGATCGGCTGGTCCGTGCCCGATTCCGGACTGCCGCGGGCCGCCCGGTTCCCGGTGCGCGCAGCGGTGTCATGCCGCCCCACTACACTGAACCGGTGACTTTCGACAATGGACGGGGACGTTCGACCCCAGATCGACCCGCCCAGAAGCAGCCGATCGTCTCGAACACCCCCTCGGTGGTGCAGAGCCTGCGCACTCATTCGGGCAGCGGCGTGCCGTTCTCGGTGGAGTTCAACCCGCCACGTGACGCGACGGGCGAGGCCAGGCTGTGGCGTGCGGTCCGCGAGTTCGAGCGGATGCACCCGGCCTTCGTGTCGATGACCTACGGCGCGGGCGGCTCCACCAAGGACCGCACCGTGCGCATCACCGGCGAGCTCGCCACCGAGACCACCCTGCTGCCGGTCGCCCACCTCACCGCCGTCGGTCACAGCATGGGTGAACTGCGCGCGCTGGTCGGCTCCTACGCCGACTCGGGCATCCGCAACCTGCTCGTGCTGCGCGGCGACCCGCCCGGCGATCCGCTCGGTGAATGGCGCAAGCACCCCGAGGGCGTCGAGTATGCCGAGGAACTGGTGCGCATCGTGCGCGACCTCGGCGACTTCCACGTCGGCGTCGCCTCGTTCCCGCAGGGCCACCACCGCTCGCCCGACCTCGACCACGACACCCGCCACCTCGCCGCGAAACTGCGTGCGGGCGCGGAGTATTCGATCACCCAGATGTTCTTCGACGTCGACCACTACCTGCGCCTGCGCGACCGGGTGCTGGCCGCCGACCCGATCGAGGGCGCCAAGCCGATCATCCCCGAGCTGATGCCCATCACCTCGCTGCGCACGGTCCAGCGCGCCGAGGAACTCTGCGGCCGCCCCCTCGCCCCCGCGGTGATGGAACGCCTGACCCGCGCCGCGGGCACCGGCCCCGAGGAGGACAAGGCCGCCGTCCGCGCCGAGGGCATCCAGATCGCCACCGAAATGGCCCAGCGCCTCATCGACGAGGGCGCCCCCTGCCTGCACTTCATCACCCTCAACTTCGCCAAGGCCACCAGCGAGGTCCTCACCAACCTCGGCTACGGGGTCACAGCGGCCCCGCTCAGCGCGTAGCCGGTCAGTCCGGGCAGACGTAGAGGTCGTCGACGCCGATCAGCGCGACCTCGGGATTGCGGTCGGCTTCCTGCTGGAGCGCGTCACTGAATCCAGCACCGCTGAACAGTGCCAGCCGACAGGCTGCGGTATTCCATCCGCGTTCGGTCAGCAAGGTGCGGGCCCGAGCGAGTCGTTCGAGGTGGTTCATGCCGACGGTGGTTCCCCACTTCGCCTCGCCCAGGAGGGAAATCGCGGGTGCGTGCCCGCCGTCGCCGGGTTCGGTGACTGCCGCGTCGATCTGGATCTGGATCCGCCGGTGCGAATCGGTCACCACGCCGCAGCCGACCGCACCGAATTCGGTGTCCAACTCGAGCTGGTCGACACCGCCGGTCAACAGGAATGTCCGGCACATCTGTTCGAAGTGCGGTCCGGCTACCTGGGCGTTGAATCGCTCGGTCGATCGGCGCCACACCTGTTGTGCCTGGCCGGTTTCCAAGCGGGCCCAAGCCGGGCGCATGACGGCTTCGTAGAAGGAGATCAGCGGCTCGGTGATGCGGTAGATCGACTTGCCGGACCGGAACACATCCTGTTCGCGACTGACGAGGTGGCAGTCTTCCAGCACCGTCAGCGGGTGGGAGATATCGACCGATTTACGTCCGATGTACCCGGCGATGCCGCCGCGGGTGTTGTGTCCCTGAGCGACGGCGGCAAGCACCGAGTGGTAGAGCGCGGTGTCGCGGATCTCGGCTTCTTCGGCAAGAAGGTACCTGGCCTCCCGGAACAGTGGACTCAACGGCGACAACACCGTTCGGCACAGCCAGTCGTCGAGGTCGGCGGCGGAGGCGGGCACGTCGTCGGCGAGGAACTGTCTGCGATAGGCGGGTGTTCCGCCGACGACAGCGTGCAGCCGTACTGCCAGTGCCGGGTCGTGGGCGGCATCCCAGAATTCGGCGGCGGCACGATATCCGAAGGGCTGCACCAGAAGTTCGAGCTGTGCTCGGCCGCGCAGTGGTGCGTTGGCCGACAGGAGCCCACCCATCACCGACATCGCGGACCCACACAGCAACAGCCGGACATTGTTCGGCTCGGTCTGGTACCGGTCGATCTCCCGCTGCACCAGCGACGGCAGTTCCGGCACGGCTTTGACCAGATAGGGGAACTCGTCGAGAACGACCAACCGCGGGTCGGCTGTCTGATCTCGTGCGCCGAGTGCGAACAGGTAGCTGATCGCATGATCCCAGTTGTCGAAGGCGATGGGCGCGCCAGCGCCGGCGAACTCACCCAATGCCGCCCCGAACTGCCGCAGCGATTCGGCACCGGTCGCGGTGGTCGCGCCGAAGTAGAAACCGCCCCGCTGTTCAGCCAGCGCTCGAAGTAGATATGTTTTGCCCATACGCCGCCGCCCGCTGACGATGCCGAGCATCGCCGTCGGCGCCGTTCGCGACGCGAAGGTGACCAGGGCGTTCCACTCGGTGTCGCGGTCGAACAGATAGTCCGGCTTCGTCAAGACCTTCCCCAGTCATTAGGAGTGCAGTCCTTAGAAGTGTACTCCTAATGGTGGCCCGCTCGGCGCGCAGCCGTCAGCTCGTTCCAGGCGCGTTCCCAGCTCCTGGTCATCGCCGGGTAGACGATCAGGTACCGGAACGGCTTGATGAACGCCATGTAGGCGCGGCCGAACAGGCCGTTCGGCTTCACCAGCACCGCCATCTGCAGGTGGTAGCCCGGACCGGTCTCATCGGGCACCCAGCCCAGGTGCATGACGCCATGCATGGTGCCGTTGGCGATCTCCGCGGCGTACTCGTCGTCGAGGACGTACACGCTGGTCAACGGGCTGCCCGTGTCGTCGGGACACGGTGTATCCCGCAGATCGGCGGGCAGCCGATCCCGCAGCGATTCCACCCTGCTCCCGGTTCCGGCCGACTCCCGATCCCACCCGAACACCTCACCCAGCTTCCAGCGGATCTTGAACAGCAGCCCGCTGATCCCCGAGGAATCGGACGCCCTCGCCGCCTGCAACGCGGCGAGCAACGCGGGAAAGTCGTCCACCCTGCCGCCGGGCGTCCGATACCGCCACACGTCTTCGACCTCGAAATCCCCGGCGATCTCGTGGATGCGCCACGGTCGATCGGTATGCGCCGCTGCGGGAAGCCGCATGAGAAACCCCTATCCGTACGGATGCGTATGGAGAAGAGGCTACTCCTGATATACGCCTACGTATAGAGACGACCCGTGTGACAAAGGAAGGCTTGACATGTCGGCTGCACCCGACCTGCGGTCGGGTAAGTCATTGAGCCGGTGGAAATTTCGGACAGCAACGGCGTGGCATACCAGACCCGCCGATCGGCACTGGCTCCCCACCCGCCCCACGACCTAGGGTGCCGGTCATGCCCAGCTACCTGCACGAAGGTGTTCTGGAACTATTCCGTGCCGACCTGACACTGGCTCCGGCGCTGATCACCGAGGTCTGCGGGATCGCAGTCCCCGGCTACACCGCGGCGACCACCGAGCAGTGCGACTTCTCCGATATCGGGCCCAAGGAGTTCCGCGGTGACCTGGCGCTGAGTCTCCACAACGCCGACGGCGCCGCCGTGCTCGGTATCTGCGTCGAGGTCCAGCTCTCGGAGAAGCCCCACAAACAGTGGAGCTGGCCGGTATACCTGACAACTCTGCGAGCCCGATTGCGTTGCCCGGTGGTGCTTCTGGTCGTCGTGCCGAACACCAGCGTGGCCACCTGGGCGGCCAAACCGATCGACATCGGCCACCCGGGATTCGCGCTGCGTCCACTCATCGTCGGACCGGACCGGATGCCGATCGTCACCGACCCACTGGAGGCCGCATCATCGCCGGAGCGAGCAGTCCTTTCGGCCATGGCACACGGCAACGGCCCCCACGCCGAGGCGGTCTTCACCGCGCTCTTGGTAGGCCTGACGAAGACCGACGACGAACGAGCACGGATGTACCATGACCTGGTCGACGAGGTGTTGTCCGAGGCGGCCAGCCGACGGTTGGAGGAACTGATGACGATGACCTACGAATACCAGGGCCGAATCGCCCGCAAATATGTCGAAGAGGGGCGTGAAGAAGGCCGCGAGGAGGGCGTCGCGGCCAGCATCATCACCGTCCTCAGCGCGCGTCGAATCGCTGTCACGGAGGATCAGCGGGCCCGGATCGAGCAGTGCCGGGATCTGGCTCAGCTCGACAGCTGGCTGCGGCGCGCGATCGACGCTGCCACGACAGCAGATCTTTTCGACTGAATCCACGCGACACTGGCGCTGCCGGGTACGGCGGGATCGCGGGAGCGGGCGGCGCTGCGGGGCCGTCGTTGCGTGACGACCCCGCAGCGAGGGGTTCAGGCCGCGCGGGCGGTGCGCAGGCCCCAGGCGTCGGCCAGGAGGCGGTGGGATTCCAGGCGGTCGGCGTGGTTGTGGGTGATGGTGGTGATCAGGAGTTCGGTGGCGTCGGTGACCTTGACCAGGGCTTCCAGGCGTTCGGTGACCGTGTCGGGGGAGCCGGATATCTGGGCGGCGAGGCGGTCCTCGACCAGGCGGAGCTGGTCGGGGGTGAGGGGGGAGGCGGTGGTGGGGTCGAGGTATTCGCCCGCGCCGGAACCGCTGCGGATGCTGTGGACCCAGTGACCGTAGGTGCTCGCGTGGTGGCGGGCGGTGGCGTCGTCGGCGGCGACCACGACATCGGCCGACACGATCACGTGCGGTTCGGCGAGGGTGGGCGAGGGCCGGAAGGCCGCCCGGTAGGCCTCGACCGCGTCCAGTGCGGTGCCGGGGGCGACGTGATAGGCCGCCGCGAACGGCAACCCGAGCCTGCCTGCCACTTCGGCGCTCTCACCGGCCGTGCTGCCGAACAACCACAGTTCGACATCGGCCCCCTCACCCGGAACCGCGTGCAACGCAACATCATCGAACGATGTGTAGGTGCCGTCGAGCAGGGCGCGGACCTCGGCGATCTGATCGGGGAAGTCCAGCGCCTCGGCATGCGGCTGCTGGAGCGCTTCGAGCGAGGCGACGAATTTGGACCGGTCGGTGATCCCGCGCGGGTCGAACGGCGGCGGCACCACCACACCGTCGCGGATCCGGGTGCGCCCGGTGACCGTGTCCAGCACCGGATGCCCGCCCTTGGCGGTGGACGCCTCCGCCCCGAACTGGCTGCGCCGATGCCCCGACCGGCCGAGACCCAGATCGAGCCGCCCCGGGTGCAGCGCGTCGACGGTGCCGAACGCCTCGACGATCGAGGCCGAGGTGTGATGACCCACCTGCACCGCCCCGGTACCGACGCGGATGCGGGAGGTAGCCGCCGCGACCAGGGCGAGCAGGGTCAGCGAGGACGAACTGGCCACCGACACGAAATGATGTTCGGCCAGCCAATACCGGTGGTAGCCCCACTGTTCGGCATGCTGGGCGAGATCGATCGTGTTGCGCAATGCCTGCGCGGCAGTCGACCCTTCGCTGATCGGCGCGAGGTCGAGGATCGAGAGCGGAACGGTCATAGCGCCGGATCCTGTTCTCCCGCTTCGATCGCCACCCGCAGCCGGTTCTCGGCCGGTGCCACCGGGCAGGTCGCGTAATCGGTGAACGCGCACGGCAGGTTCACCGCCCGGTTGAAGTCCAGGGTCACGGTGCCGTCGGCCTCGACCGCACCGATCGCGAGCGACCGCGCCGCCGGGTAGGTGGTGACCCCGCTGGTGGCATCGGTGAACAGCACCCGCAGATCCGCGAGCGTGCCGAAGGCGATCAGCGTCTCCACGGCGTCGCCGATCCGGAACTCGATGGTCCCCGCCGCGCTGTGGTGGTGTTCGAGCCCGTCCACGACCGCGCCGGTGGTGACCGTGCGGGCGGTGTCGAACGGAGTGAACCGGCCGGTGACGACCCAGCGCGGGTCGGCCGGATAGGCGGGGACGCCGGTGAACCCGGCCAGGGTGGGCGCGGCCGGGTCGTGCACGCGCACCGCGAACTGCCCGGAGCGCCGGATCACCTCGAAGACCCGCTCCTCGTTGAACACGCTCAGCCCCGGCGCGCCCTCGGCGGGAGTCAGAATCCGCACGCCCGCGATCCGCTCGCCCTCGACGTCGAGCCGGTCGGCGGGCTGGGCGGTGATGAACACCTTCTCGTCGGTCACCCACCAGGTGCCGGGGACGCCGTCGAGGCGTTCCGGGCTGTCGGTGAGCCAGTGCAGGCCGGCGAGGCTGAGCCAGCCGAGGGGGTCGCGCAGGCCGTCCTCGCGGGCGTCGTGCCAGCGGTGCCAGTCGTCGCTGAACGTTGTTGCGGTGCTGGTGGTGTCGACGGTGATCGTCATGACGCGCGTGCTCCTTCGGCGATGGCGGGGTGATGGGGATGACGCAGACCGAGGTGGTCGCGCAGCGTGGTGCCGGTGTAGGCGGTGCGGAAACTGCCGCGTTCCTGCAGTTCCGGCACCACCGTGTCGACGAACTCGTCGAGCCCGGCGGGTGTGAGGTGCGGGACGAGGATGAACCCGTCGGCGGCGTCGGACTGCACGTAGTGATCGATCTGCTCGGCGACCTGGACCGGGGTGCCGATGAACTGCTGGCGGGTGGTGACCTCGATGATCAATTCGCGGATGCTGAGCTTCCCGGCTTCGGCCTGCTCCCGCCACGCCTTCGCCACGGCCAGTGGATCTTTCGCGTGCCGCACCCGGCCCCGGGTGATCTCGGTGGTGGTATCGGGTTCGATGTCGGGCAGCGGCCCGTCGGGGTCGTAGCCGGAAAGGTCACGGCCCCAGACCTGTTCGAGGAAGGCAATCGCGGTCTGCGGGCTCACCTGCTGGTACCGGATCTCCCTGGCCCGCTCGTGCGCGTCGGCTTCGGTGTCGCCGAGGACGAAGGTGGCGGCCGGGAAGACCAGCAGCTCGTCGTGCGCACGACCGTATTTCGCGAGCCTGCCCTTGATGTCGGCGTAGAACTTCTGGCCCGCCTCGAGTGTGCCGTGCACGGTGAAGATCGCGTCGGCGGTCTTCGCGCCGAATTCGCGTCCCTCGTCGGAATCGCCCGCTTGCAGCAACACCGGGTGCCCCTGGGGACTCGGCGGCAGGACGAACGTGGCATCGATGTCGAATTGACCACTGCGGAAGGCGGTTCCTGGCACCTCCTCGGTGAAGATGCCGCGTTCCCGGTCGACGACGAGCGCGTCGGCGGGCCAGCTGTCCCACAGTGCCCTGGTCGCTTCGACCACCTCGGCCGCGCGCCGGTAGCGCTCGCTGTGCTCCAGATAGCCACCAAGCCGGAAGTTCTCGCCGGTGAACGCGTCGGAGGAGGTGACAACATTCCAAGCCGCGCGGCCGCCGGAGAGATGATCCAGCGAGGCGAACTGCTTGGCCAGCTCGAACGGTTCGTTGTAGGTGCTGTTGATGGTGCCCGCCAGCCCGAGCCGCTCGGTGACCGCGGCGACCGCGTTGAGCACGGTGAACGTGTCCGGCCTGCCCACCACATCGAGATCGTGGATGCGTCCTCGGTGCTCGCGCAGCCGCAGCCCCTCGGCCAGGAAGAAGAAATCGAACAGGCCGCGTTCGGCGGTGCGGGCCAGGTGCTCGAACGAGGCGAAGTCGACCTGCGACTTCGACGCCGGATCGGCCCAGACGGTCGTGTTGTTGACGCCGGGGAAGTGCGCGGCGAGATGGACTTGCTTGCGCGGCTTCGAGGTCACAGCGCGGCTCCTTGCGTGATCGCGTAGCGGCTGGCGGGGCGGGGGAGACCGAGGCGGTCGCGGAGGGTGCCCGGTGCGGATTCGGCCGGGGGACGAGCGGTGAGCGCCGCGAGCGTGGCGTGCAGCGCGAGCGGTCGCAGGACCACACCGTCGGCGGCGTCGGTGTGGGCGGTCTCGTCGAGGAACTCGTCGAGCGCGGTGGCGGTGCCGACGTACCGCAGCGTGGTGCCGGGGTCCTGCGCGAACCACCTGTCGAGCTCGGCGACCTCGGCGTACGCGTGATCGGCCGAATCGGCCAGGTGGACAGGAAGATCCAGTAGCACCTGCACCGTGTCGGGATCGCGGCCCGCCGTGGCGAGGGCGGCGCGCAGCGAGATTCGGCGTTCGGCGGCGGTGGCGAGGTCGGGGGCGGAGAACCGGATGAGGTCGGCGCGGCGCACCGCGACATCGGTGGACACGGGATCGTCGGCGCGCACGGTCACGATCGGCTGACCCTGCGGTGAGCGCGGGGTGATCGACGGACCCTTCACCGAGAAGTTCTCGCCGGCGAAGTCGATGTAGTGCAGCCGATCCCGGTCGATGAACCGGCCGGTGGGTACATCGCGGATCTCGGCGCCGTCCTCCCAGCTGTCCCACAGGCGAGTCACGACCTCGACCGCTTCGTCGGCCTCGTGCCACAGCGCCGCGTCGGATTGAACATCCTTGCGGCCGAACGCCTTGGCCTGCGCGGAGCCGAGGGACACCCCGGCTTCCCAGCCCGCGCGGCCCAGGCTCGCGAAATCGAGCGCGGCGATCGCCTTGGACACGTGGAACGGTTCGGTGTGGGTGACCGGTACCTGCGGAATCAGCCCGATCCGCCCGGTGAGCGGCGCGGTACGGGCCGCGATCGCGACCGCGTCGAGCCTGCCGCGGGTCACCGCCGTGCCGCCCTCCTGCAGACCGAACGAGTCGGGCAGGAACACCGCGTCGAACCCGAGTTGTTCAGCCCGCGCGACCACCTCGGTCCAGTACCGGGCGGTGAACAGATCCTCCGCCCGCGAATCCGCACGCCGCCAGGACGCGGGATGCGTTCCGGTGCCCGCTGTTTCGATGCCGAGGAACAGTGTGGCCTTGCTCATCGGATCAGGTCCTTTCCGTCGATGCGATCGATCCGGATGCCGGGCGCCGGGATCGCCGCGAGCAGCTCCCTGGTGTAGGCGTGCCGCGGATCGGTGAACAGGGTTGCCGTCGGCCCGGTTTCGACGATGCGGCCGTTGCGCATCACCGCCACCCGGTCGCTGATCTGGCGGACGACGGCGAGGTCGTGGGAGATGAACAGGTAGCCGAGGGCCAGGTCGCGTTGCAGGCCGTCGAGCAGATCGAGGATCTGCGCCTGCACCGAGGCGTCGAGCGCCGAGACCGGTTCGTCGAGCACCAGCAGATCGGGGCGCAGAGCCAGCGCGCGGGCGATCGCCACCCGCTGCCGCTGACCACCGGACAGTTCGGCGGGCTTGCGCGTGCTGAAGTCGGCGGGCAGCGCGACCTGGTCGAGCAGCTCGGTCACGCGGCGGTCCTGCTCGGCGCGCCGTCCGACACGGTAGGCGCGCAGCGGCTCGGCGATGATGTCGCCGATCTGCCAGCGCGGGTCCAGCGACGAGTACGGGTTCTGATACACCACCTGGAAGCGCCTGCGCAGTTCGCGCAGACGACGGCGGCGCGCGGTGGTGAGGTCGTGCCCGTCGAAAGTCACCGTGCCGCTGTCGGGTTCGGTCAGACGCAAGGCGATGCGCGCGGTGGTCGACTTGCCCGACCCGGACTCACCGACCAGGGCCAGGGTCTCCCCACGATCGAGGGTGAACTCGACATCGTCGACGGCGGTGACGTCGGCGGCGTGAAATCGCTTGTGCAGGGCGTGCACTGAGAGCAGCGGCGACTCGGCGCGGGCGCGGGGCGGACGGAACCCGGTGGGCGCGAGTGCGGGCGATGCCGCCAGCAGACGTCGCGTGTAGGGATGCGCCGGACGGGAAAGAACCTGGGCAGTCGGCCCGGATTCCACGACCTCACCCTGGGCGAGCACCACGAGTCGATCGGCCCGCTCGGCGGCCACGGCCAGATCGTGGGTGATCAGCAGCACCGCCGTGCCGCGTGCCGCGATCCGCTCGGCCAGCCGATCCAGCACCTGCCGTGCGACCGTCGCGTCGAGCGCGCTGGTCGGCTCGTCGGCGATGATCAGCTCCGGCCCGCAGGCCAGCGCGATCGCGATCAGCACCCGCTGGCGCTGCCCGCCGGACAGCTCGTGCGGATACTGCCGCGCCCGGATCTCCGGCCGGTCCAGCCCGACCTCTTCGAGCAGGTCCAGCGCCTGCAACCGGGCGCCGCGCCGATCCGCCAGGCGATGCACCAGCAGCGCTTCCGCGACCTGATCGCCTACCCGCAGGACGGGATTCAGCGAAAGGCCCGGATCCTGTGGGACGAAGCCGACTCGCGCGCCGCGTAGGCGACGCAGCGCCTTCTCGTCCGTCGGATCGACGTGCTCGTCGGCGAATTCGACACTGCCCGAGACGATCCGCGCGGAATCGCCGAGCAAGCCGATCACCGCGTGCGCCAGCGTGGACTTCCCCGAGCCGGATTCGCCGACCAGCGCCACCACCTCGCCGCGCTCGACCTCTATCGAGGCGCCGCGCAGGGCGTCGACCGGCCCGGAGCTCGATCGGTAGGCGATGTGCAGGTCCGCCACGCGTAGCAGCGGCCCTGTCTGGTCACGACCACGCAGGACACCCGCCGATCGCTCCGTTGTCGCCGACGACTCGGACCTCGACCGGCTTGGCGAGACATTCGCGTGGTCGGTGGCGTGTTCGCCGCCGGGTCCGGTCGACGATTCGTTCGCACTCATCGCTTCTCCGCCTTCCCCGCGAAACGACCGAGACGCTGTGCCGACAGCACGACGGCGACGATGACCAGACCCGGCAGGGTGGTCAGCCACCACGCCGACGCCAGGAAATTGCGGCCCTCCGAGATCAGCGAACCCCACTCGGGGGTGGGCGGTTTGGTGCCGTAGCCGAGGAAGCTCAGCGAGGACACCGCCAGCACCGCCATCCCGAATTCCACGGCGGCCAGCGCCAGGACCGGCTGAAACGAGTTCGGCAGGATGTGCCGGGCGAGAACCGTGTACCAGCGCACCCCCGACGCGTGTGCCGCTTCGACATACGGCGCGTGCCGCACTCGCAGCACCTCCGAACGCATGACCCTGGCGAAGTTCGCGATCAGCGAGATGCCCACGGCGAGAGCGACATTGCGGGTGCCGAAGCCGAGCGCGGTCACCAGTGCCAGGGAGAGAAGCAGTGCTGGGATCGACAGCAGGACGTCGACCACCCGCATGATCGTGGTGTCGACGATGCCGCCCGCCGCGCCGGACAGCAGCCCGAGCAGCGAGCCGACCACCAGTGCGATGCCGACCGCTGTCAGTGTCGCGGTCAGTGAGAGACCGGCGCCGTGCACCACCCGCGTGTAGAGATCGCGGCCGAGATTGTCGGTGCCGAACCAGTGCGCCGCGCTGGGAGCCTGGAACTTCTCCGCGGGCACGCCGGTCAGCGGGTCGCCGGGGGCGAAGACCGACGGCGCCACCGCCCATCCGATCGCGACGGCGAGCACCACGACCGCGACCAGCAGGCCCAGATGGGCCCGAACCCACCGTGCGATCTCGGTGGCCCGGACAGTACTGTCGTCTGCCACTTCGGGTCTTTCGGCGACCGATCCACGGCGCACGAGGAGGTCAACCATGGTCGTTCCCTTCGGTATCGATGGTGGTCCCGGCGGCGTCCTGAGGCCGCATGACCTCAGGCACCGTGCACCGCCTTCGCGGCGACATCGGCCTTCGTGTCCGGGAGTTCGGTGCTGTCACCGGGCCTGGTGTTCGTCTTCGCGCGCTGCCACCTGCTACCGGTGATCCGTGGATCGAGCAGGGGATACAGCAGATCGACCGTCAGATTCACGACGACGAAGATCAGCGCCGACAGCAGCACCACGCCCTGCACGACGGGGATGTCCTGGTTGAGCACGGAGGTCTGGGTCAGCCTGCCGACACCGGCGCGGGCGAACACCGATTCCACCACCACCGACCCGGCCAGCACGGTGCCCACCAGCACACCGGCGATGGTGAACGCGGGCACGCTGGCCAACCGGGCGACGTGGCGCCGCTGCACCCACCACCGCGAGGCGCCCTTGGCGAGCGCGACCTCGGTGAACGGCTGCCGCCAGGTCTGTTCCAGCCCGGCGGCGAGTACCTGGGCGATCACCGCACCGATCGGCAGTGCCAGGGTGAGCGCGGGCAGCAGGGTGCCGCGCAGTCCCGTCCCGCCGAAGGCCGGAAACCAGTGCAGCCGAAACGAGAACAGCTGCAACAGGATCAGACCGGTCCAGAACGTCGGCACCGAAACAGCCAGCGGTGGTAGGGCACTGAGCGTATTGCGCAGCCACGGCCGCCGCGTGTAGGTGGCGGCGAACGCCAATGCGGTGCCGCCGATCGCGGCGAACACCAGGGCTAGCAGCGCCAATCCGAGAGTCGGGGGCAGGGCGTCGCCGAGCGCTTCGGTCACGGGCTGACCGGTGCTGATGGACCGCCCGAGGTCACCGCTGACCGCATTGCCGAGCGCGGTCACATACTGCTCCCACAGCGGCTTGTCCAGGCCGTAGCGGGCCTGCAGTTCCGCGATCGCCGCCTTGTCGACGACGGTGCCGGGCCCACCGCCGTCGGCGGCCATCGACACCGGATCCGCAGGCAGCAGGTAGAGCACGACGAAGGAGATCGTGAACGCCGCCCACAACACCCAGAGCGCCTGCAGCACCCGGGAACCCACGTATCGGCTCATGATCAGCGCCCGCTCAGCCAGGTGTCGAAGAACTGCAGCCGGGCCGAGGCCTCGAACTTCAGATCCTGGGTGGTCGCGGCCGCGCCGATCGCCTGGGACAGCTCGACGGTGGGGATGTAGAGGCCGTTGTCGAGGATCTGCTGCTGCGCGGTCTTGATCAGCGTCGCCCGTGCGGCCGGATCATTGGCGGCCAGCTGCTTGTCCAGGGTCTCGTCCAGCGCCGGGATCGGTCCGCGGGCATTGAGGTTGCGACCGGTGATCGAGAAGGGCGTGCGCAGGATGTCGCCGTCGGCGCGGGTGGAATTGCCGTAGGTGGCGTCGTAGTCCTTGGAGTTCATCTTGGCGGTCCACTCCGGCAGCGACACCAGGTCGAGTGTCAGGTCGACGCCCACCTGGCGAAGCTGCTGCTGCACCAGCTCCAGGATCGCCTGGTTGCCCGCGAACACCTGGCTGAACGTCACCGAGAAGCTCAGGCGCTCACCGTTCTTCGCGCGGATGCCGTCGGCGCCGGGAACCCAGCCTGCCTGGTCGAGAATCGACTTCGCCTTGGCCGGGTCGTGGGGAAGTTGTGCCGAGAGATCCGCGTACGCGGGTGTCGCCGAGGCCAGCGTCGAGGTCGCGACCTTGAACTGCGGGCCGAGCACGGTGTCGACGAGCTGCTTGCGGTCCAGCGCCGGCAGCAGTGCCTGGCGCACCGCCGGATCGCGCAGCGGGCCACGAGTCACGTTGGGGTGCAGGCCGAACGGCGTGCCGGGGTTGGACGTGGACAGCACCTGGCCGCCGACGGCCTCGATCTGCGGTGCGTCCTGGGGCAGCGCGTCACTGATCGCGTCGAGCTGACCGGAGACGAGACTGCCGGTGCGCACCCCGGATTCGGGGACGACGGTGAACTCGATCCGGTCCAGGTACGCCTCGCCCTGATGCCCGAATACCGCCGATCCCCAGTGGTATCCGGCCCGCTTCGCCAGCGTCACCGAGACGTCCTGCTTGTAGCCGGCGTAGGTGAACGGCCCGCTGCCGATATTGTCGCCTGCGCACCTGGCCTCGGCCGGTTTGGCATTGGTCGCCTTGGCGAGTATTCCGAGCTGCGGTGTGGAGGAGGCCTGCAGGAACTGCGCGTTGGGCTGGCTGAATTCCACTCGGGCGGTGAGCTTGTCGACCGCGGTCGTGCCGACGTAGTTGGTGAGGTAGCTCGTGCCGAGCGGCGCCTTCGCGCCACCGAGTTTCACGATCGCGTCGAAGGTGTCGCGCACCGAGTCCGCGGTGACCGGCGTGCCGTCGCTGAAGGTGACGCCGTCGGCGAGCGTGAACGTGAACACCTTCGCGTCGGAGCTGACCTCCCAGCTGGTGGCCAGCCACGGCGTGATCGCGCCGGTCTTCGGGTCCTGATCGGTGAGCGAGTCGACGATCTGACGGGCGACGTAGATGGACTGGTTCGAGCCCGCCTGCGCCGGATCCGAGCACGACGGCGCCTGCGACAGGCCGTAGCGCAGCGTGCCGCCGGGCTGGGGCGGACCGGCCTGCCCACCCGAGCCTGCGCTGTCACTACCGCACGCGACCACGGAGGTGGCGACGGCGAGAACGCCGGCGACAGCGGCGAGACGATGATGGGGACCGATCACGGGGTGCACTTTCTTCCTTCCATCGAACCCGGCGGAAGCACCCACACCCGGGGAACGGGCGGGTTGCTGCGACGTCGTCGAGCCGGGTCTCTCGGTCGCTCTGGATGGTTGTGACCGGCCGCAGGGGCCGGTACCGAATCAGCATGTGGCACTGGCGGGATCCTTCACAACGGTAAGGATCAGCGTGAGCGCAGAGCTTGGAACGCGGGGCGTACTCGGGCACACTGTGCGACGCGCCGACGGCTCGGTGCCATCTCACCTGCGCGGATTACGCCCGGTACGGGAGTAGCGTCGGATGTCTTCGCGTCCATGAGGAGTGCGCCGTGACCGAGCCGCGTCGTTTCACCACACTGACCACGCTGGCGGCCTGTGCCGCCGCGCTGCTACTGGCCGCGCCTACCGCGGCGGCGGCGCCCGAGGTAACCAGGGATGCGCCGGCGGCGCAGACGGCGGCTCCGGGCGACCTGCTCGGCGCGTATCAGACCGTCGTCGACACCCTCGAAGCGCTCGGCGTCCAGCCGTTCCTGTATCCGACGGTCGCCGCGAACTGCGCCGGTGACGACCTCGGCCTGATCCCCGCCGTCGCGGGTGCGGTCCCTGGCCCGTGGCCGGCGAATACCGTCCAGGTCCCCGGCCTCGACCTCACCGCCGTGAAGTCCGGCCAGACGATGTTCACCTTCCTGCCCTACGGCCTGTCGCCGGACACGGCCACCACCAAGACCTCCGGCATGCAGGTGGCCTGGCTCAACATCAGCACCGGCCGCGGTGGTCTGGCCTCGATGGGCTCGATCACCGACATCGTCCGCGCGATGGTCCCGCCCGAGGTACCCGTCGAACTGCGCCCCCTCGCCGAAACCGCCATCCGCGACTTCCTGTTCACCGCCATCCCCGTCGGCGGAGTGCGGGCGGTCCCCGTCGACACCGGCCACGGCACCGTCCTGGCCGCCGTCTTCGGCACCACCGACAACGCGGGCCGCTCCTGCTTCTTCTTCCCGACCGTCGGCATCACCGAAGTCCCCTGATCGTCTCAGTCCGCCCGCGCCGCTCGACGTTCTCGGCATGGACCTCTCCGCTGCCGTCGCCTGGTGAGGTCATGGGGCAGGCATGGCGGGCGGCCAGTCCCGATGCCAGATGACGTGGCCGCTCTCGCTGCCCCCGACTACACGGCCATGCGCGACTCACTCGAAACCACCCACCGGGATTTACCAGCCGTGCACCGCCACGCCGCGTGTCCGCAGCGCACCGACCACACTGCGCCACTCCTCGTTGTCGTGTGCCTTGAAACCGTTGAAGATCACCAGCTCGGTCAGCGCGGGCAGAGCGGCGATGACACCGACGTCACGATTCTGGATGCCCGAATCCAGTCTGAGGCGCTGTAGCCTGGTCAACCCCGCAAGCGGGGCGAGACTGGTGGCTTCGACCATCGAGTTGAGATCGAGATCTTCGAGTGCCGCACAGTAGGCGATCCCGTCCAGGTTCGTGATCGAGAAATGCCTGCCGAAGTGCCACCACCCGGGGTAGAGCTGATAGACCTCACGATCGCCGTCCAGACACAGGTCAGTCACCTGTGCCAGATCGTCCGAGGTCAACGGGAGGGTGAGAAGAAACCGTTGCAGCTGTGGCAGGTAGTCGTAACCGAGCTGCTCGATGATCTCGTCCCAAGCCGGACCACCGGCTGAGGCCTGGTAGGCGGCGTATTCCTCCCGCAGCGACGACAGCCACCAGTAGTCTTCGAGTCGAGCACTATACACCTCGTCGAGCAGCGCGAGTCGAAGGTTGCGGTCAGCCAGTTCGATAATCGCCATCAGCGAAGCGTACGGGCCCCGGAGCCTCGACCAGCATGGTCCCAGATCTCAGCAGGCGACGGGCGCAGGCTCTCCGCGAACCCGTCCGTCGAGCCACTGCAGTACCGCGGGGGCGCCCGCGACAGCCGCGGTCAAATGCTCGACCGAGGGCACCCACAGCGTCTGCAACCGTACCCCCGCCGCGCACCAGCGGCGGTTGGTGTTGTTGATGGCGTCGACCGGAATCAACGGGTCGGTCGGCGAATGCCATTCGAACATAGGTATTTCCGGCACCCCGGCGTAGAGCTCCAGACTGTTCTGCTCGACCACCGACCGGGCGTCGGGGCTGTCGAAGATCGAGGAGTTGGTGACGTACTCGCGAGCGCTGCCGTTGGCGCCCATGGCGAGGATGGTGTTGGTGCAGCTGTTGGCCATTGCGTCACGAAGTGCGAGGCCACGCGGATTGAGATACGCGCTGATGGGCACCTGGTCCGGATACTCCCGCTCCAGACCGATCGCCGTCGCCATGGCCAGCCCGAAGGCCGGGTGCGGGTCCAAGCCCAGAGCCTGCGCCATCGTCACCAGGTTCACCGGGACGCCACCGATGGCCGCGCCCGCGAGCTCGAGCTCCGGTGCGTACGACGGCTGCAGCGCTGCCGCCCATGCGGTGGCCATGCCGCCACCGGAGTAGCCGGTCATCACCACTGGGCTGTGCTGCACGGCGAGTACGGGCAGCCGTTTCACCGCCCGGATGCCATCCAAGACGATCTGGCCACCCAAACGCGCGGCTCCCATGGCGAACTCAGGTCCGAGATGATCCGGCAGTGCGACACTCCAACCCTGCTGCAGCACAACGTTCAAGATCGGCGTCGTCGCCACCAGATTCAGGTCGCTGTTGTACAGCATGTGCGATACCCCGCAGCCGGTGCCGAGCGCATTGATGAAGTGCTGATACGACAGCAACGGCCCGTCGGGCCGATGGCCGGCGGGGGTCAGGATCGTGGTAGTCGCCGCGATCGGCGCACCGTGCGAATCGGTGGACCGGTACTTGACCAATGTGACGGTGGCGCCGGGGAAGAGGGGCAGCGGCGGCTGCGCCCGCATGTCGAGCACATCGCCGGGGCGGTACCCCGCCAAATCCGCCGGGGCGGCGTAGAACGGGTCCGGATCGGAATGCGGGTACAACGGTTCCGCGGTTGCCGTCGTCGCGAGCAGCAGCGCGAGTGGGGCACCGCCGAACGCACCGAGGACGCGGGTCCAACCGCTGCCTCGGCTACCGAGGAACGCAAGAAACGGACGCTTCACGACCTTGACCTCCACTGGTTGTGCGGGGCAATTCGTCGACCAGCCAGGCGGTATTCAATCGCTACCGCCGGCAAACTACCAGCGACACGCCGAAACGGGGCCGAATGCGCGAAAATGACACTGCGCATGCGATGTGACAGCTCGAAAGTGGTCGACTGGGTCCAGTGTCAGGCTGCCCACTGGTCCACCACATCCGTGCTGACACGGAACTGTCAGGCGCGCCGCGCGGTCGTGGTTTGCGGGGCGACGAGGGGGCGTTGTTTCCAGTGCAGTCTGCCGGTGCGGTGGTGGTGGTGCGAGCGTGTCCACAGGATCAGGTAGTGGGCTACGCCCAGGGGGTGGGCCACCGCCGACGTGATGTCGGCGGGAGTGGGTGCGCGGCGGGTTTCGGTGCTGCGGGCGGCGAGTCGGCCCGCTACCGCGGTGAGGTAGCCCAGCAGGCCGGCGCGGCGGGTCCGGCCTCGACCGCAGAGGGCGGCGAGTGGGGGGATCCAATAGGCAAGGGCGGCAAGGGCTCCGATCGCGGCGCCCGCGTCGATCCGGCCGCCGTAGGCCGACCAGAGCCAGCGGGTGTAGCCGTCGGTGAGTTCGCCTGCGCCGGTGTACATCCGGGTGCTCGCTGCCGGACCGGCCGTCACCAGGGCGGTGCCGTGGCCCGCGCGGCGCAGAGCTCTGGCCAGGTCGAGGTCCTCGGTGGCGCTGGCGGCGACGGCGGCGTGACCGCCGCCCGCGCGATAGGCCTCGGCGTCGACGGCGAGGAACTGCCCGCACGCGACCGCGGTCGACGGGCGCAGGCTGTGGTTGGCCGGGCCGAGCGGCAGCGTCGAGGCCCACGACCAGGCGAGCAGCGGCTGGACCAGGCGCTCGGCGGTCGTCCCCGACTCCTGCACCGGCCAGGCCGACACCAGACCGGCTGCGCGCCTGCGCAATTCGGTGACAGCCGCGGCGACGGCGTGCGGGGCGAGGCGGACGTCGGCGTCGACGAAGACCAAGGCCGCCGCGTTGGTGCGGGCGGCGAGGCGGGCGCAGGCGGCGGCCTTGCCGGTCCAGCCGGGGGCCGGGTGGGCGGCCGAGCGGAGCACGCTGAAGCGGTCGTCGTCGCCGATGGCGGCGAGGGCGGCCTCGTAGGTGTTGTCGGTGGAGGCGTCGTCGAGGATAAGCACCCGCAGGCGCGGTACGCCGGTCTGGGCGCGCAGGTCGGCGATCAGGTCGGGCAGGCGGTCGGCTTCGTCGCGGGCGGGCACGCACACCGTCACGGGTTCGATCACGCCGGCGACCCGGCGCGGCAGGGTGCGCAACGTGACCAGGTTGTAGGCGGCGGTGGTCGCGCCCAGCGCGGCCAGACCGGTGCCTGCCCAGGTCAGGTAGCGGACCGCCGCGCCCATGTCAGCGGCCCAGCCTGCGGCTGGTGATCTCGCGCCACATCTCCTGTGGCGAGAAACCGCCGCGCGGCGCGTTCGGCGGGCCGGGATTGCGGTCGCGGAAGGCCAGGCCCGCGACGAGCGCGGCGACGGCGAGGGTGATGCCGCCGACGATGCCCGCCCAGCCCGCGAACGAGCGCGTGTTCGGGTCGGCGTACTTCACCTCGGCGCGCAGGGTCGAGACCTCACCGGCGGGCAGCTTCCACGACACGGTGCTGTCGCCCTCGCGGGTGCCGTTGGTCTTGGCGACGCGCGCCGGGAACGCGATGGAGAACTGCACGTCCGAGCCGTGCGGCGGCACCGACTCCAGGTCGACGCGGCCGGTGAGGCTCACCAGGTCGCCGTTGCGCTGGAACTCCAGGGTGAACATGCCCTGGGTCTGATCCGACAGGCCGCCGAGCTGGCCGACCTCGCCGAAGGACAGGTCGTCGAAGAACACCTGCGTGCCGACGTACCCGTCCTGGTCGTAGGTCTCGACGCGGACCTTGGCCGCCACCGAATCGGGCGCCTTCAGCTGCGGACCCTTGTCGTCGGGGCCGGTCGGCACGACGGCGGCGACGATCCGCCCCGACACCCGGTCGTTGGACGACACGCCCATCGACACCTGCACGCGCAGGCACCCGGCCAGCGCGGGCACCAGCAGTGCCAGCAGGACGGCGACGGCCGCGACGCGCCGCGCGGGCCCATGACGACGCGGCGAAGGAGTGGGCATGTCGGCGACGAGACTCGGCTGCACGGTTGACATCGTGCCAGGCCCGGGCCCGAGAACACACACGACGGGCCCACCAGGTCGCGCGGACCCGTGCCGAACAGGCATTTCGCCCATGATTCCGGGCCGTGGCGCCTCAGCTCGCGCGGTCCGCGTCACTTTCGCGCGATCGGGCACGCAGCAGGAGCGGTATGCCGAGCGGCGCCAGGCCGAGGAAACCCCAGATCGCGGAGGCGGGCAGTCCGAGGAAGACCGCGTGCGCGAGCGTCGAGCCCAGCCAGGTCCACACGAACACGGCCACCGGGACCGCCACCGAGGGGTCACGGGCAGGCGGCACCTGCCGGTCCAGCACGGTGAGCAGCAGCGCCATCAACGCGGCGACCAGCGCCCAGCCGAGGTAGTTGGTGTACGGGATCTGCGGGAGACCGGGCAGCCCCGCGTCGGTGACCCGCCAGGTCCACTGGCCGTCGGCCACCATCTGCGGATCCAGGAACAGATCCCAGCCGACCGCACCCACGACGAACAGCCCGGCGCGTCGCGCGGCCGCCCCGAGGCTCGCGTCGCGGTGCACGATCAGACCCGCGACGATCCAGATCGGGTAGAGCCCGCCGGTCCAGGCCAGCGGGACGACCAGCGGAACCTCGGCGAGCGCGGGCCCGATCCGGTCGACGGCGTAGGCGTAGCCGCCGAACGGGAACCCGGTGGCCGTACCGATGGTCTCGGCGGTGAGCCCGAGCCCGGAGACGACGACGAAGAACCCGGTGGCCCAGCGCCATCCGCGGGTCGTCGCCGCGTGCAGGAGGGCGGTCGCCGCCGAGAGCACCACGACGACGATCGTGATCCGATCGCGGATCGTGCCCGCGCTCAACGGGTAGGCGATCTGCACCAGTACCAGCAGAATCGCGGTGGCGGTCGGCAGCGCGCGCTGCGGATCGGCGCGCAGCCAACGACAGAACGCCTCGGCGCCGTAGCCGAACCGGTTCGCGAGTGGCCTCATCGTCTGTGCGGTAGCGAGAACAGGCGGGTCCGGCGATCGCCGAGAACAAGCCGTGCGGCGCTGCGTCCACTGGCACCGGACACTCCGCCGCCGGGATGGGTGGACGCGCCTGTCAGATACAGGCCGGGAGCACCCGGGACGCGCTGACCCGACAGCTCAGGCAGCGGCCGCCACAGCATCATCTGGTCGAGCGACATCTCCACATGCATGACATTGCCGCCGCGAAGTCCCATCTCGCGTTCGAGATCGACCGGGGTCTGCACGAACCGCTGCCGCACCGAGGACGCGAATCCCGGTGCGTACCGGTCGACCTCGGCGATGATCCGATCCGCCTCGTGCTCGGCGTGTGCTGCCCAGTCGCTGCCGTCGGCGAGCTCGTAGGGGTGCCACTGCGCCCACAGTGATAGCTGATGTTCGCCGGGCGGCGCGATGGTGGGGTCGAGTGCGCTGAAACTCATCGCCAGCACCACCGGCCGCGGCGGCAGCGAACCGGCCAGTGCCGCGCCGTGGGCCAGGCGCAGCTGATTCCGGTCCGAGACGAGGAACTGCAGGCCACGGGCGGATTCGGCGGGGGAGGCGCCGGGGTATTCCGGTAGCCGGTCGGTGGCCAGACGCACCACCATGCCGATGCCGGGGCCGACTCGGATCCGGCGCTGCCAGTCGTCGAGGGTGCCGGCGTCGAAACTGCCCGCGCGCAGCAGATCCAGGGTGGCCAGGATGTGGGAGCCGGCGACCACGGTGTCGGCGTGCAGGTTTCGGCCGGATTCCGTGGTGACCTGCCAGCCGCCGCCGGTGCGGCGCAGCGCGGTGACGGCGTCACCGGTGTGCAGTTCCCCGCCGTCGGAGCGCAGCCGGGCGATCAGGGCGGCGCACAGCGCCCCACTTCCCCCCACGGCACGGCCCGGCGGCAGGGTGTGCATGAGTGCGGCGAAACCGGCCATCGGCGCCGAGCCGGGTTCCGACATCGGTGGGCCGGACTGCGCGCCGAACCAGGCCAGCGACGCCTTGAGCCGTTCGTCGTCGAACCAGTAGTCCAGCAGCGCGTCACCGGACTGCAGGAACTCCCGCGACAGCGCGCTGCCGCCGTCGCGCGCGTCCAGCCCCCAGAACGAGCGCAGCAGCCTGCCCGGCGTCGGCGGACCACCGAAGGACCGCATCACCCGCGCGCTGCGCTCACCCCACACCGCGACGAATCGGCGATAGGCGTCGGCGTCGCGTGTACCGCAGGCCGCGGCGATCGAGGCACAGGTCAGGTCGAGATCGCGATGGAAGACGATCGGTGGGCGGACGCCGTCGGACGGCGTGAAACCCCAGGGATCGCAGTCGATGTAGCGCAACCCGAATCGCTCGAGCTCGAGCTCCTCGATGATCCCGGTGTGCCGGATCATGATGTGCGCCGAGGACCCGCGATCCACCAGATGACCGGGGAACCGCTCGACCGTCGACACCGCGCCCCCGGGCACCTCGTCGCGCTCCAGCACCTGCACCCGCTGCCCGGCCCGCGCCAGATAGCAGGCGGCGACCAGCGCGTTGTGACCGGAACCGACGACGACCGTCGTTCCCGCCGACCTCACGCTCGGCTGCCGGACGCGGGCAGCGGCAGCCGCCGCCCCAGGATGGCGAACGGTCTGGTGTCGCCCGCGAACACGAAATCGCGGATCACATCGGTGAATCCGGCCCGCCGGTACAACCGCCACGCCCGGTTGGCCTCCTCGGGCACCTCCGGCGTCGACAGCAGCACGGCCGCCTCCGGCCGATCCGCCAGCAGGCGCTCGAGCAGCGTCGACCCGATCCCGCGACCCTGCGCGGTGGGGTGCACGTGCAACTCGGTGAGCTCGAAATAGTCGGCGAGCAGGTCGCGGGCGGCCGCTTCCGGCCAGCCGCACCGGCGCATTCCGGTGTGCACCTGCTGATGCCACCACTGGCGCGGTGCGCCGCTGTAGCCGTAGGCGATCGCGACGATCGGGGCGGTGCGCAGGTCGACCGAACCCGAGTCGTCGGGAAGCAGGGCGGCCACGGCGCGCCAACCCGCGCGGGTGGTGTGCTCGGTCCACATCGGCGCGCGGTGGTGTTCGGTGCCGCGGGGATAGTCCATCGCGGCGACATACACCGAGAGGGCGTCGTGCAGGCGCGACCGCAGGGCGGCGACGGTGAGGTCGACGACGACGGGTGCGGGGGTGTGATTGGGCTTGACGGCTGTCATGGCTCTCGTCGATGGCGCGCAGGCGCGGAAGTTGTCGGTGGGTGTCCCTATATTCAATCTCAATTCAAACGTTCGAATGCTTGTTCGATCTGTGCGAGGGGCGAAAGGGGCAGCAGATGGCTGGTCGCAACGATGGTCGGGAGCACACGGGGCACGACGGTCGCGCGGGCGGGCTGCTACGTCAGGCCGACGCCTTGCTCACCGATTCGGCCTGGGAACACGAGCCGGGCGAGCGATTCCGCACCGCCTACCTGGCCGCCCTGCGCGCAGCGGGCGCCATGATCGCGCTCACCGGCGCCGACCGGGCGCCGCGGGCCAGGTCGCGCAGCGCGTGGGTATTGCTGAGACGCGCGACACCCGAGTTCGCGATGTGGGCGGATTACTTCGAGGCCCATTCGCAGCTGCGGGCCGATCTGGAGGCCGGATTGGACCGCGCGATCACCGACACCCGAGCCGACGAGTTCTGTTCACGGGTCGGCGCATTCCTGTACGACGTCGACGATGCGCTGGTCGCCGCGGCCAAGACACGCCCGCAGCCGAGTCGCGACCGGGACATGACTGCTTAGTTATCACCGAGTAGGTGGTACGGCTTCGATCGAACTCGTATCATGGGGAGCAGATAGCCGCCAAGGTCGGCTACCCGTCGCCTACCCGGAGGCGACCAGCCACGCCTAGTGCCGGGGGAGGTACCGTGCCACTCTCCGAGCACGAGCAGCGCATGCTCGAACAGATCGAGAGCGCTCTCTATGCTGAGGATCCGAAGTTCGCCTCGTCCGTCCGCGGCGGACGACTTCGCTCCACGTCGAGTCGACGCAGACTGCAAGCCGCGGCGTTGTTCGCCATCGGCCTGTTCCTGCTCGTCGCCGGCATCGCCGCCCCGTTCAAGCCGGGCGGTTTCCCGATCATCAGTCTCGTCGGCTTCATCGCCATGTTCGGTGCGGGCGTCCTGCTCATGATCGGCAACTTGCGCAGGTCCGCTCGTCCGGACTCGACCGAGACTCCCGCCGCGGGCAGTGGCCCGTCGGGTGGCTCGACCGGGCGCGGTAACCGCCCCCGCAAGTCGGGCGGCTTCTCCGAGCGGATGGAGGATCGGTTCCGCCGAAGGTTCGAGCAGGAGTAGCTCGGCTGTAGCCGGAGCGTAACGGCATCGAAGGCGGCGCCGCACCCGATGGGGTGCGG
>NZ_JBSGVQ010000025.1:0-108845 GCF_053608525.1 Nocardia sp. NPDC055029
CTGGTGTAGGTGACTGGTACTAATAGGCCGAGGGCTTACTATCGAAGGTGTTACGCGTCCACTGTGCGGTATCTGAAACAACAGACACTGCAGCAAACCTGATCTGTTCGGGCTCCACTTGTGGGGTTCGGGTGGAGTCGAGGGAGCGCTGTCTAGTTTCATAGTGTTACGGCGGTTATAGCGGTGGGGAAACGCCCGGTCCCATTCCGAACCCGGAAGCTAAGGCCACCTGCGCCGATGGTACTGCACTCGACAGGGTGTGGGAGAGTAGGACACCGCCGGAACATCCTTCGCGATAGGGGACCCAGAATCTGGGTCCCCTATCGGCGTTTGTGGGGCCGACGACGGCCCTGGCACGCCAGGCGGACGATGCCCCGTCCTCCGCCCGTGGTTGAATTCTTGTAGGCGGGGCCATGACAACACTCCCCGAGGCCGGGGAATCTAGAAAGGGATCGCCGTGTCGGAACACAACGACGGACGGAAGCCTTTCCGCCGGGACGGAGACGCCCGCGGTTTCGGCCGGCGCGGCGAACCGACCGACCGCCCCCGCGGCGGACACGGCGACAACCGTGGCGCAGGACGTGGCGAAGGTGGCGGTTTCCGCCGCAATGACGACAATCGTGGCAGCCGCGGTGGTTCCGACCGCTCCGAGGGCCAGCGTGGCGGCTACAACCGCGATGATCGTGGTGGTTACCAGCGTCGCGACGACGCAGGCCGTGGCGGCTCCGGCGATCGCGGCGGCTTCCGCCGCAACGACAACGACGACCGTTCGCGCGGTGGTTCGGATCGCGGCGGCTACCAGCGCCGTGACGACGCAGGCCGTGGTGGCTACCAGCGGCGCGACGACAACGACCGGGGTGGTTTCCGGCGCAGCGACAGTGGCGACCGTGGTGGTTACCAGAAGCGCGACGACGCGAGCCGGGGCTCCTCCGGCGACCGCGGCGGGTTCCGTCGCCGTGACGAATCCGACCGTCCCGCAGGCGGTTTCGACCGCGGCGGTGACCGTGGTGGCTACCGCCGCAACGATGACGACCGTCCCCGTGGCGGCTCGGATCGTGGTGGCGATCGCGGCGGCTACCAGCGCCGCGAAGGTGACGACCGTTCGCGCGGCGGCTACGACCGTGGTGACCGCGGCGGCTTCCGGCGCGACGACGACCGTTCGCGCGGTGGTTCGGACCGTGGTGGCGATCGCGGCGGTTTCCGTCGCGACAGTGGCGACCGTGGTGGTTACCAGCGTCGCGACGACGCGGGCCGTGGTGGCTCCGGCGACCGTGGCGGTTTCCGCCGCAGCGACAGCGGTGATCGCGGCGGTTACCAGAAGCGCGACGACGCGGGCCGTGGCTCCTCCGGTGACCGCGGTGGCTTCCGTCGCGGCGAGAGTGGTGACCGTGGTGGTTACCAGCGCCGTGATGACGCGGGCCGTGGTGGCTCCGGTGACCGTGGTGGCTTCCGCCGTAGCGAAGGTGACGACCGTTCGCGCGGTGGTGCCGATCGTGGCGGTGACCGCGGTGGTTTCCGTCGCGGCGAGAGTGGCGACCGTGGTGGTTACCAGCGCCGTGACGATGCGGGCCGTGGTGGTTCCGGCGATCGTGGTGGTTTCCGCCGCAACGAGGGCGACGACCGTTCGCGTGGCAGCTCGGATCGTGGCGGTTTCAAGCGCGGCGAGAGCTCGGATCGTGGCGGCTACCAGCGGCGCGACGACAACGACCGCGGCTTCCGCCGCGACGATGATCGCGGACGCGGTGGCTTCAAGCGGGGCGGCGACTCCGGTGGGACCCGCTATGTCGGTGAGGACGGTGCGCCGCTGGACGGCACATACCGCGAGAAGCGGCGTGAGCGCGAAGGCGATGTCCTTGGCGTCGTCTCGTCGGCGGCAGCATCGGACGCCGATGCTGCCGGTATCGAGCAGGCCGACATCGAATCGGCCGACGTCGAGGCAGCAGCGAGCGATGAGATCGCACCCGCGTCCACTGAGCAGTCCGACGACACCTCCTCGGCCAGCGAGCGCGCCGAGTTTACGGACGAGGTAGTCGCCGAGCCGACGAACGAGGACATCGAAGAGGTGGCCGACGACCGCGAGGCCGCGGCAGACACCTCGGCTCGCGCCGCGGAGACCGGCTACGGCAGCCGTGGCGCCGAGGACCGTGACGACCGCCGTCGTGGCGGCGAAGGCGCCCGGACCGCGGGCGGACGGTCCACCGACCGCCGCGCGGCACGTCCGGACGAGCCGGATCTGCCGGAAGACGTCCAGGCCTCCGATCTCGATCCGGCCGTGCGCCGCGATCTGCTGAGCCTGGACAAGAACAATGCCGAGACTGTCGCCCGGCACATGGTGATGGCCGTCGAGCTGCTCGAAGACGATCCCCGCCTCGCCCTGGCGCATGCCAGGGCCGCCCGGCAGCGGGCAGGCCGCATCGCGGTGGTGCGCGAGACGGCGGGCGTGGTGGCCTATCACGCCGAGGAATGGGCCGAGGCGCTTTCGGAGCTGCGGACCGCGCGACGTATGTCGGGTGGCTCCGGGCTGCTGGCCGTGATGGCGGACTGCGAGCGTGGTCTCGGGCGGCCGGAACGGGCCATCGAGCTCGGCCGCAGCGAAGAGGCGCAGGCGCTCAGTGGTGACGAGGCCACCGAGCTGCGGATCGTGGTCGCCGGCGCGCGAATGGACCTGGGTCAGTTCGACCAGGCCGTCGTGACGCTGCAGACCCCCGATCTGGATCCGGCGCGCACCGGTTCGGCCGCCGCGCGCCTGTTCTACGCCTACGCCGACGCGCTGGTCGCGGCGGGACGCACCGACGACGGCCTGCAGTGGTTCCTCAATGCCGCTGCCGCCGACCTCGACGACGAAACCGACGCCGAGGACCGCGCCGCGGAACTCACCGGTGACGCGTAGCAGCTCCAGCACTCGACGGCCGCAGGATGGGAACCCGACAGCGGTTCCCGTCCTGCGGCTGTTCTGCGTCGGGGTCAGAGGGCACCGAACAGCAGGCCGGTGAGGCCCAGCGGCACCTGCTGGAGCGATATTCACCAGGTGGAACTGGATCAGCGCGCCGCTGAAGATGGCGGGGACACCGGCATCGGCGGCAGGTACCCTCAGCCGCCCCATGCCGTTGGCTTGGGTGAAGTGGCCGATGGTGACTTGAATCACCGGGGTGGTGGCGACGCGCGCGACGCCGTGCGCCGAAACCGGGCACACCGTGCACGGACGGTCACCGCATGCTCGATCATGAAGAGTGCGAGCACGATTCGACGGTCCGGCGAGGCCAGGGGCTGTCGGTGGGCTCGCCTAGGGTCGGCAGGTGTGTTCGGCCCGGCAGTGACGACGGAGTGAGGGTGTGTGAACCGGCTACGCGATCAATACGACGCTTTGCTGCTCGACCTGGACGGAACGCTGTACCGCGGTCCCGAGGTCATCGACGGCGCCCCGAAAGCGCTCGCTCCGGACGGTGATTCGGCGCAGCGGCTGGTGTACGTCACCAACAACGCGGCACGTGGGCCGGGTCCGGTCGCCGAACATCTGGCCGAGCTGGGCTATCCGGCCATGGCCGACGATGTGGTGACCAGCGCCCAGGCCGCGGCCGGGATGCTGGCACACCGGCTGGCCCCCGGAGCTCGGGTACTCGTCGTCGGCACCGACGACCTCGCCGCCGAGATCGAAGCGGTCGGCCTCGTACCGATCCGCCGGTTCGGCGACGTGCCGCCCGAAGCCGTCGTCCAGGGGCATTCGCCGACCACCGCGTGGCCGGACCTCGCCGAAGCCGCGTACGCGCTGCGGGCGGGTGCGCTGTGGGTCGCCGCCAACACCGACCGCACCCTGCCGAACGAGCGCGGCCTCGCGCCGGGCAACGGGTCCATGGTCGCCGCGCTGCGGACAGCCTCCGATCGTGAGCCTCTGGTCGCAGGCAAGCCGTACGCGCCGCTGATGGAAGACGCGCTCGAGCGCTCCGGCGCCCGCAACGCGCTGGTCGTCGGCGATCGCCTCGACACCGACATCGAGGGCGCCAACGGACTCGGGCTCGACTCGCTGCTGGTGCTGACCGGGGTCAGCACGCTCGAGGAAGTGGTCATCGCGCCACCGGCACAGGTGCCCACCTATATCGCCACCTCACTCGACGCCCTCAACGCCGACATCGTGCCCGAAGCGGTCGCGCCCGCGGCCGTCGCGGAACTGTTGCGACAGCACCCCGGCAGGGCGGTACGGGTGCGCGCAGTCGATTCGGAAATCCGATAGCGTTGACGACACGATGAGTACTCCGAGTTCACCGCCGACCGGCGCGCCGCAGCCACCCCGCCCCGGGATCCCGCTGCCGGGCAGTCACCTGCCCGGTGGTCAGGCGAGGCCGGAACCGGCCGACCCGAACCGGATCAAGGCCGAGGTCGACGCGCTGCTCGCCGAACTCGGCGCGACCCCGACGGTCACCGGCCCTGCCGAGAACACCGAGGCCGGTGCCGACATCACCCGCCGTGCGCGCATCCTCGAGCAGGCGCACGACGTGCTGGTGGACGCCCTGGCGACAGTGGACAAGATCTGAGGTGGCCAGGCGAGCGCGTGTGGACGCCGAACTGGTTCGCCGCGGATTGGCGCGATCGCGAGAACACGCGGTCGAGCTGATCAGCGCGGGGCGCGTCCTGATTGCCGGAACCGTCGCGGTGAAGCCGGCGACGGCGGTGGAGACCGGTACCCCGCTGATCGTGCGGGAAGAACCCGACGAGGTGTCGTGGGCGTCGCGTGGTGCGCACAAGCTGCTCGGCGCGCTCGAGGCGTTCGAACCGCAGGGTCTCAGCGTCGCGGGCAAGCGATGCCTGGACGCGGGCGCGTCGACCGGCGGGTTCACCGATGTCCTGCTCTCGCGGGGCGCGCGGGAGGTCGCCGCGGTCGACGTCGGGTACGGCCAGCTGATCTGGCGGCTGCAGAGCGACGACCGTGTCCAGGTGTACGACCGGACCAACGTGCGCAACATCACGCCCGAAACCATCGGCGGCACAGTCGAATCCGTCGTCGGCGATCTGTCGTTCATCTCGCTGGGGCTGGTGCTGCCCGCGCTCGCGGCCTGCGCCGCCGACGGCGCGGATCTGCTGCCGATGGTGAAGCCGCAGTTCGAGGTCGGCAAGGAACGGGTCGGTTCCGGTGGCGTGGTGCGTGATCCGGCGTTGCGCGCCGAAGTGGTACGCGAAGTCGCCGCGGTGGCGGGTGCGCTCGGATTGCGGACGCAGGGTGTGGTGGCCAGCCCGCTGCCCGGCCCGTCGGGCAATGTCGAGTACTTCCTGTGGCTGCGCAAGGTCGGGACGTTCGAGTACGACGCCGCGCAGGTGGAGGCCCTGGTGGCTCGTGCGGTTGAGGAGGGTCCGCAGTGAACACGCACGACGGCGGCAGGGAGATCCTGCTCGTCGCCCATCCCGGCCGCGCGGAGATCATCGAGACCGCGCACCGGGTGGCGAAGATCTTCGCCGAAGCGGGCATCTGCCTGCGGGTGCTTGCCGACGAGGCCGACAGCACCCGATTCGAGGACGAGCCGGCCGGCTACCCGGTGCGGGTGGTGCCGCACAGCCCGTCCGCGGCGCTGGGCTGCGAGATGGTGCTCGCCCTCGGCGGCGACGGCACCTTCCTGCGCGCGGCCGAACTCGGCCGCCCGAGCGGGGTGCCGGTGCTCGGAATCAACCTGGGCCGCATCGGTTTCCTCACCGAAGCCGAGGCCGAGCATCTCGACGAGGCGCTGGCCCAGGTGGTCGACCGGGACTATCCCGTGGAAGACCGGATGACCATCGACGTCACCGTCCGGGTCGACGACACGATCGTCGAACGCGGCTGGGCGCTCAACGAGGCCAGCATCGAGAACGCGCAGCGCATGGGCGTGCTGGAAGTCGTGCTCGAGGTCGACGGACGGCCGGTGTCGGCGTTCGGCTGCGACGGCATCCTCATCTCCACACCGACCGGGTCGACCGCGTACGCGTTCTCGGCGGGCGGACCGGTGGTGTGGCCGGAACTCGAAGCGATGCTGGTCATTCCGAGCAACGCGCATGCCTTGTTCGCGCGTCCGCTGGTGACCAGCCCGGATTCGCTGATCGCCGTGGAGACGGTGGCGACCGGGCACGACGCGATCGTGTTCCTCGACGGCAGGCGCACCTTGGCCTTGCCGCGCGGCGGCCGCGCCGAAGTGGTCCGTGGCGAACGACCGGTGCGGTGGGTGCGGCTGGATTCCGCACCGTTCGCCGACCGGATGGTGCGCAAGTTCCAGCTGCCGGTCACCGGCTGGCGGGGTAGACATCGAACGGAGAACAGCCGCGATGCTGACAGAGATCAGGATTGACGGACTAGGCGTCATCTCGACGGCGACCGCGCAGTTCCATGCGGGTCTGACCGTGCTCACCGGTGAGACCGGTGCGGGCAAGACCATGGTCGTCACCAGCCTGCACCTGCTCAGCGGCGCGCGCGCCGACGCGGGCAGGGTGCGGCTCGGCGCGTCGAAGGCCGTGGTCGAAGGCCGTTTCGTCATCGATGATGTCAACGAAGCGGCCCGCGCGGCCGTCGGCGAGGTGCTGGAGTCGGCCGCCGCCGAGGCCGACGAGGACGGCAGCGTGATCGCCGTGCGCACGGTCAACAGCGACGGGCGTTCGCGCGCGCACCTCGGCGGTCGCGGTGTGCCGGCGGCCGTGCTCGGTGAGTTCACCTCCCGGCTGCTTACCGTGCACGGCCAGAACGACCAGCTGCGCCTGCAGCGCCCGGAACAGCAACTCGCCGCGCTCGATCAGTTCGCCGGCGACGGTGTCGCGGGGCTGCTGCGCAAGTATCAGGTGCATCGCCGATCGTGGCTCGATGCCCGCACCGAACTGCTCGAGCGGACGGCGCGCAGCAGAGAGCTGGCACTCGAAGCCGACCGGCTCAAGCATTCGCTCGCCGAAATCGACGGCATCGCACCGGAACCCGGCGAGGACGTCCGTCTCGTCGCCGAGATCCGCAGACTCAGTGATCTGGATTCGCTGCGTGAGGCGGCCGTCGCCGCGCACGAGGCGCTGTCCGGTCCCACGGACGCGCCCGCCGACGGTGGCGGGGTGCTCGATCTGCTCGGTGGCGCGCGGGCCCGGCTGGATTCCGCCGACGATCCGGGGCTGACGGGCCTCGCGCCGCGGCTGGGTGAAGCCATCGCCGTGGTCGTCGACGTGACCACCGAACTCAGCGGCTATCTGTCGGAGCTGCCGTCGGATCCTGGCGCGCTCGACTCGATGCTCACCCGCCAGGCCGAGCTGAAATCGCTGACCCGCAAGTACGCGCCCGACATCGACGGCGTGATCGCCTGGGCCGACGAATCACGCGCCCGCCTCGACTCGCTGGACGTGTCCGAGGACGCGCTGGCCAAACTCGCGGGTGAAGTCGAGACCGCGGCGGGCAAGGTGCGCGAGGCAGCCCGCAAACTCAGCGCCGCCAGGGCGAAGGTGGCGGGCAAGCTGGCCACCGCGGTGAGCACCGAGCTCGGTGGGCTGGCGATGGGCAAGGCCCGGCTCGAGGTGCAGGTGCGGCCCGTACCAGCGGGCGCGCAGGATTCGGCGCCGATCGATATCGACGGAAAGCAGCTGCACGCCGGGTCGAACGGGGTCGACGAGGTGGAGTTCCGGCTCTCGGCGCATTCCGGCGCGCAGTCGCTGCCGTTGAGCAAGAGCGCCTCCGGCGGTGAGCTCTCGCGGGTGATGCTCGCGCTGGAGGTCGTCCTGGCCGGGTCCGATCACGGCGCGACCATGGTCTTCGACGAGGTCGACGCAGGCGTCGGCGGCCGGGCCGCGGTGGAGATCGGCAAGCGGCTCGCACGGCTCGCGCGTACCCACCAGGTCATCGTGGTGACCCACCTGCCGCAGGTGGCGGCCTTCGCCGACACCCACCTGGTCGTGAACAAGTCCGACGACGGAAAAGGCAAGGTGGACAGCGGAGTTCGCACGCTGACCGACGACGAGCGGGTGGTGGAACTGGCACGCATGCTCGCGGGTCTGGACGATACCGAGACCGGCCGCGCGCACGCGGAGGAACTGCTGGAAACCGCGCGGGCGGAGCGAGCACCGGCCTGACCGCGGGTGACGTCGCCCGCGCGGAACGCGGGCGACGTCGGCGCGACTACTTCAGGGCTTTGCGCACGCCGCCGATGAGCTGGTTGGTCAGCTGACGCAGGCCGAACTCGAGCACCGGCGCGGGCACGGGCAGCGACGGCTCGGACTCCATCGTGTAGACCACGCGGGTGCCGCCTGCGGAGGTGTCGGCGAAGGTGACGATGCCGACGTGGCGCTTGACCGGCGCGCCCTTGACGATCTTGTACTCCATCCGCTCGCCCGGGACCAGCGCGGTGATCTCCTCGGTGACGCCTGCCTTGCCGAAGCCGAGCAGGTGCTGCGCGCCGACGCCGGTGGCCGGATCGCCCTGCTTGATCAGCTTGACCTGGATCGGCAGGTAGGGGCTGACGGCCTCACGCTCGGTGAAGAGGCGGTAGACGATGTCGCGAGGGGCGTCGAAAACCGTCTCGACGGTGCTGCGGGGCATGATGTGTCTCCTGTCCGAGATGTCTGTGACCCGCAGCATACGGGTAATTGTCGCCCCTGCCCCGATCTGGCCACGGTCGTCACCGGCTACGGCACCTTCCTTGCGTCCTGAGCGCTCAGGACAGTGCCGCGGCGAACATGGTGATCGGCGCGTTGAGCAGACCGTGCACGCCGATCACCAGCCATGGATTGCGGTGACGTGACCACAGGTAGCCGAGGAACAGTCCGGTGACGCCCTGGTTGGCGATCACCGCGGCGAGGTCGAGTGGCAGGCCGAGCCCACCCTGGATCGCGGTGTGCCAGCTCGCCCACAGCAGGGCGGTCAGCGCGATCGCGGGCCACCGGCCGTACCGGGACTCCAGCCGGGTCTGCAGCCAGAAGCGGTAGAAGACCTCCTCGATCACCGCGTTCACCAGGAACACGACGACCAGCACGACCGGGTCGGGAACCGTTCCACCCGACCAGGGTTGCTGCCAGGCCGCCAGCCCGGCGAACGCGAGCACGGCGGGCAGCGGCCGCAACCATCGCCCTCGGGTGTCGACCCGCGCCCACTCGCGCACGGTGGCCCAGCGGGCGAGCAGCGGAATCGCGAACAACGCCAGTTTCAACAGCAGGAACCAGCCGTCGCCGGGCAGCAGATGCACCGCGATCGCGAACGCGACCGCCACAGCGGCCAGCATCCAGGCCTGACGGGCGACCCGGCCGGGGGAGTCGGCGGCGAACGGGTCGGTGGCGGATCGCCGCGGCCGGACGGCCCAGGCGAGCGCGATGCCCGCGGCGGCAGGCAGCCAGATCGACAGGATCGAGCGCGTGTCGTGTGTGTCGGCGCTGGTCCGCAGCGCGGTATGCCCGGTGAGTGCCAGTGCGGTCACCGCGGTCACGTAGATCGCGACGCACGCCGCGCCGATCGCGGAGCCGCGGTCGCGGGAAAAGTCCATTCTCCCAACATAATCCGGTACCGCGGGTGCGTGGTGAGCTTCCTGCCGGCCGTCAGCCGACCGGGAACAGGGTGTGCCGGCAGGTTGCTGTGATTCGACGAAGGCGACCGGCAATCCGGCGCGCCTCCACCAAAGGTTGAGGGTTTGCCCGCATCATCGGCGACATGAAGATGCCGGCGTTGTTGTCGAGGAGGAGCACGGAAACGCTTCCCGGTGTCACCGGGATCGCCCGGGTGGATCGTGACACCCGGCGACTGTTGCGGCGCGTCAGCGCCGGGGACGTGGTGGTCCTCGACGAGACCGATCTGGACCGCCACATCGCGGACCGGCTGGTCGAGGCCGGTGTCGTCGCGGTGATCAATACCTCGCCGTCCATCTCGGGCCGATATCCCAACCTGGGCCCGGAGGTGCTGGTTGCCAACGGGATCCTGCTGGTGGACACGGTGTCCTCCGATGCCTTCGGCAAGATCAAGGACGGCACCAAGGTGCGCATCGACGATGGCATCGTCTACGAGGACAAGCTGATCATCAAGAAGGAACCCGAGGTCCTGGTCGAGGGCATCGAGTTCGACGAGTCGGATGTCGCCGACCTGATGATCGAGGCGCGCAACGGCCTCGCCGATCACCTCGACGCGTTCGCGGGCAACACCGCCGAGTTCGTCCGTACCGAGAGCGCGCTGCTGATCGACGGCATCGGCGTGCCCGATATCGAACTGGAACTGCGTAACCGGCACGTGGTCGTGATCGCCGACGGGCCGGGGCATCTCGAGGAGTTGCAGCGGCTCAAGCCGTTCATCAAGGAGTACGCGCCGATCCTGATCGGCGTCGGTGGCGGTGCCGACACCTTGCGCAAGCTCAAGTACACGCCCGATCTGATCGTCGGCGATCCGGACGAGATCAGCACGGAGACATTGCGATCCGGCGCCGAGATGATCCTGCCCGCCGACACCGGCGGGCACGCAAGGGGTCTGGAACGCATCCAGGATCTCGGCATCGGCGCGACCACGTTCCCCTCGTCGGGCTCGCCGACCGATCTGGCGCTCATGCTGGCCGATCATCACGGCGCGTCGCTGATCGTGCTGGCCGGTTCGCCCGCGTCGCTCGAGGACTTCTTCGACCGTGGCCGTCGGGACAGCAATCCGGCGACGTTCCTGACCCGGTTGAAGGTCGGCGCGAAACTGGTCGACGCGAACGCGATGTCGACGCTGTACCGGCAGCGGTCCCCGAGCGCGGCGCTGGCGCTGGTGGTGCTGGCTGCGCTGGTCGCGATCGTCGTGGTGGTCCTGGCCTCGCGCAACGGGGCCGAGGTGCTGGACTGGGCGGTCGAGTACTGGAACCGGTTCGTTCTGTGGATGCGTGGTCTGCTGTGATTTCGTTGCGTCACCACGCCATCTCGATCGCGGCGATCTTCTTCGCCCTGGCCGTCGGCGTGGTGCTCGGCTCGCAGACCCTGGCCTCGGACATGCTGTCCGGCCTGCGCTCGGACAAGAGTGATCTGCGCGGCCAGGTCGACGCGCTGACCGCACAGAACGAGCAGTTGACCGGCAGGCTCGATGCCGCCGACCAGTTCATCGCCGGTTCGGCGGGGCGCATTCTCGGCGGCGCGCTGGCCGACCGCAGCGTCGTCGTGTTCACCACCCCCGACGCCGACCCCGGCGACATCGACGGGGTGAGCAAGGCGCTCGAGACCGCGGGCGCCGCGGTGACCGGCCGGATCGCGCTGACCGACGCGTTCGTCGACGCGGGCGAGGGCGACCGGATGCGCTCGGCGCTGACCAATATCGTCCCCGCCGGCGCGCAATTGCGGACCGGCGCGGTCGATCAGGGCAGCATGGCCGGCGACCTGCTCGGCCTGACCCTGCTGCTCGACCCCGCGACGAATCAGCCGCGCAGCACCGCGCCCGAACTCTCGCTGGTCCTGGAGACCCTGCGCGGTGGCGGCTTCCTCGCCTACGGCGACACTCCAGTGCGACCCGCGCAACTCGCCGTGGTGGTCACCGGCAACGGTGTCGCATCCGACACCGGACAGGGCGCGACTATCGCCCGCTTCACCGGTGCGGTCCGCGCGAGGGCGGCAGGCACCGTGCTCGCGGGCCGGGCAGGCGCCGCCGAGGGAAGCGCCGCCATCGCCCATGTCCGCGCCCAAGCGCCCCTGGCGGCAACAGTCACCACGGTCGACAATAGCGACCGCGAAATAGGCAGGGTCACAACAGCTCTCGCCTTCACCGAACAACTCACCGGTGGCGCGGGCCGCTACGGAACCGGCCCGACAGCGACCTCGCTGACGATGGTCGCCATGCCGCGCTGACAGTCATCTCCATGGCCCGTCGAGACAACTGATTTCGTGAGCACATGGGTAACTCACCGGGCACGCCCAGCAGCCGCCGACCATCTCATCGCGGGCCCGACTGCCAACACGCCCCGCCGCTAACGACCCGCTAAATACGCGGAGAGGCTGGCTACTGCTACTCTGGAGTTCCGTGGGTCAAACACGGAATCAGGCTCGAACTGCCACCAAGCACATCTTCGTGAGCGGTGGCGTCGCCTCCTCTTTGGGTAAGGGTCTCACCGCCTCCAGCCTCGGTCAGTTGCTGACCGCGCGCGGCATGCGGGTGACGATGCAGAAGCTCGACCCGTATCTGAATGTCGATCCGGGCACCATGAACCCGTTCCAGCACGGCGAGGTGTTCGTCACCGAGGACGGCGCCGAGACCGACCTCGACGTCGGCCACTACGAGCGGTTCCTCGATCGCGATCTATCCAAGGACGCGAACGTGACTACCGGGCAGATCTATTCGACGGTCATCGCCAAGGAGCGGCGCGGCGAGTACCTGGGCGACACCGTCCAGGTGATCCCGCACATCACCGACGAGATCAAGAACCGCATCATGGCGATGCAGGGCCCCGATCTCGAGGGCCAGGTGCCGGACGTGGTGATCACCGAGATCGGCGGCACCGTCGGCGATATCGAGTCGCAGCCGTTCCTCGAGGCGGCGCGCCAGATCCGCCACGACGTGGGTCGCGACAACGTGTTCTTCCTGCATGTGTCGCTGGTGCCGTATCTGGCGCCCTCGGGTGAGCTCAAGACCAAGCCGACGCAGCACTCGGTCGCCGCGCTGCGCAATATCGGTATCCAGCCCGACGCGCTGATCCTGCGCTGTGACCGTGAGGTGCCGCAGGGGCTCAAGAACAAGATCGCGCTGATGTGCGACGTCGACGTGGAGGCGTGCATCTCCACGCCCGACGCGCCGTCGATCTACGACATCCCGAAGGTGCTGCACAGCGAAGGCCTCGACGCCTACGTGGTGCGCAAACTCGGCCTGCCGTTCCGCGATGTGGACTGGGCCGTGTGGGGCGATCTGCTCGACCGCGTGCATTCGCCGCGCGAGACCGTCGAGGTGGCGCTGGTCGGCAAGTACGTCGACCTGCCCGACGCCTACCTGTCGGTGACCGAGGCGCTGCGTGCCGGTGGCTTCGCGCACCGGGCGAAGGTGAACATCCGCTGGGTGCCCTCGGACGAGTGCCAGACCGAGGCGGGTGCCCAGGCGGCGCTGCGTGACGTCGACGCGGTGCTGATCCCCGGTGGTTTCGGTATCCGTGGCATCGAAGGCAAGCTCGGCGCGATCGGGTATGCCCGCCACCGCGGCATCCCGCTGCTCGGCCTGTGCCTCGGCCTGCAGTGCGTGGTCATCGAGGCGGCGCGCTCGGTCGGCATCGACGACGCCAACTCGGCGGAGTTCGAGCCCGACACCAAGAACCCGGTCATCTCGACCATGGCCGACCAGGAAGACGTCGTCGCCGGTGAAGCCGATCTGGGCGGCACCATGCGCCTCGGCGCCTACCCGGCCACGCTGCAGAAGGGGTCGGTCGTCGCGCAGGCGTACGGCTCCGAGCACGTCTCCGAGCGGCACCGGCACCGGTTCGAGGTCAACAACGCCTACCGCGACGCCATCGCCAAGAGCGGCCTGGTGTTCTCGGGCACCTCGCCCGACGGGCACCTGGTGGAGTTCGTCGAGTACCCGGCCTCGGTGCATCCGTTCTTCGTCGCCACCCAGGCGCACCCGGAACTGAAGAGCCGTCCGACCAGGCCGCATCCGCTGTTCGCCGCGCTGATCAACGCGGCATTGAAATACAAACTGGCCGAACGCCTTCCCGTAGACTTCCCGGAGGAAGAGCTCGCGGAGCACGCCGCGGATCTCTGAGGAAATCCGGCATGAGCGGTCAGCGGCCGGAGGAGGTAGCGGAGCGTGACCACGCAGGCCGCCCGAGCATGCCGAATGGAAACAGGACATGAGCCAGCCCGGTAGCCACGACTTCGAGACGGTCTCCAGCCGGGTGCTCTACAGCGGGGCGATCCTGGCCTTGCGCCAGGATCAAGTCGCGATGCCGGACGGGCGGATCGCCGATCGCGAGGTCATCGAGCACCACGGCGCTGTCGCTGTGCTCGCGCTCGACGACGACGGCAATGTCGTCCTGATCCGCCAGTACCGGCATCCGATCGGTACCCGGCTGCTCGAGCTGCCCGCCGGGCTGCTCGACATCGACGGCGAGGACCCGCTCACCGCGGCCAAGCGCGAGCTGGCCGAGGAGACGGGCCTGGCCGCCGCCGAGTGGTCGGTGCTGGTCGATGTGGCGTTGTCGCCGGGATTCACCGACGAGGCGCTGCGGGTGTTCTTCGCGACCGGGCTCACCGAGACCGACCGGCCCGACCCGGAGCACGAGGAAGCCGATCTCGAGCTGGTCAGGATGCCGGTCGCCGAGGCGGTGCGCGCGGCGCTGGCCGGGGAGATCGTGAACGCGACGGCGGTCGCCGGCGTGCTCGCGTACGCCGCGGCTACGGCGAGCGGGGTGCCAATGCGTCCGGCCGACGCGCCGTGGGCGGGTCAGCCGACAGCGTTCCTGCGCCGCAAGGCCGCCGAGTCCGCGGCCAACGGTAGCGACGCGTGAGCACGGCGGCCGTCCCTGCCGCAGCCGTCGGCAGGGACTAGCCGGGGCCGGGCGTGCTGTCGCGGGAGATCGACGCCTACCTCGACCACCTGGCGGTCGAGCGCGGAGCCGCGCGCAACACTCTCGGCGCCTACCGTCGTGACCTGGCCCGCTACCGGAATTTCCTCACCGCACGCGGCATCGCGAACCTGCGCGCGGTCGCGCAGGGCGATGTCGCGGAGTTCACCATGGTGCTGCGTTCCGGCGGGGAAGATCATCCGCCGCTGGCCGCGGGATCGGTGGCGAGGGCGCTGATCGCGGTGCGTGGTCTGCATCGGTTCGCCGCCGCCGAGGGGATCACCGACACCGACGTGGCGCATGCCGTGAAACCGCCTGCCCCTGGCCGGCGGCTGCCCAAGGCGCTGCCCTACGACCAGGTGCTGCGACTGCTCGAAGCCGCAGGCGGCGACGGTGATTCGGGTGGCGCCGACGGGGGACCGCGCGGTCTGCGCGACCGTGCACTGCTGGAACTGCTGTACTCCACCGGGGCACGTATCTCGGAGATGGTCGGCATCGATGTCGACGACATCGATGCCGAGCAGCGATGTGTCGTCCTGCACGGCAAGGGCGGCAAGCAGCGACTCGTCCCGATCGGCAGACCCGCCCTCGCCGCGGTCGACGCCTACCTGATCCGCGGCCGCCCCACCCTCGCCGCGAGCGGAAAAGGCTCCGCCGGAGCCCTTTTCCTCAACGCGCGCGGCGGCAGGCTGTCGCGGCAGAGCGCCTGGCAGGTACTGCAGACGGCGGCCGAACGGGCGGGCATCGGGGCGACGGTCTCGCCGCACACCCTGCGCCATTCCTTCGCGACACACCTGCTCGACGGCGGCGCCGACGTGCGGGTCGTGCAGGAACTGCTCGGCCACGCCTCGGTGACGACCACCCAGATCTACACGCTCGTGACGGTGAGCACGCTGCGCGAGGTCTGGGCGACCGCGCATCCGCGGGCCACGTGAACCGCCACCGCACGGTCGCGCCCGGCGGGTATGGTGCGAACACGCCCGGCGTTGCCATGCCGTACCTCACCGGTCCGAGCGGTAGCGTCTACCCAGAGCTGGACCGTACGAAAGTGAGTCCGAGCCGAATCGGCCTCGCTACCCTCGACAGGGGTTACCGGCAGGAAAACGTATAAGGAGCAGCGGATCGTGACGACAGCGGAAACACCGTGGGACGGTGGACCGGAGCAGGTCGCCGAGGCCGTCGAGATGGGCCCGACCGGGCGCCCGCTGCGACTGGTACCCGAGCCCCCGCAGGTGCAGCGTCACGGCGACGCGCTCGTGGTGGCCATGTGCAACCAGAAGGGCGGGGTCGGCAAGACCACCTCGACCATCAATCTCGGTGCGGCCCTGGCCGAATACGGCCGCCGCGTGCTGCTCGTCGACCTGGACCCGCAGGGTGCGCTCTCGGCCGGTCTCGGCGTCGCCCACCACGATCTCGATCTCACCGTGCACAACCTGCTGATCGGCGGGAAGGCCACGGTCGATGACGTCCTGCAGACCACCAAGGTCGACGGCATGGACCTGTTACCCAGCAACATCGACCTCTCCGCGGCCGAGATCCAGCTGGTCAACGAGGTGGGCCGCGAGCAGTCACTCGGCCGGGCTCTCTCGGGTGTGCGTGACCGCTACGACTACATCCTCATCGACTGCCAGCCCTCGCTCGGCCTGCTCACCGTCAACGCGCTGGCCTGCTCCGACGGCGTCATCATCCCGATGGAATGCGAGTACTTCTCGCTGCGCGGTCTGGCCCTGCTCAACGACACCGTCGAGAAGGTGCGCGACCGGCTCAACCCGCGCCTGAGCCTCTACGGCATCGTGGTCACCATGTTCGACGCCCGGCTGCTGCACTCCCGTCAGGTGATGTCGCGCGTGGTCGAGGTGTTCGGCGACCTGGTCTACGACACCGCCATCTCCCGCACCGTGCGGTTCCCCGACGCCAGCGTCGCCGGTGAGCCGATCACCACCTGGGCGCCGAAATCGGCGGGCGCCGAGTCGTATCGGGCCATGGCACGCGAAGTCATCCACCGGTCGGGCCGGTGATCGACGCAATACCCGAGGTGCAAGAGGCTCAGCAAGAAGCGGCACCCGCCGCCGAGAACACCGGGTTCCACCTGCGGCTGAAGAACTTCGAGGGGCCGTTCGATCTGCTGCTGACGCTGATCAGCTCGCGCAAACTCGATGTCACCGAGGTCGCGCTGCATCAGGTCACCGACGAGTTCATCGCCTACACCAAGGCGCTGACCGCCGAGCTCGCCGAGAACACCAAGCTGCGCGCGGACAAGATCCTCGATCAGACCACCGAATTCCTCGTCGTCGCGGCCACTCTGCTCGACCTCAAGGCGGCCCGGCTGCTGCCGTCGGGCGAGATGACCGACGCCGACGATCTGGAACTGCTCGACGCCCGCGACCTGCTGTTCGCCCGCCTGCTGCAGTACCGGGCGTTCAAACAGGTGGCCGCGCTGCTGGCCGAGCTGGAAGCGGCCGCGCTGCGCCGGTATCCGCGTTCGGTGGCGCTCGAGGAACAGTTCGAAGGGCTGCTGCCGGAAGTGACCCTCGGCGTCGACATCGCCGCGTTCGCCGAGATCGCCGCCGCCGCGTTCCGGCCACGCCCGATCGCCCAGGTCGGCCTCGGGCATCTGCACATGCACACCATCTCGGTCGCCGAGCAGGCCGAGCTGGTGCTGGCCCGGCTCAAGGAGCGTGGTCCCGGCGGGTGGACCACCTTCGCCGAACTGGTCGACGACTGCACGGTGCCGGTGGAAATCGTGGCCAGGTTCCTGGCGTTGCTCGAGTTGTACCGCGGCAAGACCATCGCGTTCGACCAGCCCGATCCGCTCGGGCCGCTGGCCGTGAGCTGGCTCGGCGAACTCGATCCGGACGCCGAAGCGGCCGCGCTGACCTTCGAGGAGGACTACGGATGATCGGGTCAGGCCCGGCGGCGGCAGCGCAGCGTAACCACGGAGGGCTCCCGATCATCCAGGAGGGCACAGCATGACCGAGACAGTGGTGGAGTTCACTTCCGAGCCGCTCGACGATCCCGAACTGCGGTCGGCGCTGGAGGCGATGCTGCTCGTCGTCGACGCTCCCGCGCCGGTAGAACAGCTGGCAGCGGCCCTGGACGACACCGCGGAGCGGGTCGAGACCACGCTGCGGGCCATGTCGGCGGAGCTCACCGCGCGGGGCAGCGGCATCGACCTGCGTTTCGTCGGTGACGGCTGGCGCTTCTATACTCGACAGGAGTACGCGCCCTATGTCGAGCGTGTACTGCTCGACGGGGCCCGGACGAAGCTGACCCGGGCCGCCTTGGAGACCTTGGCGGTGATCGCCTACCGCCAGCCGGTGACCCGGACCAGGGTCAGCGCGGTCCGCGGGGTGAACGTCGACGGAGTGATGCGCACACTGCTGGCCAGGGGCTTGATCGCGGAAGCGGGTCAGGACCCGGAGACCAACGGCACGTTGTACCGCACCACCGAGTTGTTCCTCGAACGGATCGGGCTCGCCTCACTGGGCGACCTGCCACCGCTGGCGCCGCTGCTTCCCGGCGTCGACCTGATCGACGAGATCAGCGAGAGCATGGAGACCGACCCCCGGTTCACCAGGCTGAAGAAAACGACCGAGTCCGACATGGATCTCGGCACCGACGATTGACAGGACAGATGAATAATTCCGCTCGCCGAGATGGCACACCGGACCGAAGAAAACGCACCGACCAGCCCCGTAGCGGCGCGAACCGGACCACGGGAACCCGCGGCGGCACCGCGCGCACCGGGCAGTCGGGCAGCCGCAGCGATGCGACCGGCCGCCGCGGCACCGGCGGATACGAGCGCGGTGAGTCGACCGGCCGCCGCCCCTCCTCGGGTGGCTTCACCCGTGGCGGCACCGATGACCGCCGCGGATCGGCGGGCCGCGGCTACCAGCGCGGCGCGACCGACGATCGGCGTGGTGGTTCCGCGGGCGGCTACGAGCGTGGCGGCGACGATCGCCGTGGCGGTTACCAGCGAGGTGGCGACGACCGCCGCGAGGGCGGTTACCAGCGCAGCTCCGGCTCGGCAGGTAGCCCGGCGCGCGGCGGCCAGCGGGCAGGCAGCACCGCCCGCCCGGCGACCTCGCAGGCGCCGGCCCGCAAGACCAAGTCCGCCAAGCCACAGCGCAAGGTCGTCGCGCCGACGATCCTGAACAACGCCAAGCCCGCGCGTCACCAGCACGCCGAAAACACCGAGGGCCCGAAGAAGCTGCCCTGGGGCGAAGGTGAACGCCTGCAGAAGGTGCTCGCCAAGGCCGGGGTGGCCTCGCGCCGCGCGGCCGAGGACATGATCGCTGCGGGCCGCGTGGAGGTCGACGGCAAGATCGTGCGTGAGCAGGGTCTGCGGGTCGATCCGGAGAACGCGGTCGTGCGCGTCGACGGCACCCGCGTCGTCGTCCGCGACGAACTCGTGCACCTGGTGCTGAACAAGCCCAAGGGCTGGCAGTCCACCATGTCCGACGATCTTGGCCGCCCCTGCGTCGGTGACATTGTCGCCGAGCGGATCGCCGCCGGGCAGCGCCTGTTCCATGTCGGCCGTCTCGACGCCGACACCGAGGGCCTGCTGCTGCTCACCAACGACGGCGAGATGGCGCACCGCCTGATGCACCCGTCGTTCGAGGTGCCCAAGACCTACCTGGCCACCGTCAACGGCGAGGTCAACTACCGCCTGGTCGGCAAGCGCCTGCGTGAGGGCGTCGAGCTCGAGGACGGCCCGGCCAAGGTCGACAAGTTCATGCTGCTCGAGGCCTACGAGGGTCGTTCGCTGGTCAAGCTCGTCTTGCACGAGGGCCGCAAGCACATCGTGCGTAGGCTGCTCGACGAGGTCGGCCACCCGGTGATCCGGCTGGTGCGTACCCACATCGGCCCGGTGGCACTGGGCGACCAGCGTCCCGGCACGCTGCGCGTGCTCGGCCGGGACGAGATCGGCAAACTCTACGAGGCGGTGCAGCTGTGAACGGAGTGGATTTCCCGGTGGAGTTCGCCGGCGACCGGATGACCGGCGAGGGCACCCTCGTCGTCGCCATGGACGGCCCGTCCGGTACCGGCAAGTCCAGTGTGTCGCGCAGGCTGGCGACCCGCCTGGCTGCCCGCTACCTCGACACCGGCGCCATGTACCGGGTCGCGACGCTGTGCGTGCTGCGCGCCGAGGTCGACCTGACCGATCCGGCCGCGATCGCGGAAACCGTTGCGGCGCTGCCGTTGTCGATCGGCACCGACCCGAGCCGCGAGGTGATCGAGCTCGACGGTGAAAACGTCTCGGCCGAGATCCGCGGCGATGCCGTCACCAAAGCTGTCTCCGCGGTGTCCGCGGTGGCCCAGGTGCGCGAGCAGCTCGTCGCCCTGCAGCGCGAGATCGCGGCGATGGCCGGGCGGATCGTGGTGGAGGGCCGTGACATCGGCACCGTCGTGCTCACCGGCGCCGACGCCAAGATCTACCTCACCGCCTCCGCGGAGGCGCGCGCCCAGCGGCGCAATGCCCAGAACATCCGCGAGGGCCGCGGCGACGACTACCAGGCCGTGCTGGCCGACGTGCAGCGTCGCGACACCCTCGATTCCACCCGCACGGTGTCGCCGCTGCGCCCCGCCGCCGACGCGGTGCTCGTCGACACCAGCGACCTGACGATGGACGAGACCATCGACGAGCTCTACCGCGTGGTGGCCCAGCAGCTTTCGGCCACGACAGGAGGTTCGCGATGATCGACGAAGAGGTTCTGGTCGGAGACGGCACCTGGTCCGACGAAGCCGATTGGGAGATCGCCGATTTCGAAGGTGAGCACGAGGGTGACGAACACCTCGCGATGCCCACCGTCGCCGTGGTCGGCCGCCCGAACGTGGGCAAGTCGACCCTGGTGAACCGCATTCTCGGCCGCCGTGAAGCCGTCGTCGAGGACGTCCCCGGCGTCACCCGCGACCGCATCTCCTACGAGGCCAGCTGGGCGGGGCGCCGATTCCTGGTGCAGGACACCGGCGGCTGGGAGCCCGACGCCAAGGGCCTGCAGCAGCATGTCGCCCGCCAGGCCGAGGTGGCGATGGCGACCGCCGACGCGATCCTGCTCGTCGTCGACGCGACCGTCGGCGCCACCGCGACCGACGAGGCCGCGGTGCGCAAACTGCGCCGCTCCAAGATCCCGGTGATCCTGGTGGCCAACAAGGTCGATGACCAGAAGGTCGAACTCGAGGCGGCCAGCCTGTGGTCGCTGGGTCTCGGTGAGCCACGGATGGTCTCGGCCGCGCACGGCCGCGGCACCGGCGACCTGCTCGACGACGTGCTCACCGCACTGCCCGAGACCCCGCGCGAAGGCACCGGCGCCGCCGGACCGCGGCGCGTCGCGCTGGTCGGCAAGCCGAACGTCGGCAAGTCGAGCCTGCTCAACAAGCTCGCCGGCGACGAGCGTTCGGTGGTCCACGATGTCGCGGGCACCACCGTCGACCCGGTCGACTCGCTGGTCGAACTGGGCGGCAAGGTGTGGAAGTTCGTCGACACCGCCGGTCTGCGCCGCAAGGTGTCCAACGCCTCGGGCACCGAGTTCTACGCCTCGCTGCGCACCAAGTCGGCGCTGGAGGCTTCCGAGGTCGCGATCATGCTGATCGACGCCTCGGTGCCGATGACCGAACAGGACCTGCGCGTGATCAGCCTGGTCGCCGACTCCGGTCGCGCGCTGGTGCTGGCGTTCAACAAGTGGGACCTGGTCGACGAGGACCGCCGCTACATGCTCGAGCGCGAGATCGATCGCGATCTGGTGCGGGTGCCGTGGGCCCAGCGGGTCAACATCTCCGCCCACACCGGCCGCGCCGTGGCCAAGCTGGTGCCGCAGATGGAGACCGCGCTCGAGTCCTGGGACAAGCGCATCTCCACCGGCCGCCTGAACACCTGGCTCAAGGAAGTCATCGCGGCCACCCCGCCGCCGATGCGCGGCGGCCGCCAGCCCCGCGTCCTGTTCGCCACCCAGGCGGGCACCCGTCCGCCGACGTTCGTGCTGTTCACCACCGGCTTCCTCGAGGCGGGCTACCGCCGCTTCCTGGAGCGCCGCCTGCGCGAGGAGTTCGGCTTCGACGGCTCGCCTGTGCGCATCTCGGTGCGCGTGCGCGAGAAGAAGGAACGAAAGAAGTAGAGCGTCACCACGCGAGCCCCGGGCAACTGCCCGGGGCTCGCTGCTTTTCGGCGGTCAGGCGATCATCACCCGGTCGAGCAGATGGTCGACGAGGTGCGGTGCGCGCGCGGCCATGTCGTTGTCGGTGAGCATTCCCTGGGCCAGCCCGGCGACGGCGAGCAGGACGATCTCGGCGTCCGCGCGGATGGTCGTCTCCTCGGCATCGGGGCCGCGTAGCCGCCGGAGCTGGGCGGCGACCGCATCGACGATGTAGTTCGGTGTCTCGGCGGTGTCGGCGGACTCGAGGTCGGGGCCGGTGAGCGTGGCGGCGTGAAAAATCCCGAGGATGACGGCGTCCTCGCGACTCGGCTCGTCGAGGGGGAGCAGACCGAGCAGGACCGCGCGGACGATATCGCGCGGGCCCGCGTCCGGTCCGAGCGCGGCAAGCGCCTGGTGCAGCCGCGCACCGGAATTCGCAACGACGGCGCGATGGGTGGCGAGCAGGAACTCCCGCTTGGTGCCGAAGTAGTACTGCACCGATCGCACCGATACCCCGGCCTCAGCCGCGACGGACTGGAAAGTGGCGGCATCCAGCCCGCCGCGGGCGATGACCCGGCGCGTGGCTCCGGTGATGGACCCGCGCCGTTCTTCGTGATCGGCCAACCGCGGCACGCTCGCTCCTTCGTCCTGATTCGTCCAGCAGGCTCTTGATGGTACGCCCATACCATCTTTATGGTACGGTGATATCACCAACGGAGATAAGGGGTGGTCATGGCCAAGATCGGGCGATTCAAGAACGACAAGGCGCGCGAGGAGTTCCTGAGGTCCTACCGGGAACTGGAGAAGCAGCAGCCGATTCCATCGACAACGGCCGACGTCCCCACCTCTTTCGGCACCACCCGGGTGCGCACTTTCGGCCGGGGCGACGGCGTGCCGATCGTGCTGATGCACTCGCTCGGGGGCAACAGTCTGGCCTGGACTCACGTCATCGAGGAGATCGCGCGCGATCGGGTCGTCCACGCACCCGAGTTCCTCGGCACGCCGGGTCTCAGCATCCAGATCGCACCGATCGACGAAACACGGTTCGGTGCCTGGTTTCTCGAGGTCCTCGACGGTCTCGGCGTCGACCGAGTTCACCTGGTCGGCTACTCACAGGGTGGATGGCAGGCGATGGCGATCGCGGCGAGCGAACCGCGACGGCTCGTCAGTCTGACGGTGATCGAGCCCGGCGGCACGTTGACGAAGGTCCGCTGGAGCGTGCTGTGGACGATGATCAAGGTAGGCGCTCGGCCGACCGACAAGAACCTCCGCAAGCTGAACGAGTGGCTCAACCCTGGCGTCACCCTGACCGACACCGAATTCGCCGGAGTGAAAGCCGCTCTGGGATATGTCCCGTCGATCGGCTACCCGCGGATGTTCACCGACGAGCGGCTGGCGGCGATCACAGTGCCGACTCTGGGCCTGTTCGGATCCGAGTCGCTCGTCGTCGACGCGACCCTCGCGACCGAACGCCTGCGCGACAACGTGCCCACCTGCGACACCGAGATCTTCGCGGGCGCAGGCCACGGCATCTTCCACCAGATCCCGAAACAGGTCACGGCGCGCATCCTCGACTTCACCAGCCGGTACGAACCGACAGACGCCCGCCGCAGCGAGTGATTGCCCCACCCACGACTGTTGGCGAGTCGGCGACTGCCCGGCGATCGTCCGCACCACGGGTGGGGCCGCAGAGGGCAGGGCACGCTAGTCGTCGGTGCCCTCGATCCGCCATCGGGTCGTCACCTCGCGGACGCAGGGTGCGTCCGCGAGCGCGTCGACCGTGTCGGTGAGCGCCGACTCCAGGGCGCGGTGGGTGAGGACGATCAGGTGGGCGTCGTCGCCGCGGTGCTCCTGGCGTAGCCGCGCGATACTCACGCCGTGTTCCGCGAACACCGCCGCGACCTGGGCCAGCGCACCGGCGTGGTCGGTGACCCGCAGGTTCAGGTAGAAGCGGGCCGGGGTGTCGCCGAGGGGAGCGACGGGGAGTTCGGCGTAGTAGGAGGCGCGGGGTGCGCGCCCGCCGTTGACGCGATTGCGGGCGGCGGTGATCAGGTCTCCGAGCAGGGCCGACGCGGTGGCGGTTGGGGCGCCGTCACCGTAGAACATCAGCCTGCCCGCGCCCGCGGCGTCGACGGCCACCGCGCTGAACGGCGCGTCGACCCGGGCGAGGGGATCGGTCGCCGGGAGCAGCGCGGGGTGCACGCGGACCGAGATCTGTTCCTTGCCACCGTCTTCGGCGACTCTGGTGCACACGGTGAGCGTGCGCAGGCGCAGGCCCAGTGCCTCGGCGGCGTCGAGATCGTGCGCTGTCGCCGGGCCCGACTCCTCGAAGTGCACGTCACCGACCTCCACCCGGGTATGGAACGCCAGCGTCGCCAGGATCGCCGCCTGCGCGGCCGCGTGCCTGCTGTGTTCGGCGGGGAAGACCCCGAGCACCTGATTCACCCGGTCACCGGAGAGCGACTGGGTCAGCGGCCGCACCACCGGAACCCCGCCCGCCACCGCCGCTTCGAAGAACAGGTCGGCGCCGTGCTGCTCGGCGGCCGCGGCCAGCCGGTGCCCGTGCTCGGCGATCAGCGCGGTGTTCGCGGTGATCACCGACCGGCCCTCGCGCAGTGCGTCGAGCATCGCCGTCACCGAGTCGATGTCCTCGGTCGCATCGACCAAAAGCTCCGCCCGCCCGTCGAGCACCAGCTCCGCACCGGCGCGTTCCCGCAAGTCGCCACGCGTGTCGCGCAGGATCCGCGTGACCTCGGTGGCGAGCGCTCCGGTGCCGAGAACGGTGACCCCGAACGAGCCGCGTGGGGAACGAAAGAGCTGATTGGTCATGGGAATTCGCCTAACCGCCGAGAACTGCCGAGCCGGGAACGAACGCCGCTCGCGCCACCCCCGTCCAGCCAGTATCGCGGCCGGATCCATTCGGCGGCAGTTGTTTTCACCACGAATCAGGACAGTCGTGCCAGAAATGCCGGGATACTCGGAAGAGTCACCCGCGGATCGCGCGTGGGCGAGCAGGGGAGAGGACGAGGGATGGCCCTGGTTGTGCAGAAATTCGGCGGATCGTCGGTGGCGAGCGCGGAGCGGATCCGGCGGGTCGCCGAGCGGATCGTGGAAACGAAGAAGCAGGGTCACGATGTGGTGGTGGTCTGCTCAGCCATGGGCGACACCACCGACGAATTGCTGGATCTGGCAGGCCAGGTGGCGCCCGCACCACCGCCGCGGGAGATGGACATGCTGCTGACTTCGGGCGAGCGCATCTCGAATGCCCTGGTGGCCATGGCGATTCACTCGCTGGGTGCCGATGCCAGGTCGCTGACCGGCTCCCAGGCAGGCGTCATCACCACCGGCGCGCACGGCAACGCCAAGATCATCGAGGTCGATCCAGACCGGGTCCGCCGCGCTCTCGACGACGGCGAGGTGGTGCTGGTCGCCGGCTTCCAGGGCGTCAGCCAGGACAGCCGTGACGTCACGACCCTGGGCCGCGGCGGTTCCGATACGACCGCTGTCGCGCTGGCCGCGGCGCTGAATGCCGATGTCTGCGAGATCTATACCGACGTCGACGGCGTCTTCACCGCCGATCCGCGCATCGTGCCCGACGCGCAGAAACTGGACCAGATCTCCTACGAGGAGATGCTCGAGATGGCGGCCTGCGGTTCGAAGGTGCTGATGCTGCGCTGCGTCGAATACGCGCGCCGCTACCACGTGCCGGTGCATGTGCGCTCGTCCTACACCGACGCCGTCGGCACCACCGTGTTCGGTTCGATGGCCGACATCCCCGCCGACCAGGCCGTGCTGACCGGCGTCGCGCACGATCGCACCGAGGCCAAGGTCACCGTCGTCGGCCTGCCCGACGAGCCGGGCTATGCGGCGCAGGTGTTCCGAGCGGTCGCCGACGCCGAGATCCCCATCGACATGGTCGTACAGAACACCGGCACCGGTCGCACCGACATCACCTTCACCCTGCCCGCCGCCGACGGCGCCCGCGCGGTGGCACTGCTGCGCGATCGCCGCGCCGACATCGGTTTCGCCGATGTCCGCTACGACGATCGCGTCGGCAAGGTCTCGCTGATCGGTGCCGGGATGAAGAACCACCCTGGCGTCACCGCGACGTTCTGCGAGGCGCTGGCCGCGGCGAACATCAACCTCGACCTGATCGCCACCTCACAGATCAGGATCTCGGTGCTGGTCCGCGACACGGACCTGGACGAGGCGGTCCGCGTACTGCATCGGGCTTTCGACCTCGGCGGCGCCGAAGTCGCGGTCGTCCACGGCGGCACCGGTCGTTGACGACCGACTGAACGCCAGGTAATTTACCGACAAGTCAATTAGGCCGTCGATCGACCGGAGGGTTCCCTTGAGCAACCGACTGACCTCCTTCACCCATGCCGGACTTCGTTTCGACGTGGTGGACTCCGGACCGATCGACGGCCCTGTCGTCCTTGCGCTGCACGGCTTTCCGCAGACCGCGAGCTCGTTGTCCGAGCTCACCGCGCTGCTCAACGCCCGCGGCTACCGCACCATCGCCCCGAATCAGCGTGGCTACTCGCCGGGCGCGCGCCCGCGGGGCCGATTCGCCTATCGGGTCTCCGAACTGGTCGGCGACGTGGTCGCGCTGATCCGCGAGATCGACCGCGGGCCGGTGCATCTGGTCGGCCACGACTGGGGCGCCATGGTCGCCTGGTCGGTGGCCGGCGCCCGGCCCGACCTGGTCCGCACGCTGGTGACGGTGTCGGTGCCGCATCCCGGCGCGTTCCGGCGCTCGCTGGTCAGCAGCGATCAGCTCGCCCGCTCCTACTACATGGGTCTGTTCCAGCTCCCGGCGCTGCCGGAGCGGTTCATGCTCGCCCGGCCCGGACTGCTGGACCGGGCGCTGTCAGGCACGGGCATGGCGCCGGACGCGATCGCCAGGGTGCACCGCGAGATCGTCGACGCCGGTGCGCTCACCGGTGCGTTAAACTGGTACCGCGCGCTCCCGCTGGCCGGACAGCGCGCCATGTCGGCGCCGGTCCGGGTTCCGGTGACCCATGTCTGGAGCTCCGGCGACACGGCACTGGCGCGCCGCGGCGCCGAACTGACCGAGCGCTACGTGACCGGTGACTATCGCCTGGAAGTAATCGACGGCGCCTCGCACTGGCTGCCCGAGGAGCGCCCGCACGAACTCGCCGAGATCATCGCCGAGCGGATCGAGTCCGTGCCGAAGTGACCCCCGGTCAGCCGATCGGAGAAGCCAAGGGCCGCAACGCCTCGGCGGTCGCCGGGATCAGCGGCGCGCGCGGGACCGCGGCGCGGGCGGCCAGCTGCTCGATGATCCGCAGCCGCACTCCCGACCACTCGTCGTGCAGGATCGAATAGAACGCGGTGTCGCGCACCGCGCCGTCGAGCCCACGCGAATGTGCCCGGCGCACACCGTCGCTCACCGCACCGAGCCGTTCGATCGCGGTACGCGAGCGCAGGTTGCGGGCGTCGGCGCGCAAGCTCACCCGTCGCACACCCCAGCCGTCGAAGGCGTGGGTGAGCATGAGCAGCTTGGATTCGAGGTTCACCAGGCCGCCGCGGACCGCGGGCATCAGCCAGGTGTTGCCGATCTCGACCGCGTCGGGGATCGCCCCGCCGGGCAGGGCGGTGACGGGCTCGGCCGACAGCGGCCAGCTCAGCGGACCCTGCCAGTAGTCGAGCCGGGTGAACCTGGTCGCCCCGACCACGCATTCCTCGTCGAGGGTGACGATCGCGAAGGCCAGGACGGTGCCCGCCAGCTGCGCGGCCTCGGCCTGGAAGACGTAGGTGCGCGCCTCCTGCTCACCGTGCGGGACGATGGTGAACCCGGCAGGGCCGAGCGCGGCGGCAGCCGCGACCAGGCCGGGAACATGTTGGGGTGCCAGGGGTTCCAGCCGTACGATGCGGCCGTGGAGGATAACGGGTGCGGGCATGGTGACCGGCGTCCTTCGTCTGATGGGGTCGCCGGAAACACGAGGCGTGGATCTCACGCGGCACGTGATTGCGGCGAAGCGACACGAACGATCCAGCAGCATCGAAAACTAGATGCACAAGATAGCCGAACGTGGCGCGTTCACCCGCGCGAACAGACGAGATGTCGTCGCCGGAAATTCGCCGATATTCGCGAGTCGGACGAACCGCCCTACCGCTTGTCGGCGATGGCCGCGACGATGAGTTCCTCCCACACCGACAGCGTGGGAGTAGGCGAGACGAGCTGCGGCTTCCCGTCGCCGCCTGGCTCGTCCTGGCGCCACAGCGCGGCCGCGATCACGCCCGGTTCCTGCAGGTGCAGGTCGCCGAACAGGTCGGCGATCTCGTCGTCGGTGCGCCAGCGGCCGCGGCCGAAGGTGGACTGCAGCTTCGCCTCGGCCGCGGCGGTCTCGGTGTTGTGCCCGGACCGGAAATGGGTGATGAACACACTGCTACCGACCTGGATCTGATCGGTCCAGTACTCGACGATCGCCCGCGGGTCCTCGTCGTCGTTGAGGTGGTGCAGGACGGCGCTGAAGATCAACGCGACCGGCTTGTCGAAGTCGATGAGCCGGTTCACCTGCTCGTCGGCGCGGATGCCTGTCGAATCGCGCACGTCGGCCTGCACGACGGTGGTGTTGTCGTTGGTCGCCAGCAGCGCGCGCCCGTGCGCGAGCACGATCGGGTCGTTGTCGATGTAGACGACGCGGGCGTCGGGGTTGATCCGCTGCGCGACCTGGTGCACGTTGTCGGCGGTGGGTAGGCCGCTGCCGAAATCGAGGAACTGGGTCAGCCCGGCCTCGGCCATCTCGCGCACCGCGCGGGTGAGGGCCTGCCGGTTGGTGGTCGCGATCGCCACGGACCCGGGCAGATTGAGCTTGAAGTGGTCGCCGACCGCGCGGTCGACCTCGTAGTTGTCCTTGCCGCCGAGTAGATAGTCGTAGACCCGGGCGATGCTGGGACTGGACTGGTCGATCACCTTCGCGTTGTCGCTCATCGTTCGACGACCCCCTCACACAGTGCTGGTGTTGTGCCGCCGCCCATCGTAGGAGAACTCCGGGTGCCGGCATGGTTTCACTGTCGGTGATACCCGAAAACTGTTCCGGGCGTGTGGGTTCCGCTGCGAGTAGGGCTCTGCGGGGCGGTTCGCCGACGTCACGGTGGCGTGTCGAGGTACCGGGTGGGTTGCGGTGTAAATCTGTGCGTTGTCGCACGTCAGGGGCGTAACGGTTCGATAAATAACATCAATGTTCGTCTGTTGACCAAATGTCCAGTTACGCAGCGGTTCCGCCAGTTCCGAGGGGTATTTTGCCGGAAATGTAACGTGCGTTACCGACTCGTGTCGAACGAATGTTCTATGTGATGCAGATCACACTAGCTGTCAATCGGTTACCTGAGCTGGCACGCTCGTAATTGCTGAACGTTAACCGTTCGTGATCAACGGCAAGGTCGTCGGGGGCCTTTCGTCACGAACGCCCAGGCTGTCCGTTACGGCGCGACTGGCCTCGAATAGAACCCCATGGATCAGGTGCCGGCCGTGTCGGGACGGCCGCCGGAAGGGACCTCATGGTTATGAGTAGCATCTACTTCGAACCGAACAGCAAGCTGTCAGTTACCGGCCGAGATCGCCGCGTCACCGCGACTCCGGCCGTCGAATCGCCCATCGCCCCGCTGGCGATGCCCGGGCTGATCCTCGGCCTCGTCCTGGTCGGCCTCGGCCTCGCCGCGCTGCTGCGGCTGGGGGACTGGGCGGGTAGTTACGGTCCCGTCCTGGTCCTGCTGGCGTATGTCTTCTACATGGCGGCCGCGGTGCGGCTGGTGCTGTGGGGTGCGGTCACCGTCCGATCGTTGCACCGCCGATAGATTCCGTCTGCTCAGCCGTCGTGCAGGATCTGCGCGGCGGCTTCCAGGCTGTCGGCCGACCCGACCACGATGAGCACGTCGCCTGCCGTGAACACGAATTCCGGCCCGGGTGAGGCGATGACCGCCCCGGATCGCATCACCGCGACGATCGAGGCCTTGGTGCGGGTGCGCAGCCGGGTGTCGCCGAGCGTGCGGCAGTCGTAGGGCGAGTGGGCCGCGATCGAGAACTGGGCGGTGCTGACGCCGTCGAATTCGCGATGTTCGGCCTCGAGCTGGGCGACCACCTGCGGCGCGCCGAGCAGGCTGGCCAAGGCCGACGCCTCCGCGCTCGACAGGGCGATCTGATCGGTGGCATCGGGATTGCCCGGCCTGCCGACGATCAAATCGATCGAGCCGTCGCGGTGCTCGACGACACCGATGCGCCTGCCGCCCTTGCGCACCGGGAAATCCTTGCGAACACCGACCCCGGGTAGGGGTGTCACCTCGATCTGCATCCCCTCAGGGTATCCGGACAAAACGGACGCAGGCTGGTCACAGTTCGACGGCCGACCGGTGTCGAGTGGTTACCCGGCGATTTTCGGCACGGCGGACAATGCCCCGGCGGTGTCGCTGGATCAGATCGCCGCGGCGGCGGAGAGCTGATCCAACGCCCGGGGTCAGGCCTGCGGCGGGTCGACGAAGATGTCGTACTCGAGCTCGCCCGAGCCGCCGTAGCGGGACAGATCGGTGATGCCCTCGGCCGCGAGGACATCGACATCGAGGAAGGTGTTGCCGGTCGTCGTGCGGGCGTCGCGGCCCAGGATGGCGACGGCGGCGTCGGCCACGATCTCCGGGGTGCGGGCCTTGGCGATGGCGTCGTCGCCGCCGAGCAGGTTCTGCACCGCGGCGGTCGCGATCAGCGTCTGCGGCCACAGGCAGTTCGCGGCGACGCCGTGTTCGGCGTATTCGGCGGCCCAGCCGAGCGTGAGCAGCGACATCCCGTACTTGGCCACCATGTAGGCGGGGTGTCCGCCGAGCCAGTGCGGGGCGAGGTTCAGCGGCGGCGACAGGCTCAAGATGTGCGCGTTCTCGCTCTGCCGCAAGTGCGGCAGGCACGCGCTGGAGAGCAGGTAGGTGCCGCGGATCTGGATCTGCTGCATCAGGTCGAAGCGCTTGATCGGCAGTTCCTCGGTCGAGGCCAGGGCGATCGCCGAGGCGTTGTTGACGCAGTAGTCGATGCCGCCGAATCGCTCCACCGTCTGGGCGACGGCGTTCGCCACCGAGGCCTCGTCGCGGACATCGCCCACCACGGCCAGCGCCTGACCGCCCGCTTCCTCGATTTCGGCGGCCGCGGTGTGGATGGTGCCGGGCAGGCGGGGATCGGGCACGTCGGTCTTGGCCAGCAGCGTGATATTGGCGCCCTGGCGCGCGGCGGCCACGGCGATGGCCAGGCCGATGCCGCGGCTGCCGCCGGACATGATCATCGTGCGCCCGGCCAGCGGGAAGGTGGCGGTCATGGGTGAGCTCCTTGTCGTCGACGACGCCGGCGAGGCGACTGATGAACGGTAACGTTACAGATAACAAACGACCGCGGCAATAGTGAAATATGTAGACTCGACCCGTGCAACCCCCTGTGACCGGCTCCGATACCGATGTCCGTCCGGTGTCGGCCCGCTCCGCGCTGGTCCGCATCCTCATCGCGGCCGATTCGCCGACGATGACCTCGCGGGAGATCTGTGCCGCCACCACCGCCATCGGCTACCCGGAGGCGACCGTCCGCGTCGCCGTCTCGCGGATGGTCGCCGCCGGTGACCTGCTGCGCGCAAACCGCGCCTACACCCTCACCCCGGCACTGCGCGCGCGGCGCACCGAACTCGCCGCGCCCCCGACTCGCCCGTGGACCGGCGACTGGGAACAGGTCGTCGTCACCGCCACCGGCCGCCCCGCCGCCGACCGCGCCGCCCTGCGCGCGACACTGCTGTCGCTGCGCCTGGCCGAACTCCGCGAGGGCGTCTGGATGCGCCCGGCCAACCTCGACCGCGCCTGGCCCGCCGACCTCGACGACACCACCTTCCGCCTGCACACCCGTCCCGTCGACGATCCCGCGCTGCTGGCCGCCCGCCTCTGGTCGCTGCCCGGCTGGTCCGCCCGCGGCCACGCGCTGCTCTCCGCCATCGAAACCCCCGACCCGACAGTCAGATTCGCCGCCGTCTGCGCGGGTCTGGATCACCTGACGACCGATCCCGTCCTGCCCGGCGAACTCCAGCCCGACGATTGGCCGGTCGCCCGGCTGCGCGCCGTCACCGCCGACTATCTCGAATGGTTCGCCGCATTGGGCGCGGAATCCGTTGCGCCCTAGCGCCGCGGCAGTGTCGTGCGGGGTGACATCGACGGCGAATTCCGCGGAAAGCCCAGGCGCCAGCATGTTGTCCGCAGTAGTCCGGGTGTGGTTACGGGGCAGATGAGGTTGTCGCGTCTACCATGGACCCTGCCGTGCGACGTGGCGGCGCCGCATGGTGCAGGGGAAGGGCCCGCCCCGAGAGTTTCGGGGCGGGCCGCACCGTTCGGACCGGCGGGTCCACGTCATTTCGGTTGCGGCGCACCAAGACTCGACTGACGGTTCGATTCCGTCGCAGTCATCGGCGGATGCCGAGCAACCCGAGGGCGAAGTCGGCGTACTCGGTGGCGATCTGTTCGGGGGTGGCCGGACCGTCCAGCCGGAACCACTGCGGCAGGGCGGTGCACATTGTCGCGATCGCGCGTCCGGCGGCTCTCGCGTGGGCTGTGCTGAGGTTCTCCTCGGTGAGCGCGGTATCGATGTCTTCGTCGAGGAGGTACTGGATCTCGTTGCGGGACGCGGTGATCCGTCGTCGATTGTCAGGGTTCAGGCTGCGCATCTCGCTGGCGCCGATGAAGGCGAGTTCGCGGCGGTGGGTGTGGAACAGGGCGAGTGCTTCGACGACCCGGATCACCCGGTCGCGGCCCGCGCCGGCCTCGTCCCGGGCCGCGCCGACCCGCCGGTGCAGCTCGTCCATGGTCAGGTCGAGTGCCCGGACGAGCAGTTCCTGCTTGTCGCGGTAGTGGTGGTAGACGCCCGGCACGCTCATGCCTGCCCGCTGCGCGATCGACCGCATCGTGGCGCCGTGGTACCCGGTTTCGACGAAGGAGTCGATGGCGGCGGCGAGGACGGGATCGATATCCAGCGGCGGGAACTCGCGCCAGGCGAGGTCGGTCTCGTGCACCGGATCGGCCGCGGCGCGCTGTCGGGGTATCGGCGTTCGGGTCGGCCGCTCGCCGATCAGCCACTGCGTCGTGGTGCCGAGTTCGGCTGCCAGTAGATGGAGCCGCGGCACGGAGACCCCCGTCTTGCCGGTCTCGATGGCGCTGAGGGTGGCCGGGCTGACATCGATGCGGCGCGCGGTCTCCCGCAACGACAGGCCCGTCGCGGTCCTGGCCTGTCGCAGGCGTGCGCCGAGGGTGGCCGATTCCCCCTCGGAAGCGTTCATAGCGTTCAGAATAGCTGAACAGTACACGATGAGAAAACTCGGCAATTGACAGCATGTATCGAACATGTCAGTGTCGTGAGTGTTCAATGCCGAGCGAACGTTCGGCAAGTCGAGTCGAGGAGTTGGCCCGTGGCGATCGACCTGTCCCATCCGCCCGAGGTGCAGCGCCTGGCCGAGCGCACCCGCGCCTTCATCCGCGACCGAGTCATCCCGCTCGACGACGCCAACGACGGCGACATCACCGCCGCCGGTGGCGACGCGTTGCGCGCCGACCTGCAGCGGGAAGCGCGCGAGGCCGGGGTGTTCGCACCCCACGCGCCGGTCGAATACGGCGGGCACGGCCTGGGGATGTCGGACCGCGCCCCGATCTTCGAGGAAGCGGGCTACTCCCTGTTCGGCCCGACGGCACTGAACATCGCGGCGCCGGACGAGGGCAATGTGCACATGCTCGCCCACATCGCCGACCCCGAGCAGAAGGAGCGGTTCCTCGCGCCACTCGCGCGCGGTGACGTCCGCTCGGCCTTCGCGATGACCGAACCGGCACCCGGCGCCGGCTCGGACCCCTCCGCGCTGACCACCCGCGCGGTGCGCGCCGAGGGCGGCTGGCGGATCAACGGCCACAAGTGGTTCATCACCGGCGCCGACGGCGCGGGCTTGTTCATCATCATGGCCCGCACCTCCGGCGAGCCCGGCGACCGCGGCGGTGCGACCATGTTCCTCGCCCCCGCCGACACCCCGGGCATCCGGGTGGGCAGGCATATCGACACCCTGGACCGGTCGATGCTCGGCGGTCACTGCGAGGTGTTCTTCGAGGACCTGCTCGTCCCGGATTCGGCGGTGCTCGGCGCGGTCGACCGTGGCTTCGAATACGCCCAGGTGCGCCTGGGCCCCGCCCGCATGACGCATGTGATGCGCTGGCTCGGCGCGGCCCGCCGCGGCCACGATGTGGCGGTGTCACGGGCGGCGGAACGGCGCGGATTCGGTTCGCGGCTCGGCGATCTCGGCATGATCCAGCAGATGATCGCCGACAACGAGATCGACATCGCCGCCACCCGCGCGCTGCTGACTCGCGCCTGCTGGGAACTCGATCGCGGCGAGCCGGCGGCGAACGCCACCTCGATCGCGAAAACCTATGCCGCCGAGGCGATATTCCGGATCATCGACCGCAGCATGCAGATGTGCGGTGGCCTCGGCGTCTCCGCCGACCTGCCGCTGGCGCGGCTGTCCCGCGAGGTCCGTCCGTTCCGGATCTACGACGGTCCGTCCGAGGTGCACCGCTGGGCCATCGCCAAGCGCGCGGTGAGCGCGGCCAAGCGCGCGCAGAAGGATGCCGAATGAGTCTGCCCGGCATGGATGTCGCCGCACTGGAACAGTTCCTGCGCGACAGCGGCGTACCGGTGCGCGGTGCGCTGCGGGTGGAACTGATCAGCGGCGGCCGCTCGAATCTGACCTTCACGGCGGCCGACGACGACTCGACCTGGGTGGTGCGGCGTCCGCCCGTCGCCGGACTCACGCCGTCCGCGCACGACATGGCCCGCGAATTCACCGTCACCGAAGCACTCCAGGGCTCGGCGGTTCCGGTCGCGAGGACCATCGCATTCGATGCGCAGGGCACCGCGCTCGGCGCCCCGATGACCGTCGTCGAATACGTCGACGGCCTGGTGATCCGCGATCAGGACGACCTCGCCACCCTGACCGACGACCAGGTCGGGGCGAGCGCGGCCGAGCTGGTGCGAGTGCTGGCCCACCTGCACGAGGTCGATCCGCAGGCGGTGGGGCTCGAGAAATTCGGGCGGCCCACCGGTTTCGTCGAACGCCAGGTGAATCTGTGGGCTTCCCAATGGGATCGGGTGAAGACTCGCGAACTCGCCGATGTCGCCGCGCTGCACTCCGCGCTGACGGAGGCACTGCCGACCGAATCGGCGGCCTCGATCGTGCACGGCGACTTCCGCATCGACAACACGATCCTGGACGCGACCGATCCAAGCCAGGTGCGCGCCGTCGTCGACTGGGAGATGTCGACCCTCGGTGATCCCCTCACCGATGTCGCCCTGATGTGCGTGTACCGCTCACCGGTCTTCGACCTGGTCCTCGGCTCGTCGGCCGCATGGACCAGCGACCGGATGCCCACCGCTGACACCCTCGCCCAGTCCTACGCGACGGCGTCGGGCCGAGACCTCGGCGACTGGGGCTTCTATCTCGCGCTCGCCAACTTCAAACTCGGTGTGATCGGCGAGGGCATCACCCACCGGGCGTTGCAGGGTTCCGACTCCGGAGCAGCGGCCGAACGCGCCGCCGAGGCCACCCCGGAATTCATGGCCGCGGGCCTGCGCGCACTGAAAGGAACCCGGAAATGACCAAGTCCGCCCTGATCAGCGGCGCCTCGCGGGGAATCGGCCTCGGCATCGCGAATAGGCTCGCCCAGCAGGGCTACTCGCTGACCATCACCGCGCGCGACGCCGACCGTCTCGACGTGGTCGCCGCCGAGCTGCGTGCGCACGGCGCCGCCGAGGTGGTCACCGTCGCCGCCGACATGTCCGACGAGGAGGGCGTCGCGCGGGTACTCACCGCGCACACCGACCGGTTCGCGACGATGTCGGCCTTGATCCTGAACGCCGGTGTCGGCACCGCGGGCCCACTGGCCGAGTCGTCGATGCGGCGCTTCGACAAGACCATCGCGGTCAACGTGCGCGCACCGATCCAGCTCATCCAGGGCGCCCTGCCGATGCTGCGCGCCGGAGCAGCCGCCGATCCCCGCCACGGCGCGAAAGTCATTGCGCTGTCCTCGATCACCGGCGTCTACGCCGAGGCCGGACTGGCCGTGTACGGAGCCGCCAAAGCCGCGCTCATCTCGCTGCTCACCACCCTCAACGCCGAAGAATCCGGCAACGGCGTCACCGCCACCTCGATCGCACCCGCCTACGTCGACACCGACATGAGCGCCTGGATCCATGACCGGATTCCCCCCGAGCAGATGCTCGCGGTCAACGACATCGTCGAGATGGTCGACTCCCTGCTGCGCCTGTCCGCCCAGGCCGTGGTCCCCACGATCGTCATGTCCCGCGCGGGCACCGACGGCTACCGGGCGTAGCGGGTTCAGGCGATGCGGCGAGGTGGTTCGCTGCGGTAGCGGGCGTGGCCGCCGTCGATCTTCAGCAGCTTCCACAGCCGCTTGGTCACCGGGTTCATCAGGCCAAGCTCGTCGGCCAGTGCGCGCATGTCGCCGAAGAATCCGCTGAGGATCTTGCGGGAGGCGGGGCTGCGCCAGAACGCGTCGGCGAACACCTCGTCGGGGATGTCGAACTTCTTCGCGAACGACGTCGACGGCTTGACGAGCTCGTCGGCGAGCCAGCGCATGGCGATCGGGAAGGCGACGGCGCAGACCGCGGTGCTCACCGGGTTCATCCGGGCGAGGTGGGCGCGCAGGAACTCGTTGGCGAAGGAGATGTGGCGCGCCTCCTCGGCGATGTGGATCTCCATGATCCGCAGCAGCGTCGGCTGGGTCGCGTTCCCCGACCTGATCAGGGCTTTCTGGTAATGGTCGATTGGTTCCTCGCCGCCGAGGATGCCGATGAACAGGATGGCCCAGAAGTAGCCGCCCGCGACGCCGATGAACGGTGAGGCGACCTTGAACAGCGGCCGCATGCCCGGCACGTCGTCGCCGATGCGGTTGACCAGCTCCTGGAACATCTGGATGTGGTTGCACTCCTCGGTCATCTCGTGGAGGCAGTAGCGGAACTCGGGGGAGCCGTTGGGCAGCGCCATGGCGTACTGCATCATCCCGCGGATGAGGATGGACTCGAAGGCCAGCCCGACCTTGGCGGCATTGGCCTGCCGCCAGCGGCCGATCTCGATCCGGCGCTCGAGCGGCAGTTCCTGATACCACCGGGTGGCGCCCAGCGGGTCGAGCTCGGCCGAGAGCACCCACCGTGGATCATCGCGGTCGATCGCGAATTCGGGTGCGTCCCAGTCGATATCGAGGTACGGATCGAACCTGCGGTGGACCGACCCTTCCGACAAGGTCAGCAGGGTGTCGGCGTAGTCCGGGTTCGTGGCTGCGGTCTTCGAGAACGTCATTGTTTCTCTCCATCGTCACAAGGATCGCCGTCGAGCTGGCGGGCCCTGATTTGAATGTAACGCACTGTCTCACCTATTTCCAGGGGTGTGCGCAGACCGATCGGGCCCGGGGTCAGTCGGCGCGGGGAATCCGGCCGTCGACGTCGGTGAATCCGTAGGCCTCGGCCAGATCGGCGACCTTGCACGCGGTGCCCGCGCGCGCCGCGCGATCCGGATCGGCGGCCAGGGCAACCACGGCGCGGCCGGGGAAGCGGGGCGTCTCGGCGGCGTTCAGATCGAAGGTGCCCTCGCCCGGCAGGGTGACCTGTCGGCGACCCTGTTTGTCGGCCGGAACCAGTTGCAGCAGTTCGGTATCCACGATGCCGGGCCAGATCGAGATCGCCGTCGCGCCGGTGCCGTCGAGGTCGTGGGCGAGGTCGGTGGTGAGCCGGTCCAGGGCGGTCTTGCCGACGCCGTACACGGCGTTGTGCATGTATCGCCTGGCACCGGGCGAGGACACATTGACGATCAAGCCTGCCGACTCGATCAGCAGCGGAGCGGCGAAAACGCTGGCCACGTAGTGCGACCGCACGCCGATGTCGAAGGTCTCGTCCCACGCCTTCGGCGGCACGTCCCAGAACTTGCGCCCGAGCCAGCGGGCGGCGGCGGGGGAGTTGTAGACGTTGTTCACCAGCACGTCGAGCCGCCCCTGCTCGTCGCGGACCTGGGCGAAGAGTTTCTCGACCGCCGCGTCGTCGGCGTGATCGCACACGACGGCGATCCCGTGTCCGCCCAGCGCGGTGATCTCCGCCGCGGTGGCGTGCACGGTGCCGGGCAGCTTGCCCGGCGTGGTGGTGCGGCCGGTCACGTACACGGTGGCCCCCGCCGCGCCCAATTCCTGGGCGATGCCTTTGCCGATACCGCGGCTGGCCCCGGTCACCACCGCGACCTTGCCGGCGAGAATCTTGGGTGTTCCGCTCATGACCTCCAGACACTACCGTCAAAATAAGAACACGTTCTAGAAATGGAGACGGTAGTGGAGCTGACGCATCGATTCCTGGACACCGGCGGCATCCGGATGCACGTCACCGAGCAGGGGCAGGGGTATCCGGTCGTCTTCTGCCACGGATTCCCGCACACCTCGTTCGTCTGGCACCGCCAGCTCGCGGCCGTCGCCGCCGCCGGATGCCGCGGCATCGCCCCCGACCTGCGCGGGTACGGCCGCACCGATGCCCCCGCCGATGTCGCCGCCTATACGAACGAGGCCGTGATCGGTGACCTGCTGGCGCTACTCGACGACATCGGCGCCGAGAAGGCCGTGTTCGTCGGTCTCGATTTCGGCGCCCAGCTCGTGTGGGAGCTGTCGCTGCGTGCGCCCGAACGCGTGGATGCCGTGGCGGTGCTCAACAATCCGTTCTCCCCGCGACCACCACGAGCCCCGTCCGAATTCTGGACCAAGGCGGCGCAACGGCACTTCCTGCATTTGGCCTATTTCCAGGAGCCGGGCGTGGCCGATGCCGAACTGGCAGCACGTCCCCGCGAATTCCTTGCCCGCGTGTACTACTCGCTCTCCGGCGACTACCACTACCTCGACACCTGGAAGAACCCGCCCGGACTCGGCTACCTCGACGTCCTGCCCCAGGCGCCCGAGCTGCCGTGGTCGTGGCTCTCCGAATCCGAATTCGACACACTGGCAACAGAGTTCGAACGCACCGGCTTCACGGGAGGCCTGAACTGGTATCGCAATCTGGACCGCAACTGGGCACTCACCGAAGCCTTCGCAGGCGCGCAGGTCCCGGTGCCCACCTACTTCCTCTACGGCGAGAACGACCCCGACATGGAGGGTTTCAGCGGCCGTGACCCGCTCGCCGTCCTGCGTGCGAACGTCCCGGATCTGCGTGCGGTGGTGAAGGTCCCGGACGCGGGCCACCTCGTGCAACTGGAGCGGACCGACGCCGTCGACGAGTTCCTGACCACCGCACTGCGCGACCTCGGGGTGGGAGTTCGGGTCGCGCCCTGAGGTCTCAGCGCACGCGGTCGTAGGTGAGGGCGATCTCGCCGAGTTCGCCCACTTCGTGGTGAGCGATCGTCCACCGGGAATCCGGCAGGCCGTCGTCGAACAGGCGCTGCCCGCCGCCGGCGATCTCGGGGCAGATGAGCAGATACAGGCGGTCGATCAGGTCCGCCGCGAGCAGGTCTTTGATGACGGTCGGGCTGCTGTTGACGAGGATCTCGCCGGTGCCGGTCGCCTTCAGCTCCGTGACAACCTCGGCGGCGGGCGCGTTCACCATGCGGGTGTGTTCCCATGGTGCGTCGGTGACAGTGGTCGACAGGACGACTTTGTCGGTGTCTGCCAACCACTTCGCGTAGGCGCGGTCGCGCGGATCGGCGGTGTCGTCCGCGGCGACCGTCGGCCAGTAGGCGAGGAATCCCTCGGCGTTACGGCGGCCGAGGACCGCCGTCGTCGCGTTCTCCCAGAGCCGGGTGAGGTGGTCGCGCGCGACATCGGTGGTCGCGTAGCGCACGATCGCCGCGGCATCGGTGGGGCCGCCGGGTCCGTTGTAGCGTCCGTCGAGGGTGAGGCCGATATTGGCGGCCACGATACGTTCGGTCATGACTGTACTTCCCTACTTTCTGGTGGTGCCGAGCGTGTCTGCGAGGTTGTCGAGCACCTGCCCCCATCCCGTGCCGATCCCGGCGATATACGGGACGGCCTCGACAGAGGTTTCGGTGATGGTGAGCCCGAGCCGAAGTCGGGTACCGCCCTGGATCGGGTCGAGGACCAGCTCGTAGTGGCCGGTGAACGACACCGCTCCGGCCGCATCGAGGACCGAGAGATCGAAGACGAGGTGCTCGGGTTCGGTTGCGGAGCAAACCTTTCCGGCCGAGTGGTACCGGCGGCCTTCGGGATCGCGGTAGTCGAGGACAGCGCGTCCGCCGGGTGTCGGTTCGAGCGCGCACTCGGTGATCGTCATCGACGGTGGGGCCAGCCATGATCCGAGCAGATCGGCGTCGACCCAGTGTCGCCAGACGACTTCGCGCGGCGCGTCCAGCACGCGATCGAAGGTGAAGGCGCGGCCGTCGGCCCACCGATCATGGTCGGCGACAGCGGATTCCGCCTCGATGGCCGCGCGATAGCGCTCGACCACGTCGCGTTCGTCCGCGTTCGCTTCGATCGACTCGACGAGCTGGCGCAGGCGCTGCTCGAGGCCGGTGAGCGGCCCGGACTCGATGGCGTAGACGCGGCGCTGACCCAGCGGGAACACCGTGACCAGGCCCGCACGGGCCAGCGTCTGGAGGTGCTTGGTGGTCTGCGGTTGCCGCAACCCGGTCAGCTCGGCTAGCTCGCCGACGGAGCGCGGTCGTTCGGCGAGGAGTTCGACGATGCGCCATCGCGCGCCGTCTCCGAGTGCTGCGGCGATCTCGTCCATGCCGAAAGTATTCCTTGAAGGGAATATTCCTGTCAAGGAATACTTTCGCGAAAGTCTAGTGGTCGCCGATGATCTCCGCCGGTAGGAACATCGTTCCCAGCTGGGCCGCGATCGCGCTGGTGTGTTCGACGATGCGTTCGGCATCCACGTCGAGCCCGCCGGTGCGCCAGGCGGACAGCAGTTCGATGAAGCCGCCGATCCCGGCGAGTGTGCTCATGCGGATGGCGGTCTCGTCGACGCCGGGGCGCAGATAGGGCCATGCCGCGGCGATCAGCAAATCGGTGGCGTCGGTGAGCATGGTCTTGCGGCGCTGTTCGAGTACCGCGCTGCCCGCGTGGTCGGCGAGCAGGATCCTGGCGCGGCCGCGGGGGTCGGATTGCAGTTCGACGGCGCGGGCGATGGCCGCGCGCAGGATCTCCAGGGGTGTGCGCTCGGTGTTCTGGGCGACGATGCTCGCCAGGTCGACGAACACCTCGGTGCATACCTCGTCCCAGGCCGCGGCGAGCAGCTCGTCGCGGTCGGCGAAGTGCTCGTAGAAGTACCGGTCGTTGAGCGAGGTTCGCTGGCAGACGCCGCGCATGGTCACCGCGGCCCAGCCGTGCTCGATCCAGATGCCGAGGGCGGCGTCGACCAGGCTGGTCCGCCGCTGCGCCCTGCGCTGGTCGGCGGTCAGCCCGCCCCAGGTCCGTGCCGGTGCGCGCACATCCATGGTTGACAAAGTACTCCTCTGCGAGCCTAATTGGTGTCAGGTGCGGCCAATGGTGGCAGTTGCCACCAGTTCGAGTCTCACCGGGTCGACCCGGGAGTTGCCATGCGAGTGTTTCCCTTCGGCGGACGCCGCCGGACCACCAGCGCCGATGCCGTGGTGACCGGCGCGGGCAGCGGAATCGGGCGTGCCTTCGCCGTAGAACTGGGTAAGCGTGGCGGCCGCGTCGTCTGCTCGGACATCGATCCCGACCGCGCCGCCGAGACCGCCGGACTCGTCGAGGCCGCGGGCGGGAAGGCGATCGGCGCCGCCTGCGACGTCACCGAGATCGCCGAGGTCACCCGGCTGGCCGCCACCGCCGAGGACTGGTTCGGCGGAGCACCCACCGTCGTCGTCAACAATGCGGGTATCGGGGCGGGCGGACCGGTGGTCGGCGAGTTCGCCCTCGACGACTGGCAGCGCACGCTCGGCGTGAATCTGTGGGGTGTCATCCATGGCTGTCATGTCTTCGCGCCGATCCTGCGGGAGGCGGGTCGTGGGGCGATCGTGAACGTCGCCTCGGCGGCCGCGTTCGGCGCGGCGCCCCGCATGGCGGCCTACAACGTCAGCAAGGCGGGGGTGCTGGCACTGTCGGAGACCTTGTCGGCCGAGCTGGCAGGCACCGGCGTCGGCGTCACCGTGCTGTGCCCGACCGGCGTGAAAACCAACATCATGCAAGCGGATTCACCGATGGACGAGACCGCCGAACGGCTCGGCGGACTGCTCCTGCGCTGGACCGGACGCGCGCCCGCCGCGATCGCCCGCACCACCCTCGACGCCGTCGACCACGGCGAGCTGTATGTGGTGCCGCAGCTCGAGGCCAAGATGCTGTGGCAGGCCAAACGGTGGATGCCGGCGACCTATACCCGTTCGGCCGGCCTGCTGGAGCGGGTCGTGCGCTGATCCAGCACAGAAGAAGGAGATCGAACAATGACGTTCGCCTATCCCGATATGCTCGCCACCGTGCGCGCCAAGCAGTGGGCACTGGCCGACATCGACTGGGACGCACCGGGTGCCGACACCATCACCGACGAGCAGCGCCCCCGGCTTGCCACCTTCATGGCCGATCTGGTGTGGATCGAACACGTCGGCGCCCGCGGCTTCGCCGCCCTCGTGCACCAGGCGCCGCCCGGCCCGCTCCGCGAGATCTACCGGTATTTCCACGCCGAGGAACAGAAGCATGCCAATGCCGAACTGGCGCTGATGCGCCGCTGGGGCATGCTCGACGGCGACGCGATGCCGTTGCCCAACAAGAACATTCGCCTCGTCATCAGCTGGCTCGACCGCTACGCGGACCAGCTCACCCTCCCGGTGCTCGGCACGGTCATTCCCTCGCTCGAGACCGCGCTGGACGGCGCGCTGGTGAAATTCCTGCTCGACGAGGTCGATGATCCGGTGTGTCACGAGGTGTTCCGGCACATCAACAGCGACGAATCCCGGCACCTTGCCGTCGGTTTCCAGGTTCTCGAACAGCTCGGGGCCGGACCGCTGCGCCGGATCGCCATCGAGACAGCGGGTTTCGCGGTGCGCCCGTCGTTCGTGCTCGGCGCGCTGCTGTACGCGCCACTGCTGTCGCGGATGTCGACCAACATCATCGCCCTCGGGCTCGACGAGGAGAAGCTGTGGCAGGCGGTGCGCCGCTACGAGAACGTCGGGGAACGCAGCCCGGCGATCCGGCGGATGCCGCTGTATCACGTGGTGAAAATGCACGGTAAGGCCACGATTCACCGCCGCCAGCCGTTCCAGTTGCTTGCCGATGTGTCCAACGCCTGTATCGACCGGTTCCCGGTCCGGGTGCTGGGGCGCAGGCCGTCCTGGTCCGACGAACTCACCTACGAACCGGTGGCGAAATGACTCCTCGATTCGCCGAGACCTTCACCGGTCGCCAGACGCACAGCACCGAATTCGTGCCGCGCCACGAATTCACCGGCCGCCGTGTCGCGATCATCGGCAGCGGGGCGGCGGCAGCGCGACTGCTGCCCGGCATCGCGGCCGAGGCCGCGCGGGTGACGGTGTTCCAGACCGACGCGGTGTGGATTCTGCCGCGCGCACCGCTACCTGGCGCTGCGGTCCTGCGCCATACGCCGGAGCGCTTGGTGCGGCTCGTCGCCCGCGTCAATCTTCGCGTCCAAGTCCATGATTCGTGGCTGCGGCACCGTCTCACACCCGACGACACCGCGGGCGTCGCCGTGCACAACAGCTACTACCGCACGCTGCGGCAACCACATTGCACCCTGGTGACCTGGCCGATCGCACGACTGGTGCCGCTCGGCGTGCGTACGGTCGACGGCATCGAGCATCGGGTCGACACCATCGTCTACGCGGAGGACGCCGAGCATGTCGTCCGCACCGTCGCCCGTCCCGGCCGCGCCCGGATGAAGGAGATCGCATGACCACCACCGGAATCGACCACGAGATCATCATCGTCGGCGCCGGATTCTCCGGGATCGGCGCGGCGATCGCGTTGCGCAACGCCGGATTCGACGACTTCCTGATCGTCGACGAAGCCGACGGCGTCGGCGGAACCTGGCATTGGAACACCTATCCCGGTGTCGCCGTGGATATTCCGTCGTTCAGCTACCAATTCTCCTTCGAGCAGCGCACCGACTGGTCACGGGTGTACGCACCGGGCAGTGAACTCAAGGCCTACGCCGAATCGTGCGTCGACAAATACGAGCTGCGACCGCGAATTCGGTTCGGCACCACCATTCTCGGTGCCGACTTCGACTCCGATGCCCGGCGCTGGGTCCTGCACACCGACGACGGCGGCGAACTGACCGCGCGTTTCGTGATCAGCGCGACCGGTGTGCTGACCCGGCCCAAACTGCCCGACATTCCCGGCATCAAGAGTTTCGCCGGTGTCACCATGCACACCTCACGCTGGGATCACCGGCAGGATCTGCGCGGCAAGCGGGTCGCGATCATCGGCACCGGCGCTTCCGCGGTGCAGGTGATTCCCGAGATCGCACCGGAGGTCGAGCACCTGACGGTGTTCCAGCGCACGCCGATCTGGTGTCTGCCCCGCCCCGACATGCCATTGCCGCTGCCCGCCCGCCTGGCCTTGAAAGTCCCCGGTGGGCGCACCCTGACCCGGCTGGTGAGCCAGACCTATGTCGAATTCACCTTCCCCCTCGCCGCTCACTACCACCGCTCGCTGCCGACCGCCGCGATCGGGGAACGCGCGGGCCTGGCGCACCTGCGCCGCCAGGTGAAAGACCCGGCCGTTCGTGCCGCGCTCACCCCGAAATACGCGCTCGGCTGCAAGCGTCCCAGCTTCTCCAACGACTACCTGTCGACCTTCAATCGCCCCGATGTCACCCTCGAAACCACGGCGATCAGCGAGATCACCCCCACCGGCGTGCGCACGGCGGCAGGCATCGAGCACGCCGCCGACGTTCTCATCCTCGCCACCGGCTTCAAGGTCATGGAATCGGGCAACATGCCGACCTACGACCTGCACGGCGTCGGCGGCCGCGACCTGGAAACCTGGTGGGACGAGAACCGTTTGCAGGCTTACGAGGGCGTGAGCGTCCCCGGCTTCCCCAACTTCTTCTCCATCATCGGCCCCTACGGCTACAACGGCGCGTCCTACTTCACCCTGATCGAGAACCAGACCCGCCACATCCTGCGCTGCCTGCACCACGCCCGCAGCACCGACGCCGACCGCATCGAGATCAGCGAAGCCGCCAACGACCGCTACTTCCGCGAAATGCTCGCCCGCCGCGGCGGCCAGGTGTTCTGGCAGGACAGCTGCGCCACCGCAAACAGCTACTATTTCGACAAACACGGCGACGTCCCCCTCCGCCCCGCCTCCACCCTCGAAGCCGCCTGGCGCAGCAGCCATTTCGCCCTGACCGACTATGTCTTCACCTGACCCGCCGCCGACAGAGAAGGGATCCCATGCCGATCCGCGGTGTGCTGTTCGATGTCGACGACACCCTGTTCGACTACTCGGCCTCGGAAGCGGCGGGTCTGCTCGCGCACCTGAGTGAAGACGGCCTGCTCGACCGGTTTCCCGATCCCGCCGCTGCCGTTGCCCTCTGGCGCGAGATCACCGAGACCGAGTACTCCCGCTTCGCCGAAGGGGAACTGACTTTCCCCGAACAGCAGCGCGCCAGGGCCCGCGGATTCCTGTCCCATCTGCGGCGAACGGCACCGTCGGCTATCCCCGAGCCGGAGGCCGCGGCGTGGTTCACCGGGTACGACGCGCACCGCCGCGCCGCCTGGTCGGCGTTCCCCGACGCCGAACCGGTGCTGCGGCACCTGACTCCCGGCTACCGGCTCGGCATCGTCTCGAACGCTTCGGTCCCACAGCAGCGCCGCAAGCTCGACGCGGTCGGCCTGCTCGACTACTTCGGTGACCTGGTGGTGTGCAGCGAAGAGCACGGCGCGGCGAAACCGGCACCCAGCATCTTCCTCGCCGGCTGCGCACTCCTGGAACTCGAACCGCACGAGGTCGCGTTCGTCGGCGACAAATACCTCATCGACGCGCTCGGCGCGCACGATGCGGGCCTGCGCGCGTGCTGGCTCGACCGCACGAACATCCGGAACCAGACGGCTGTCCGCCACGGTATCCACGTCATCGATTCGCTCGAACTGCTCCCGTCCGTCCTGACGGGATAGCCGCCTCAGCTGCGGAAGTCCGCGAAGTCGAAGCCCGGTGCGACAACACAACTCACCAGGACCTCGTCGTCACCGCTGGGTTTCGCGGCCTGCCAGTGGCCCGCGGGAACCACGTACTGCACCCGGTGACCGGTTTCGATCAGCGGGCCGAGGGTCACCTGCTCCACGGTGTCCGGTGCGTCGCCGTCCCCACCCAGGCTGAGCTCGAGCGGCCCGCCGCGATGCCACATCCACACCTCGTCGGAACGCACCGCGTGCCAGATCGACTGCTCGCCGGGCGGGAGGAGGAAGAGGATTCCCGTGGCCGCTGCCCGCACGCCCGGATAGCCGTCGGGGGTGAAATCGTGGGCGGTGCGCCAGGTTTCGCGATACCAGCCGCCTTCGGGATGCGGCAGCAGGTCGAGCGTGGCGGCGGTCGACGGCCGGTGCAGCAGTTGCGTATGCCGGCCGGCGGGCCCACGCCGGGCCCAGCGAACATCCGCGACGGCATCGACCGGGACGTCCTCGGCGTTCGGTGAAATCCCGGTCGTGGTGAGTACCAGTACCTGCGGGGCACCGGGCAGAGCGTCGGCGGCGAGCAGTGCCGTCTCGTCGTCGTCGACGAGAACCGCGGTGTCGTCGATCCGTAGCCGGTCACGGGTCGACTGCCACCGCTCGAGTGTTGTCACGATCATCGGTGCGCTCCTTCTGCTTCTCGGTCGAGTGCCGTCTCCATGGTGCTCTCCTCGGTCGCTCGCGGCGCGGCGGCGTCCGGTCTGTCGAGCGCGCGGAAGGGCAACCACCAGTTGGCGGGGCCCATCAATTGGACCAGCGCGGGAACCAGCAGCATGCGGACCAGGGTCGCGTCCAGGATCAGAGCGATGATCATGCCGAGGCCGAGGAAGCGCATCGGGGTGAGCGGGGACAGGGCGAAGGCGCCGGTGACGAGGATGAGCAGGACGGCGGCGGCGGTGATGACGCGTGCTGTCTTGACGGTGCCGATGCGGACGGCGGTGGCGGTGTCGGCGCCCGCGCGGTGGGCCTCGGCCATGCGGGAGAGCAGAAATACCTCGTAGTCGGTGGACAGGCCGAACACGACCGCGATGATCAGGACCAGCATGCCCGCGGGGATCGGACCCGCGGTGATGCCGAGCGGATCGGCGAGATGGCCGTGGTAGAAGATCATGGTCAGCACGCCGAAGGTGGCGGCCAGACTGAGGAATGCCATCGCGACGGCCTTGAGCGGCAACATGATCGAGCGGAAAGCCACGGTCAGCAGCACCAGGGTGGCCAGCACCATCATCGCGATCATCAGCGGCATCCGCGCGACCATCGAGTCGACGGTGTCGGCGGTCGCCGCGGTGTCGCCGCCCACGGCGAGGGAGGTGCCCGCCGGTGGTTCGAGCGCCCGGATGGCGCCGACGGTGGCGGTGGCGTCCTCGCTGCGGTCCGCGGCGGTGAGGAAGACGTGCGCGACGACGAAGTCGTCGGCGCGGCCCACCTGCAGCACATCGCGGACCCCGGTGATCGCGTCGACGTCGTCGAGTACCGCGGTGACCGCGCCCGGCTGCGGCGGGGTGCCGCCGACCCCGCGGATCACCACGGTCGCGCCACTGGCCGCGGCGGGAAACTTCGCGGTGAGTTCCTCGACGGTGCGGCGCATCTCGCTGTCGGGCGGCAAGGCACGATGGTCGATGTCGCCGAGCTTGATCCCGCTGAGCGGTGCGGCCAGGACGAGCAGGATCGCGCCGACGACGAGCGTCACGGCACCGGGCCGCCGCAGCACGCCGTCGACCACCCTGGTCCAGAAACGTTCCGTGCGGGTCGTCGGCTTGGCGCGACCGATGCGGGCGCCGAACAGTGCCAGCAGGGCGGGCAGGACCGTCAGCGAGAGGCCGGCGGCCAGCGCGACCGCGGCCACGGAACCGATTCCCAGCGAACGCAACACCGCCTGCGGAAACACGAACGTCCCCGCGAACGCACACATCAGCAGCAGCGCGGACAAGGCGACGGTACGCCCGGCGGTCGCGTAGGTGCGGGCGATGGCGGCGGGAACGTCGCGGCTCTCGGTGTACTCTTCGCGAAACCTGTTGACCAGGAACAAGCCGTAGTCGATGGCCATGCCGAGGCCGAGCAGCGACGCGATATTGACGGCGAAGGTGGTGACCTCGGTGGTCTCGGTGAGCAACCGGATGACGCCCAGTGAACCGGCGACCGCGAGCACACCGACCAGCACGGGCAGCGCGCCCGCCAGCACACCACCGAAGACCAGCACCAGGATCAGCAGCGTCAACGGCAGCGAAATCGACTCCGCCACGACGAGATCACGCTGCGACCGCTCGACGATCTCGGAGTTGAGCGCGCTGTACCCCGACAGCCGGGTCTCGATGCCCGGCACACGCAATGCCTCGGCGATCGATGGATACGCGGCAATGCGCGCGGTGTCGTCACCGGCGGTGAACACCACGGCCACGGCCTGCCGCCGATCGTCCGAGACCAGGAAGTTCTTCACGGGCGGGACGGCGGTCCAATAGCTCTGGACCGGCCGGGCCAGCAGCGCCGGATCGATCCGCTCCAGCGCCGCACCGACCCGCGGGCCGATCTCGTCGACGGTCCGGCCCTCCGGGACGGTGTACAGCGCGACCACATCGGGACTCTGTGGTCCGAGATGCTCGGTGACCAGCCGGTCCACCAGCGCCGACTCACTGCCCTGATCGGTGAACCCGCCCGCGCTGAGCCGCTGGGTGACGTCGGCGCCGAACGCCGCGCACAACCCGATGAACACGACGACAGCGGCCAGCACCGTGCGCGGGCGAGCGATGACGAGACGAGCCAGCACGGTCACCGCGACCGGTCCACCGAATCCTGCGCGGCGAACTCGGATTCGAGCATCGCCACGATCCGGTCCAGCAGTGCGTCCAGGCGCGCCTCCACCCCGTCGCCGTTGCGCGCCGACACCGTCAGGTCGGTCCGGCCGTCGAATTCGGTGAGCCCGAACAACAGCGGCATCGCGACGCTGTGCTGGGGAAGCACGTACAACCCGGTGGGCTGGAAGCCGGGCACGGCGAGCTCGTCTGCGGTGAACCGGCCCATGTGCGACACGGTGGCCGACGCCAGGTTCCGGCCGAATCGCGCGCCGAGCCAGTTCGTCGTATGCAGGACACCACGATTGACGACATCGGGCACGAGCGTGATCCGCGTATTGGCCAGCTGGTTCAGCTCGCGCCGCTCGTGCAGGCCGGTCTTGATCTGATCCTTGATCTGCGTCCAGTCCCGGCCGGGTTCGATGTCGAGGAACAGCGGCAGGGCGAGATTGGCGGTCGAGCGCAGCTCCGGATCGTGTCTGCGCAGATCGACCGGCATCATGATGCGCGAAGTCCCCGGTGTCTCGGCCGCGAGCAGCGCGCAGACCCGGGCCAGCGCACCCGGGCCCGCCGCGTCGATGCTCTTGTGCCGCAACAGATGCCGGGCCACACCCCGCCGCTGCCTGCCCCGGCCGACCGCGCTGCGATAGCGCGGCACCATCGCCGCCGGCTTGCCAGGGACTCCGATCCGCGGCACGAGTTCCTGATCGGCGATCGGGTCCGGCTGGGGGATCGGCTCCTCGCCGCGCAGCGCGCGCAGCACATTCCGCACCCACAGCACCATGCCCATGCCGTCCATCACACCGTGGAAGACCCGGAACACCAGCGTCACCGGAGCGCCGGTCAGCAGCAACACCTCGACAGTGGTGTCCGGCGTCGGCCCGATCGGGCTGGTGAGCACGGGATCCGTCTCGAGCGCGGGCGCGCGCAGCACGTGCCCGCGCACCACCCGCACCGCGGGAGTGGTGCCACTGTCGACCCATTCCGCGCCGCGGCGCACCAGGCGCGCGCCGGGGGTCACCGCCGCGGCGGCGGCCACCGCCCGGCCCAGCCGGGCGGGGTCGATCTCGCCCGCACCGGGGATGACCAGCTGCATCAGGAACGGCGGCGCGAGATCGCGCATGGGGAAGTACATGCGTTCCGTCGTCGAGATCGGGCGGCGGAAGGTGGTGCTGCCGTTCATGATTGCCTCCGGAATCGTGCGGTGACTAGCGCAGGTGCCTGGTGAGCGTCTCCACGCCGCCGACGGCGTCGAGCCAGGTGAGGAACTCGGTCAGCCCGGTGTCGCGGTCCGTGACCGGCGCATAGCCGAGATCGCGGCGGGCAGCGCCGGTGTCGTAGGTGGCGCTGCGCGTCATCAGGGCGACGGCGTAGCGCGACAGCGGCGGCGACCAGCGCTGCGCCACGGCCGGTATCCGCCATACGGTCTCGATGGCCGCGACCACGGCGCCGAGAACCCGGGGGTTCGGGCGGCGCGACGGCGGCGCATAGCCCAGCCGGGTCGCCACCTCGCCGAGAAAGCCCCACACATCGGTCTTCTCGGCGTCGGCGATGAAATAGGGCTTGCCGCCCGCGGTTTCCGCGGTGACGGCGAGCAGGCACGCGTGCACGATGTTGTCGACGTGGCACAGCGAGGCCTCGACCGCGCGGCCGTACGACAGATCGGGCAGCGAACCCGCCGCGGTCCGGCCGAGCAGCCGCACGATCGGACCCGAACGGTCGCCCGCGCCCCAGATCGCCCGTGGTCGCAGCGCGACCGTGGTGAACCTGTCGGTGTTCGCGGCGAGCACGGCACGTTCGGCGGCGGCCTTGGTCTCGGAGTAGAAGTTCAGATACCGGCGCGGATACGGCAGCGATTCGTCGACGTCGAGCTGATCGCCGCCGTCGCGGTCCATCAGCGCACTGGGACTGGACACGAAGACGAACCGGGTGGCGCCGCTACCGCGGGCCGCGGCGAGCAGCAGCTCGGTGGCCGCCACGTTCTCCGCCCAGAACCGAGCCCTGGTACCGCGCTCGTCGACCCGCGCCGCACTGTGGATCACGACATCCATGCCCTCGACGGCGCGCACCAGCGACGCCGGGTCGGCCAGATCGCCGTGCACGACCGTGACCCGCTCCAGCGCCGAGCCGAGATCGTCGAGAACGCTGGTGGGCCGCACCAGGATCGACACATCGTGCGCGCCGTCGGCGACCAGTGCGCGCACGAGCGCGCCGCCGAGGAATCCGGACGCACCGGTGACCAATACCTTCATCGTCGCGACTCCAGTCGTTTCGCCGCCCAGCGGGCGAGTTCTTCGCGGCCGATCTTGGCGTTGTGCCGGATATCGACGGGGAACCGGGGATGAACGAGGAACTCGCTGATCGGCTCCACGGTCTCGAATTCCACGGCGCGCGTGCGCAATCGGGTCTGCACCGCAGTCGGATCGGCGCCCGGTTCGAGCTCGACACACAGCACCGGCCGTTGCGCACCGCGCGCGCCGACACCGACGAGCGCGGTCCGTGCCACCCCGGGCACCACGTTGAACACCTGCTCGACCTGCACGGTGAACATCGGCCCGTGCGCGGTCTCGAGGCGCTGACTCTTGCGCCCGCAGAACCAGATCCGGCCCTGCTCGTCGATCCAGCCGAGGTCGCCGGTGCGGTGCCAGGTCCGCTCGCCGTCGGCGATCTTGCCCGCCGCGTTCGCCGCCGCGGGCCAGTAGTAGCGGGTACTGACATTCGGGCCCGTCACGACGATCTCACCCACCGCGCGCGGACCGGCGGGACGATCCGCGTCGTCCCAGGTCGCGACCGGGCCGTCGGTGATCGCGAGCAACCGCACCTCGACGCGATCGGCCGGACGGCCGATACACGTCCCGTCACCCTGATGCGCCCGCTCGACCAGACCATCCAGGAGTTCCCTGGATTCGATCGTCGACATCGGCAGGGCCTCGGTCGATCCGTATCCCGCGTAGATCTGGGCGTCGGGGCTCAGCACCTCGCGCAGGCCCGCCACGCACCAGTCCGGCACCGGCGCTCCGCCGGAGAAGACACTGGCCAGCGTGCTCAGCTCGGCAGGCTGCGCGCGCAGATGCGCGAGCAACGGAATGAGCAGGGCGGGGGAGGCGAACAGGGTGCGGACGCCGAACCGGTCGATCGCGTCCACCACATGCGCCGGATCGGTCGACCCGACCTTGCTGGGAATCAACGGCGGGAGCACACACCGCGATCCGAGCAGCAGGTCGAGCACGCCGACCAGCGGCAGGGTGATCAGGGACGTCTCCGGCGGGGTGTTCCCCCTGGCGGCGTGCACCTGCTCGACCATGGCGGCCAGATTGCCGTGCGTGAGCTCCACCGCCTTGGCCGGACCGGTACTGCCGGTGGTGAATCCGATGATCAGCACGTCCTCGGGCGCGGCGGGCGAGCGCTCCGGCAGCGTGCCCGACGGCCTCCGGCCCCACGCGCGCAGGGTCGGACCACGCCAGAACCAGCGCCGTCCGACCGTGAGCGTGGTGCGCACGCCGCGGAAACTCCGCGCGAACAGCACCCGCAGGGCGTGTGCCTGCGGGATCCCGATGAACGCCTCCGCTTCGACCGCGCGCAGACAGTGCACCATCCGGCGCACACCCATCCCCGGGTCGATCACCACCGGCACCGCGCCGATCTTCAACAGCGCGAACAGGATCGCGTACAGCTCCGCACTGGGCAGCACGAGCACGATGGTCCGTGTCCCGCTGCCCACCCCCGATCGGAGGAGCTGCTGGGCGATCGCGTCCGACCACTGGTCGAGTTCACCGTAGGTGATCCGGCGGTAGTCGGGCAGACCGGCGGGTGTCTGCCCGTCGGGGTAGATCACCGCCGCCCGGTCCGGTTCCGCGGCGGCGAAGCGCCGGAAGTCGTCGATGGTCTGCCAGTAGGTCGCCGTCGTCACGCGGCGGTCTCCGCGGGGAGGCGGTAGAGCGCGGCGGCCGCGGTCGGACCGGCGCCCGCCGCGACGAACAGCACGTGGGTGTAGCCGGTCAGCGAGTGCTCGGCGATCGCGCGGTCGTAGGCCAGGGGCAGCGAGGCGGTGTGCGGGTCGCCGTCGGTCAGGTCGGGTGTGCGCACCGCGTCCTGGTCGATGCCGAGGGCGTCGGCCAGTCGCTTCGGGAAATGCGGTGTGGGAGTCGAGGCGATCAATGCCAGGCTCGCGCGATCGGTCCCGGCCTCCTCGATCGCGGCGCGCGCTGCCTTGCTCGCCACGTCCAGGATCCGGTCTTCGAAATCGGCGTCGCGCTCGACGGTCATCAGGCCGCGCCCGGCCGTGCCCATGGTCGCGGTGTCGACGTAGGCCTTCTCGGCGGGACTGCCGGTCGACCTCGCCGAGTGGACCGGCCCGAAGCCTTCCGGACCGTCGACCTGGTCGAGCAGCAGCGCGGCACCCGCGGTGGCATAGGGGAATGCGGCATCGGCCGTGCCACGGGTGAGCGACGGGTGGGTGTCGCCCGCGACGATCAGCACGTGCCCGGTACTCCCGGTCGCCAGCACCGATCCGGCGACCCGGACGGCATCGAGCACGCCGACCGCGCCGTTCATCAGGTCGAAGGAGAACGTCCGCGCGTCGTCGCGGGTGTAGTCGAGCCCGATGCCCGCCGCCTTCTGGATCAGCGCGGAGACAGCCGGTTCCACCGTGTTCGAGTCACGGAAGATCCCGGTATTGATCAGCACGCCCACCTGGTCGGGCCGGATACCGGCCCGCTCCAGGCACTGCCGCGCCGCGCGGCCGCTGTGCTCGACGATGCTGTGGGTGTCGGCAGCCCTGTCGGCGCCGGTGGCTTGGATACGCACGCCCATGACGAACCTCAGACCTTCAGCGAAGAGATGGTGGTGGACAGGAAGCCGGCGACCACGCCCGAAGCGGCGGGCACCATGAGCAATTTCGACCCTGCCTCGATGCTCTGCTCGGACAGCTGGTCGTGCAAGACGATGAAATGCGAAGTGGTCGAGGTATTTCCGTACTTCTCGATCACATTCAGATCCGGCGGCATCGGTGCGCCGAACTCGCGCGCGGCGACGCCGTTCATGAACGGCACGGCCGCGGCCCCGAACTGGTGATGAATGATGTAGTCGAAGTTCTCGTCGGCGAAGCTGCTGCCCCGCTCCTCGAGGAACGTGCCCTGCGCGTCCGGCCACAGCAGGAACCTGGCCTCGTTGTGCATCTTGCGGTTGTCGGTGTAGAGCGCGACGCCCGCCGACTTGTCGCTGGGCATGCCCAGGCACAGATGCGAATGCTCTGCCGCGGTGAACAATTCGACGTAGTGGATCATGTCGGCCTCGTCGACGGCCTGGTCGAGCACGACCGCGCAGCCGGAGTCGCCCACCGACAGCGACGCGAACTGCAGGTCGTACTTCTCGGAGATCTCGTCGACCGCGGTGTCGGCGATCGGGGTGATCGACTCACCGCTGACGACCATGCCGTTGCGCACCACGCCGGCACGGATCATCCGGTCGAGAATGTAGGTGCCGGTGAGCATTCCGGCGCACGCGTTCGACACGTCGAAGGTGATCGCCGCGTCGGCGCCGAGCGCCTGCGCGATCGTCGAGGCGAAGGAGGGCTCCATGTACATCCGGGTGCCCTGGTTGCTGCGGGTGATCGAACAGGAGATGATCACATCCAAGTCGCCTGCGTCGTACCGGGACCGGGACAGGCAATCCTGCGCGGCCTGCATCGCCAGCGCGAACGAATCCTCGATGCTGTCCGGCCGCGTGTCACGCACGCGGCGTTCCTTGATCCCGGTGATCTTCTCGAGGTCGAACGAGGGTGGCACTTTCAGACGGGAAATCAATTCCGCGGTCGAAACGATATTCGACGGAAGATATGCGCCGATCGATTCAAAACGTGAATGCAACACGTGAACTCCTGAACGTCTGTGAGTGCGCCTGGGATCAATTCCGACGGTCGGTGCGACGGAACATTACCGGAGAGTAAGCGTTGTCCAGGAAACGATCTGAGCGGTCCACGGCCGCTCGGCGGTCCCGTAAACACGTATATGTGACTGAAAGTCACATTTTATCGGCAATCTTGAAATCTTAGGCGACATGCACTGGTTATGCGCTGCTTTACGGCGTACGGCTACGTACCGGCTATCGATGCCAAGTGGCATGTTCTGGAGGTCGTGTGCCGGGCGATCGAGGGTTCGGCGTGAGGGACCTCACGTCAGGGCGCTCGGCAGAATATATGGCGCAGACCGCTCAGTTTGTCTCGTGCGCAGAAGTGTCGGCGCGAAATTTGTCGCACGAGGAAAGGTGGTGTCCGCATCGGTGCCGCCGAGTTTCGACCGGTCGGCGCCCCGGCGGTGGGTGTAGCCTCGGCCGCACTGCACGGCGGGCCCGTTCCCGGCTGTCCGGCTACGGGTTCGCGGAACCGATCGGGAAGGAGGCGCCGGATGACTCCGTCGCTGCAACAGGTCATCATTCTCCTCACCGGGATCCAGGCCGCGGGCAAATCGACGGTGGCCCAGCTGCTGGCCGAGCGGTTGCCCCGATCGGTGCATGTGCGCGGTGATCTGTTCCGGCGCATGGTGATCAACGGCCGCGAGGAGATGACGCCGGAACCCTCCGCTCTGGCTCGACACCTCGGAGCAGACGCCGGAGGAGAACCGTCGAGGAGATCCTGGCCCGCGCCTGGGCCGAGGCCGCGGCCGGGTAGCTACCGGAGCGAGCGGAGGCCGGCCAGCCGCGCGAGGCGCCGATGCGAGTCGATCCGTGCTTCGCGGTCGAAAGTGCTGGTGTGCACGAGGATTTCGTCGGCGCCGGTGTGGGTAACCAACTGGCCCAGCGCCGCCGAGACATCGTGCTCGGTGCCGTGGATCTGGTCGCCGAGCGCCTGCTCGAAGAAGCGGCGCTGGCGCTCGGTCATCGTCGCGGCGTCGACCTCCTCGGGAGAGATCAACGCGGGAAACTCGCCGTGGGTACGTGAGTAGGCACTCGACCACGCCTCGGGCAGCAGGAGCCGGTGCGCCTGCTCGGCCGAGTCGGCGATCATGACGGTCGCCGAGACGATGACATACGGCTGTTCGGCCTGCGCCGACGGGCGGAACTCGGCCCGGTAGCGTTCGATCGCCTGCACCATGGCGGCGCGGCTCCCGGCCTGGGCGATGACCAGTGGCAACCCGAACCGCGCTGCCCGCTCCGCGCCGGAACCGGTCGCCAGCAGGAACGCGGGGATCTCGGCGTCCTCCGCGGACCTGGCATGCACGCCGAACCGGCCCGAGCCGAAGTAGTCGAGGAGGTCGGCCAGGTCGGCATCGAAATCCTCGGCGTCCACACGGTCGCGCGCCAGCGCTCTGCGGACACCGTCGGTGAATCCGACCGACCGGCCGAGGCCCATATCGATCCGGCCGGGGAACAGCGAGCCGAGCACGCCGAACTGTTCGGCGACCACCAGCGGCTGGTGGTTGGGCAGCATCACCCCGCCGGTACCGACCCGGATCCGGTTGGTCGCCGCCGCGACCGCCGCCGCCAGCACCGTCGGCGCCGTCCCGGCGACTCCGCGCACGCTGTGATGTTCCGCGACCCAGAAGCGGTGATACCCCCACTTCTCGGCGCGCACCGCGAAATCGACGGTGTCGCGCAGCGCGTCGGCATGGGACTGCCCACGTCGTACACGCGAGCGATCCAGGATCGAGAGGCGGACCGAGTCCGGGAGCGCAGTCATACCCGTTGTCAACGCAGCGGGCCGCGCGGGATTCCACGAACTCGTCACAGCTTCGCAAGATTCGACGGGCGCCAACCCTGGACCAACCTTGGCCATCGATAGTGTCTGGCGAACCCGACAACCTCGAGAACTTTGCAAGGAGCACCATGCCCTACCAAGCCGGGTCCGGACACCGTGATCGCCATCCGCGCGTGCACACGCCGAACCACCGCCACCGCGCGGTCGACACTTCCGAAGACGCCCGCCACGTCCTGCAACTGCTGACCGTGATGCACGGCCCGGTCGTCCTCTACCTGCCGGCCGACTCCGATGGGCACACGCCGATCTGTCTGCGCCGCAGCGACTTCCACGCTGATTCCGACGATGTTCTCGCCGGTCAGACGGCAGGCCCCACCGAGTTCTGGATGGCGGGCCACTTCCACGTCGGCCTCGAGGACATCGACGTCAGCATCGCTGTCCACAGCGCTCCCGGCTCGGACCGCCGCACACCGTCGCTGGAAGCCGCCTGTGGTTTCCGCTTCGCGCTGCGCATCCACGCCGGCGGCGCGGCCGATCTCATCGAGGAGGCCTCCTAGCCGTACGCCGATCGTCGGGGGGTTGTCGGTGGGTGTGGTTAACCTGCCGGAATGGTCGGAGTGGATACGGCGTTGCGGCGATTGACGCGAGAGGCGGGAAAGCTGCTGGCGCCCTACGGCTTTCAGGGTTCAGAGGCCAGGTGGGTGCGCGTGGCACCGGGAGGGGTGGCGTCGGTCGGCCGTAGCCGGACCGTGCGGACGTGGACGGACGGGCAGCAAGTGGTCCGTTTCGGGTTGGAAGTGAGTGCTACGCCGACGAGTTGGTGGGAGTTCTGTGCCTGGCGCGATGGGCAGCTCGGCCGCCCACCCGCGATGCTCGAGGAGGCGACCGGCCCCGGGCTGATCGATGCGCGCGGACTGCAGGCCGAGCTCACCGAATGGTGGTCCCTGCGTGTCGATCCGGCGCAGGAAGGGCAGCACGCCCTGCAGGCCGACGTCGAGCTGATTCGTGCCGAGCTGCCGCGGCGGGTGCACGCGTATGCGCGCCGGGCTCTGCGACTGCTCGAACCCGACTGCTACCTGGACGAGCTGCTGGCCGATCCGGACCCCGGGATCGCCACCAGGGAGGCGATCGTCGTCCTGCTCGCGGACCGCGGACCGGGCGCACAGCTGGAAGATGCGCTCGCGCAGCTGCATCGGGGCATCGAGCAACACGGCGGTGCGGTCCGAGGCGCGAATGCCCTTGCCTACGTGCGAGATCGGGCATCGGTAGCCTGACCGATCGGTTCTCCGGACTGCCGGACTCGCTGCGATGGACAACAACGACCGGTAGCATCGCTGACCGGATCGGAAAATATAGTCCAGCAGTATGTTTCGATGCGATCGCCTGCATTGGGGTCCGGGAAACACCGGTGATCGAGAGGTTCATGGTGGAATCGGTAACGAGTCGGTTGGTAATCGATACGACGGGGGAGGACATCCAGGGCGAGATCACACGTATCCGGGAGCAGGGTCGGGCAGCTCTGGTCGAGCTGCCCGGTGGCGTGGAGGCGTGGTCGATCACCGACGCCGCGCTGCTGGAGAAGCTGCTGACCGATCCGCGGGTGTCCAAGGACGCCAGCCAGCATTGGCCTGCGTTCGTCGCGGGTGAGATCCCCGCCGACTGGCCGCTGTTCCTCTGGGTGGCGGTGGCGAACATGTTCACCGCGTACGGTCCCGACCACCGGCGACTACGCCGCCTGGTGGCGCCCGCGTTCACCGCGCGCCGCACCGAGGCCATGCGCGAGCGGGTCGAGCGGATCACCACCGACCTGCTCGACGAGCTGGCGCGGACGGCGCCGGGCGAGGCTGTCGATCTGCGCGAGCATTTCGCGTATCCGCTGCCGATCCAGGTGATCTCGGAGCTGATGGGCGTCCCCGAGTCGCTCAATCCCGGCCTGCGCACGTGTGTCGACGGCATCTTCGACACCACGCTCACCCCGGAGCAGTCCCAGGCCAATTACATGGAGATGTACCGGATCCTCGGTGAACTGGTGGCCCTGCGCCGCGAGCAGCCCGGTGACGACATGACCAGCCTGCTCGTCGCCCAGCGCGACGACGACGAGGACGGTCAGCTCACCGAGGAAGAACTGATCGGCACCCTGCTGCTGGTCATCTCCGCGGGACACGAGACCACCGTCAACCTCCTCGATCAGGCGATCACCGCGCTGCTCACCCACCCCGATGTGCTCGCCGAGGTCCGCGCGGGTGCGATCACGTGGGCGGATGTGGTCGAGGAGTCGCTGCGGTACGAGTCACCGGTCGCGCACCTGCCGTTGCGGTTCGCGGTGTCCGACATCGAGATCGACGGTGTCCGCATCGCGCAGGGCGAGGCGATCCTGGCGAGCTACGCGGGCGCGGGCCGTGACCCGAAGCGCCACGGCGAGACCGCCGACGAGTTCGATCCCACCAGGGCCGACAAGTCCCACATGGCTTTCGGCTACGGCGCGCACCACTGCCTCGGTGCGCCGCTGGCGCGGCTGGAAGCGCTGGTCTCGCTGCCCGCGCTGTTCGAGCGGTTCCCGCAGATGAGTCTGGCTGTTCCGGTCGATGAGCTGGGCACGGTGCCCAGCTTCATCTCCAACGGTCACCGTCACCTGCCGGTGCGCATGCACGGCGAGTAGCCGCCGAGCGGTCCCTGCTCGGTGTGAGCAGGGACCGTACAATGCTCACCGCATCGACAGCGGGGGCGTCTTCGGGAACTGGACCGGCAGTCCTGCCAGTGCCCGGTGGAAAGGCCCCGGCCGCCACACCAATTCGTGCTCCGGCACCGCCAGCTCGAGTTCTGGCAGTGCGTCGAGCAGCTGATCGATCGCCTCCTGCGCGATCAGGTACGCGGGGGACTTGGCGGGGCAGCCGTGCGGGCCGGTGCTCCACGCCAGGTGTGCCCGGTTGTCCAGGAAGTCACCGGTGCCGATCGCCGGATCGTTGTTGCACGCGGCCATGCTGATGACGACCGGCTGATGGGCGGGCAGCCACACGTCGTCGACGAGGATCGGCTGGCGCGGGTAGGTGGTGCAGAAGTTGGCCATCGGCGGATCGGTGTAGAGCACCTCGTCGAGCGCGTCGCGGGTGGACAGGCTGCCACCGAGCAGGCTGCCCGCGAATCGCTGGTCGGTGAGCATCAGCCGGATGGTGTTGAGGACCAGATTGAGCATCGGCTCGATTCCCGCGCCGTACATGGTCAGCAGCTGGTTCATCAGCTCTTCGTCGTTGAGCTGCTGCGGATGCTGGACCAGCCGGGTGGTGATGTCGTCGCCCGGCGCGGTCTGCTTGAGCCGGACCAGGTCGTAGAGGGCGTCCTCGAGCATCTGCGCGCCCTGGACCGCGGTGTCGCCGCCCTCGAACATCTGCGCCATCCCGGTGGCGACCCGCCCGCCGATCTCCTCGGGCACACCGAGCATGGCGTTGATCGTCGCGAAGATGACGGGAAAGGCATACTGGCTCAGCAGATCAGCGCTGCCGTCGGTGCAGAACGCGTTGATCACCGGCATCGCGATCTGCTCCACCGTGCGGTGCAGCCGGTACAGATCCACACCGGCCAGACCGGCGACGGTCACCTGGCGGTACCGGACATGCTCGGTGCCGCTGGTCCGAATGGCGTTGGGGCGGTAGCACATCATCGGCAGCACGGGGCAGTCCGCGGGAATGTCGCGCTGCCACATCCGCGGATCGGCGGGGAAGTGGTCGGGATCGTTGAGGATCTGCACCGCCGTGCGGTAGCCGATCACCAGGGTGGCGGGGACGCCGGGCACCAGGTCGACCGGAACCAGCGAGCCGTAGCGATCCCGCATGGTGCGATAGGCGCTCTGCGGGTCGGCCGCGAATTCCTCCGAGTACAGCGGTACCCGGTCCTGGCCGCCGCGCGAATCCGGCGACACCGGGTCTCTGGTGGGATCGGGGTAGAGCGATGCTTCGCGTTGCACAGCGTGTTGTCCTCTCGGTGGAACAAGATCGTCGGCGGAACCCCCCGCGGAATTCAGAACGGTGATCGCTCACCGCGTCTCGGCGCCGTCCCCAGTTCCCGCCCCACCCGCGCCGCCAGCTCGTTCATCCGGTGGGCGACCAGGGCGAGGTCGACCTCGCTGCTCGTCGCGACACCGAGCTGGGTGCCCGCGCCCGCGGCGGTGATCAGGATCATGCCGTCGTCGTATTCGGTCATGCTCTGGCGTACCGGGTTTCCTGGGCCGCCGCAGAACTCGCCGAGCGCCTTACCCAGCGACCGCAGACCCGACGCGGCGGCCGCGAACCGCTCGGCCTCGTCGCGGGTGATCCCGGGGGAGTGCGCGACGCGTAACCCGTCGTCGGACAGCAGGACCGAGAAGCGGACGCCGTCGAGTTCGAGATCGTCGAGTAACCACGCCAGGCGGTTGGTGCTGTCTGCGATCGGCATGCTCATCGGTTGTTCTGACCTTCCGTCGATTGCTCGGCCGCGGCGCGGCCGTGTCGGGAACCGCTGTGCCAGGCGGCAACCAGTTCGGGCCTGCCCGGCGTCTCGGCGGTGTTCGCGCGGTCGTCGAGCGGGGCGACCGCGCGACGCCTGCGCTTGGGAAGTCCGCCGGTGGTTCTGGCGTAGTCGTCGGCCTCCGGTTCGGGACCCTGCACGGCGGGCACCACGGCAGGCGGCCGGTGCTTCCCGGTGGTCACGGAGTCGTCCGTCGCGATGGAAACCGGTTTGCGCGCAGCGGGTTCAGGGGTGTCGAAGTCGATCCGGCGCGCGTCGGCGGCACTGACCAGCAGGGCCGCGGGGATGAAGACCATGGCCCTGGTGCCGCCGTAGATATTGGGTCCGTCGACATAGGCGGCGAAGCCGTAGCGGCGGGCGAGCGCGGCGACGCCGGGAAACCCGACCCTGGGGGAAGGGCCGAGCGAGTTGATGTCGACGGTGCGCTCGCCCGACAGCACCTGCCGGGCTTCCTCCATCTGTTCCTGGCTCATCCGCACGCCCGCGTCGTCGATGATCAGGGTGACGCCGTGGTGGCCCTCCTGGAAGGAGATGTCGACGAACGACGACGGCGGCGAATAGCGCAGCGCGTTGTCGAGCAGCGTCGCCACGGTGTGCACCAGCGGCTCGACCGCCCGGCTGACGATGACCTGATCGCAGTTGCCCGCCCGGATCCGCAGGTAGTCGCGCACCCGGCTGGTGGCGCCGCCGACCACCTCGGTGACGGTCTGCTGCGGCCAGCGCCTGCCGGGCAAGCCACCGGAGACGATGACGTAGGACTGCGCCTGCCGGATCATCTGCTGCACGGTGTGGTCGATGCGGCTCAGGGTCGCGTAGACCTCGTCGTTGCGGTTCTCCCGCAACGCATTACTGACCACCTGCCCGACGTCGGCGCCGAGACTGACCACCGTGGTGCCGAACGCGCGCACGGCACTGTTGGTCGCCGCGCGCGCGTCGGCGGCGACCTGGGCTCGCGCCCCGGCCTCCGCCGTCTCGACCTGCGCCGCGGTCCGCTCCTCGGCGAGTCGCTCGACGGCGATCCCGGTCTCGTGTTGCACTTGGCGCAGGTCATCGGCGTGCGCGACCGCGATCCTGGCCAGCTTCTGCGCGAAGGACGAATCCTGCAACAGGGCAGGGACTTCGGCCGTGACCACCGGCTCGCTGTGCTGGCGGACGGCGTCGGTGATCCTCGGCAAGGTCAGCTCGACGAGCCGCGTCATCGACTCCTCGTGGGCATAGAGCTCACGCTCCGCCACGTCCAGGCGAGTGCGGACCCGGCGCTCGTTGCGCAGCGCGAGAACCGCTACCGTCACCGCTCCCAGCAACACCAGAGTTGCGATACCGAACAAGAACACCGCGAGTGTCGGAGTCATCGGTTCCTTTGTCGTCACCGACCGAAGAGCCCAGGTGGCCGGAACCCCGCCGGGCGGTCCGGCGAGCCGCGTCGCCGACGTTCGCTATTCGAAGTGGTTGTACCGCTGCACCATTCGATACGAACAAGGGTGAGTCGGGTCCTGCCCGATCTCGCTTACCCCTGCGCTTCCGGCGATCCCGCACACCCTAGCAGTGCTTTGTTCCGCTCTCGAAATATGTTGGTGGGACCGAGTATTCACATGACCGGCCAGAGGGGAAGTCGCAGCGCAGCGGGGGCGGCGGCGGGCACGACGGGATGCCGGGGCGCGACCGGTGCGATGCGCCGGTAGGTTTCGCCGATCGGCGGCCGCGGGTCGGCCTCACCGTTGTTGGGCCACAGCGAGGCAGCGCGTTCGGCTTGCGCGGCGATCGTGAGCGAGGGATTGACACCGAGATTCGCCGAGATGGCCGACCCGTCGACGATGCTGAGGGTGGGATAGCCGTGCACCCGGTGGAACGGATCGATGACGCCGGCCTGCGCATCCGTCCCGATCACGCACCCGCCGATGAAGTGCGCGGTGACGGGGACGTTGAACACGTCGGGCCAGGTGCTGCCCGGTGTGGCGCCGAGCTTCTCCGCGACGCGGCGGGTGGCCTCGTGGCCTGCCGGAATCCAGGACGGGTTCGGTTCACCGTAGCCCTGCTTGCTGGTGAAGCGCCGGCCGAACAGACCGCGACGGGTGTAGGTGGTGATCGAGTTGTCCAGGCTCTGCATCACCAGCAGGATCAGTGTCCGCTCGCTCCAGCGGCCGGTGCGCAGCAGCCGCGGCGTCAGCATCGGGTGCCGCAGCGCGGTGAGCAGCACGCGGGCCCACCGTGGCAGCCGGTGGCCGCCGTCGACGAGGTAGGTCTGCAGCAATCCCATCGCGTTGGAGCCCTTGCCGTAGCGCACCGGCTCGATATGCGTGTCCGCGGTGGGATGGAACGACGAGGTGATCGCCACGCCCGCGGTGAGGTCGCGCTCCGGATCGACAGTGGTGCGCCCTGCGCCGAGGATGGCCTCGGAATTCGTGCGGGTCAGCACGCCCAGCCGGTCCGACAGGCCGGGCAGCACCGCGGTGTCGCGCATGCGGAACAACAGATTCTGGGTGCCCCAGGTGCCCGCGGCCAGAACCACCTGCCGCGCCGAGATGGTGGCGCGGCGCTTGCGCAACCAGGCGCCGGTCCGTTGCGTGTCGACCACCCAGCTGCCGTCCGGTTGCGGCCGGATCGCGGTGACCGTTGTCATCGGAAGGACCTGCGCGCCCGCGCTTTCCGCCAAGCCGAGGTAGTTCTTGACGAGGGTGTTCTTCGCGCCGTGGCGGCATCCCGTCATGCATTCCCCGCACTCGATGCAGCCGGCGCGATCAGGCCCGACACCACCGAAATAGGGATCGGCGACGGTCCGTCCCGGCTCGCCGAAGTAGACGCCGACCGGTGTCGGCACGAAGGTCTCGCCGACGCCCATCTCCTCGGCCACCGACCGGATGACGCTATCGGCCGGTGTCAGATGGGGATTGGTGACGACACCGAGCATCCGCCGGGCCTGGTCGTAGTGCGGGGTGAGCTCGGCCTCCCAGTCGGTGATATCGGCCCATTGCTTGTCGCCGAAGAACGCCGATCCCGGTTTGTAGAGGGTGTTGGCGTAATTGAGTGAGCCACCGCCGACTCCCGCTCCGGCCAGAATGAAACAGTCGCGCAGGCGGTGGATACGCTGGATTCCGAAACAGCCGAGCCGGGGCGCCCACAGATACCGGCGCATATCCCAGTTCGTCATGGCGAAATCGGCGTCCGCGAACCGGCGGCCCGCTTCGACGACACCGACCCGGTAGCCCTTTTCCACCAGGCGCAGTGCGGTGACGCTGCCGCCGAACCCGGAGCCGACGATCAGTACATCGACATCGAGCCGGTGATCAGGATCGTCGGCGATCTGTTCCAACACCGTCCAGACACTAGGGCCGAAGCCCGCGCCGGATCGGATGGTCACCGGGAGTAGGCGGAATTCACCATGAGCGCCGAGTGTGGGCTGTCACGGGCAACAGTTCCGCCGTCCTCGGCTGCGCAGTCCCGGTCCGCGAGGCGGCCGATTCTCCTATTGTGGGAAGCGCTTCGCGAGTCGATGCCATCGCGATGACCTCGCGCATGATGGGCACCTGGCTGGCCGCCGAGATCGCCGCACGCGACAGCGCGGTGATCGACGCGGGTTGAGTCGACGAATGGCGTTGTGCCGCAGAGAAGTATCAGGCCGCGCGCATCGCCCGGTAGACGGCCGAACCGACGAAGGCGCCGAGTGTGTCGGGGTCCCACTCGGACTCGTCGGCGAGCAGTGTCCGCACCGCGCCTTCACCCGCCGAGACCCACAGCTCGACGAGGGCGGGCAGTTTGCGCTCGGCATCCTCGACACCCCAGGCGTGCAGCGTCGGCCGTAGCAGTTCGGTGCAGCGGGCGACGGCCAGGCTGCGGCCACGCCCGAAGAAACCGGCGACCGCGGGGTCGGGGTTGCCGTAGAGCAGCCGCCACGCGGACGGTCTGCTCGCCGCCTTGTGCAGCAGCGCGCGGTAGCCTTCGGCGAACACCGACTCGTCGGCGTCGGTCGTCCGCGGCGGCAGCACATCCAGCACGCCGGAGATCAGGAAGGCCTCCTCGCGCTCGATCAACGCGTCGATCAGCTGGACCCGATCGGGGAAGCAGGAATAGACGACGGGCCTGGTCACCGCCATGTGCTCGGCGACCGCGCCCATGGTCACCGCGGCGATGCCTTCCTCGGCCGCGATGGCCAGCGCGGCGTCGAGGACCTGCGGGCGTCTGCGCTCCGGACCCAGATGCGCCGCCCGTTCTCGCCGCCGCACGGCCGAATCGCTACCCATCCGTCCACGATAGCAACTACGAACCTCTTTCTACGTCAATGTAGAAAAATGCTACTTTGATGAATGAATCCGTCCGGCGTCGCTGGACGCACGCACGAGGAGCCGACGATGTCCCAGCTGTTCAACCCGAAGAACTGCGATTTCGCCCAGTTCGACCCCGAGACCCGCAGGCTGCTGCGCGCGGTCGTCGACTGGTTCGAGGCCAGGGGCAAGACCCGGCTGCTCCAGGACGACAAGGAGCAGGTCTGGCCCGCGGACTTCCTGGACTTCGTGAAGCGGGAGCGCCTGTTCGCGACGTTCCTCACCCCGGCGGCCGAGGCCGACGGCGATCCGAACAAGCGCTGGGACACCGGCCGCAACGCGATGCTCAGCCAGATCTTCGGCTTCTACGGCATGACCTACTGGTACGTCTGGCAGGTCACCATCCTCGGTCTCGGCCCGATCTGGCAGAGCGGCAACGCCGCGGCCAAGAAGAAGGCGGCCGCGCAGCTCGATTCCGGCGAGATCTTCGCCTTCGGGCTCTCGGAGAAGGAGCACGGCGCCGACGTGTACTCCACCGACATGATCGTCGACCCGCAGCCCGACGGCGGGTACTCGGCCACCGGCGGCAAGCACTACATCGGCAACGGCAACCTGGCCTCGATGGTGTCGGTGTTCGGCCGCCGCTCCGACAAGCCGATCATCGACAGCGCGAAGGCGCTGACCGGCAAGCCGACCGAAGCGGATTACGAGGGGTATCTGTTCTTCGTCGCCGACAGCCAGCACCCGGCCTACAAGCTGCACCGCAATGTGGTCAACAGCCAGATCTATGTCGCGGCCTTCGAACTGGACAACTATCCGGTCGCCGAGGCCGACATTCTGCATCGCGGTGAGGACGCGTTCCACGCGGCGATGAACACCGTCAACGTCGGCAAGTTCAACCTCGGCTTCGGTGCCATCGGCGCCTGTGAGCACTCCTTCTACGAGGCGATCGACCACGCCGAGAACCGGATTCTCTTCGGGCACAAGGTGACCGAGTTCCCACAGGTCCGCTCGCTGATCGCCGACTCCTACGCGCGCATCGTGGCGATGAAGCTCTACAGCGAGCGCGCGATCGACTACATGCGCTCGGCCTCGCCGCAGGATCGCCGCTACCTGCTGTTCAACGCCATCGAGAAGATGTCGGTGACCCGGCAGGGGCAGCGCGTCATCGAGGATCTCGCCGACGTCATCGCCGCGCGCGGCTTCGAGAACGACATGTACTTCCCGGTCGCGATGACAGCCATGTTCGGCCTGCCACGACTCGAGGGCACCGTGCATGTGAACATGGCGCTGTCGCTGAAGTTCATGGCCAACTACATGTTCCACCCGGCCGACGCGGGACTGGCCGCGCTGCAGTCGATTCCCGGTGCCGCGGTGGCGCCCACCGGTGCCGCGCGGGCAGTCACCGGCGCGCTGAGCTGGTCGAGCCGCAAGCTGGCACCGCGACTCGGGTCGGTCGTGAAGCCGCTGGGCGCCGAATTCGCCAGCGCCACTTACGCTCCGGTGCCGACGCGGCGCGACACCGCCGACGACGAGTTCCTGTTCCGGCAGGGTCCGAGCAGCGGTCTCGGGCGGATTCGGTTCGCGGACTGGCGACCGGTGTTCGAGGATTTCCGTGACGTGCCGAACGTGGCCGTGTTCCTCGAGCAGGTGCTCGCCCTGCAGGGCCTGCTGGCCGCGGCGGCGCCGACGGCCGAACAGCAGAAGGACGTCGACTTCCTCTTCGCGCTCGGCGAGCTGTTCACCGCGGTGCCCTATGCCCAGCTGATCCTGGAGCAGGCGCGCATCGACGGTACCCACTCCGACGTGCTCGACCAGATCTTCGACGTGTTCGTGCGCACTTTCTCCGCGAACGCGGTGACCCTGCACAACAAGGCGACCGCCACACCCGCGCAGCAGCGCAGGGCGCTCGATCTCATCCGCCGTCCCGTGGTCGACGAGCGGCGTTTCGCTCGGGTGCTCGACGAAGCGCGGTCGCTGGCCGGGGTCTACGAGATGAACTCCTAGGCGTCAGAAGCTCGGCAGCGAACGCGAATTATGTTGCTGTGCAACATTATTGATAGTGTTCGCGGTGGTGGTGTGGCCAGCAGATCCCGCAGACCTGTTGCGCCGCACCACCTCCCGAGCCTACGTCGCCGTTCAGGATCCGCGGCGCACCGGATCCCAGCGTCGCAGGATCCAGCGGTTCTTGCCGAGCGCCTTGGCGGCGTAGAGGCAGTTGTCGGCCGCGGTCAGCAGATCGCTCGGCGCGCCACCGGCGATCCGCGACATGACGGCGCCCAGGCTGATGGTGATCTCGATCTGGTGGTCGGCGACCAGGAAGGGCTCCTCGACGGCAGCCTGGAGCAGGTGCACGGTCTTCTCGACACGCTCCTCGTCGGCGGGTGGCGGGAGGACGGCGATGAACTCGTCGCCTCCGATGCGCGCCAGCACGTCGGTCTCCGGATCGAGGCAGGCCTGCAGGCGTGCGGCGACCTCGATGAGCAGGCTGTCGCCGACGGTGTGACCGAAGGCGTCGTTGATGTCTTTGAAGCCGTCCATGTCCAGCGCGCACACCGCGGCCAGGTCGTCGGGTCCGGCCTCGGTGATGAGGGTGTCGAGCTGGGTGAGCAGATGCCTGCGGTTGGGCAGCGCGGTGAGCGGGTCGTGGTGGGCCTGCCAGTGCAGTCGCTCGGTCGTGGTGCGATGCTCGGTGGTGTCCTCGCCGAAGCCGAGCAGGTAGAGACCGCCGGAGGCGGAGACACAGCGCGTCACCGTCCACGTGGCCCAGCCCTTGGCACCGTCCGGGCGGATGTATTCGCTGTCGAGGCGGATGGTCCCGTTCTCGGAGCGTTCGAGCTCGCCGTGGACCTGTTCGCGAATGCTGTGGACATCGACGTCGGCCAGTTCGAAGCCGGATGTGCCCTGTAGCTCGGCCAGGCTCTTGCCCGTCAGCCGTTCGAAGGCCGGGTTGGCGTTGATGATGTTGCCGTGGGCGTCGCCGATCGAGATGGCGATGGACGCGTGCCGGAACGCCGCTTCGAGCCCCTCGGTGGCCGGTGTCGCCGCCGCCAGCGCGCGGGCGAACCCGTGGCCGAAACCGCCCGCGACAACGCCGAACGCCGTCGTATCCGCACCGGCGTGCTCGCTCAGCTCCTGCAGAATCGGCATCGACCGGGCGATCACCACCGGATCGGTGCACCCGAGGCCGTAGACGGCCGCCCCGGCCCGCTCGGCGACGACAGGATCGGGCGCCCCGGTGGCCAGCGTCGCGAGCAGTCGATCCGTCCAGGTCTCGAGCGCCGCCACGCGGTGATCCGGCGGCACCGCACCCTCGGCCAGCTGCGCCGCCCAGCGCGCGGCGAAGTTGCGGGACATGTCGGCAGACCACCTCCTGGCCGAGCGGCATCGACTACCAGCTACACACCGGCAATCGAAACTACCACCACGGGTGGATCGGCTGGTGCGGGATCGCTCGCGCGGTGCGATGGCACAGGACCGGCCAGGCCACAGGTCTGCCCGGAAGTGGATTACCCAGGGTGCGCGATCGACAGGCGCAATCGGCGGAGTGCCCGCTCGGCGGCATTGGCGCCGCACATGCCGTGTGCGCCGGGCCCGGGTGGGGTGGCCGCTGAGCACAGGTAGTGGCCGGGGATGCCGATGTCATAGGGCTGCAAGGTTTTTCGTGGGCCGAAGATCAGCTGGGGGATGTCCTTGGCGCCGGTCATGATGTTGCCGCCGACATAGTTGGGGTTGTAGTCGGCGAAGCCGGCGGTGGTGCGGGTGGTCAGGCCGACCACGCGGTCGCGGAAGCCGGGGGCGAAGCGTTCGAGCTGGGCGATGATCGCCGCGGTGGCGTCGCCGGTGTAGCCGTTCGGGACGTGGGCGTAGGTCCACACCGGGTGCACCGAGCCGGCCGAGCGCTGGGGGTCGGCGAGGTACTGCTGGCCGACCAGGACGAACGGGCGATCGGGCATCCGGCCCGCGTGGATGTCGCGTTCGCTCGCGGCGATCTCGGCGAACGAGCCGCCCAGATGCACGGTGCCAGCGCGGCGAGCCGCCTCGACGGTCCACGGGACGCCGCCCTCGACCGCGAAGTCGACCTTGAAGGCGCCGGGGCCGTAGCGGAATCGCCGGTAGGCGCGGGCGATGCGGGCCGGGAGCCGGTCGCCGATGATCTCGGCGACCGCGGTCGGTGCGACATCCCAGATGGTGAGGTCGGCGGGTGGCAGGTCGGCGAGAGTGCGCACCCGGACACCGGTTTCGATCTTTCCGCCGTGATCGGCCAGTAGCGCCGCCATGCTGTCGGCGATCTGCTGGGAACCGCCGACCGCGACCGCCCAGCCGTAGCGGTGTCCCGCGGTCAGGATCCCCAGCCCGACGCTGGCGCTCAACGGCCGTTCGAGCGGGTGGAACGCATGGGCGGCGACACCGCCGAACAGGGCGCGGCCCGGTTCGGTGCGGAAGGCGCGCGCCAGCAGGGTGGCGGGCGCGGTCGCGGGAATGCCGAAGCGCGCCAACCGGATCGGATGCCGCGGAATCCGCAGCAGCGGCCGCATGATGTCGGCGCCGGTCTGGTCGTAGCCGGCGACCGGCCCCTCGAACAGCGTGCGCCACAACCGTTCGTCGGCGCCGAGGCCGGCGGCGGTCTCGGTGACCGAGCGGTGCAGCACACCGGCGGTGCCGTCATCGAGCGGGTGGACGCAGTCGAGTTCGGCCCATGCCCACCGCAATCCGTACCGTTCCAGATCGACATCCCGCAGGAACGGCGACCCCACGGCCATCGGGTGGATGGCCGAGCAGTGGTCGTGCAGCAGACCGGGCACGATCGCCTCGCCCGAGCGGGTGCCGCCGCCGATCGTGTCGGCGGCCTCGAGCACCGTCACCTCCACGCCCGCCCTGGCCAGGGTGATGGCCGCGGCCAATCCGTTGGGGCCGCTGCCGACCACTGTCGCCGTTGTCATCGACACGTCCTCTCGTTCTCGATCCGTGCTCGCCTATTCGGCGGGCTGGGCCACGGTGTCCTGGTGCGGGGCGACCGTGCCGGTGACGTCCTCACGCCGCCACGTCACCTGGTGCGGGATGGGCCCGTTCGGCAGCCACGGCATGGCCTCGACCGCGTCGGCGACCTGCCAGGTACCGCGTTCGAGCACGCCCAGCGCCGCGTCGACCACCATGTACTCCTGCGTGTCCTTGTGGATCGGCTGCGACTCCACCCACACCACGATCCATTCTCCCGGTGCGAACCCGACCCGTGCCTGCACCGCGTCGATGAGATCGAGGTTGTGCAGGTGACCGTCGCCGAAGTTGAAGCCGATCAGCGAGTTGCAGGCGAACTCGGCCTCGCGCACGGTCCAGCGATCGATGTCGGGAATGTGCTTGTACAGCAGCGAGAACAGCCCGCGGCCTTGACTGTGCATGGAACGCCAGGCGATGGTCTGCTGCATGGTGATCTCGGCGATCGCCTGCGGGTACCCCATGGCCAGCAGCTGGTCGACCTGATTGTCGGCGGGACGCTGCGCGATGCTGTTGAGCTTAGGTTCCGCACCGGGCGCGAAGGCCCACAGGGCCGAGGCCCAGTTGCCCGCGTACTGGCGCATGGACGGCAGGAACGACACCAGATCCGGGCGCAGATTGCCCAGTACCGGGAAGAACGCGAGGCAGGCCGCGATCGCCACCGTCAGCCACGGCGAGGACATGTCGAACACCCCGTAGCCCGCCGAGTTCGGGAAGCCGAGGAACAGGAAGACGGTCAGGTAGGCGAACAGGATGTTCCACTCCAGCGGCACCGCCAGCGGGAAGGTGGAGGTGATGAACAGGTGGAAGACCACCATCATCACGACACCGGCCAGCGTCAGCCAGTAGTTCGTCGCGAACAACAGCACGATCGGGGTGATCACCTCGACAGTGGTGCCGCCGACGTGCGCCATGAACGAGGCGACGCGCGAGGGGCGGATATCGCGCGGGAAGTCACGGTAGTGGGCGCGCTTGATCGACCGGAACGGCATGGACGGGCTGTTGGACACCATCGGCGGCACCACATTGGTGAAGTGCTTGCCGAACTTGGAGGCACCGGCGCCGACCCACACGATCACGATCAGCAGCTTGGCGGCGATGATCATGTCGGTGAACGGCAGCACCGCGAAGAACAGCAGCGCCGGCAGGTATTGCTCGCCGCGTGCGGCAAGGAAGATCGTCTTGTCGCGCAGTCCGCACAGGACGTACAGCACGATCGGCGCGATCAGCAGTGCCGGGCTCACGAGTCCAGAGGTGTTGTCCGGCAACGCTTCCAGCAGCGAGGCGGTAGTCCGTCCCGGTGCCAGCAGCGCGACAAACAGGGACGCGAGGAAGCCGAGGTACAACATCACATCCAGCAGGGTGCGCGAGTGGCCGTTGGTGAACGGCACCCGATGCCACGGTCGCAGGCGGATGCTGCCCAGCCGGGCGAAGTACAGCACGCCGCCGGTCATCGGCTTGAACTTGCCTGCCAGCGGTCCCCACGAACCGGCGACACCGACCGCTTCGAGCAGCACGGTCCACAGGACCAGCTTCTGGTAGACGATCGGCTGGTTCCACCACTGTGCCACCTCCCAGAACGGGCCGGTGCCGGAGGTGACGGTGGCGATCAGGACGCCGCCGACCATATACAGCACAAGCAATTTCGCGATGTAGATGGTGTGGATCATCTTCGGCGTGCCGAATCCGTATTCCGCCCAATGCAATGCCAACGTCCGCATGCGTTCCCGCAGTGGTAGATCCAGAAATGTGTCGGTGTCCACCGGCGGGAAATCTCCCGTCTTGAATCCCATGGCTCGATCCCTTTCTTCCCTGATTCCGGGCGCGGACCACCGCGACCGAAAGTCTGTCTTTCGTTCGAATGTGCTTGCGGTGCAGAACTGCTCAGACGCGTGCGGCTATGGCCCGCAGCTGCTTCTTGTCGATCTTGCCGACCGGGTTGCGCGGCATCTGGGCGGTCAGCACGATCGCGGCGGGCACCTTGAACGTGGCCAGCTCCGCACGGCAGTGCGCGGTCAGCTCCTCGACGGTGACCGTGGTGTGCGGCGCGGCCACCACATGGGCGACCGGCACCTCGCCGAGCACGGCATCGGGCACACCGACGACCGCGGCTTCGTGGACCGCCGGATGCCGGTAGAGCGCGTTCTCGATCTCCTTGGGGTACAGGTTCTCCCCGCCACGGATGATCATGTCCTTGATCCGGTCGACCAGGACCAGGTAGCCGTCGGTGTCGAAATAGCCGACGTCGCCGGTGCGCAGCCGGCCCGCCACCACGGTCTTCGCCGTTTCCGCCGGCTTGCCGAGGTAGCCGCGCATCACGTTCGGGCCGCCGATCACGACTTCCCCTGGTTCACCGGGCGCCGCCGGCTCGCCGTCGGGATTCATGATCGTCACCGTCTGGCCGGGCAGCGGCACCCCGACGGTGCCCGGTTTGCGCTGGCCCGCCACCGGATTGAGGGTGGACGCGCAGGTGCCCTCCGACAGTCCGTAGCCCTCGACGATCGGCACACCGTAGCGCTGCTCGAAGCGGGCGATGAGTTCGGCGGGCATGGGCGCGGCACCGCAGATCGCCAGCCGCAGCGAGGATGTGTCGGGGCGCTCGCCGTCGGGCTTGGCCACCAGCATCGCGTAGATGGCGGGTACGGCCGAGAAATACGTGGGACGGACCCGTTCGACGGTGTCGAAGAACCCGGACGCGGAGAACTTGCCCGCGATGGTGGTGCGCCCGCCCGCCAGCAGCGGCGAGAGGACGCTGACGACGATGCCGTTGACGTGGAACAGCGGCAGGATCAGCAGGCTGTGGTCGCCGGCGTCCAGGCCGAGCGCGTCGATGATCATCGTGCACATGGCGGCGAGATTCTCGTGCCCGAGCAGCACGCCCTTGGGCCTGCCCGTGGTGCCGCTGGTGTAGATGATCAGCGCCAGGCCGTTGGACGGCGGCGCCGCGGCGACCGGACCCGCCGGCTCGGCCAGTGCGGCGACGTCGAGGGTGACCGCGGCCCGATCGGGGTCGCCGATCACGACCTCGGCCCCGGAATCCTCGATCTGGTAGCGGATGTCGTCGTCGGTGAGACCCGGGTTCACCGGAGTGACCGCGGCGCCGAGCCGCCAGGCGGCGAACAGCACAACCACCAGTTCCGCCTGGTTGGGCAACACGACCGCGACGACATCGCCTGCCCGCACACCGGCCCGGTGCAGGACCGAGGCGGCCGCCTCGACCCGCGCCAGGAACTGCGCGTTCGACAGCGCGATGGTGTCGTCGGCCACGCTGTGCCCGTGCGGGTCGGCCGTGGCTCTGACGTCGGGCAATTCGGCGATGTGTCGCATGATTCCTCACCGGAGACGGATGTGATCTGGATTACATATCCCAAGGTAGGGCGCGGATACGGCGCCGACTACGGGCCCGCGGACCAGCGTTGCGGCGAGGTGTTGTGCCACGAGCACAAACAGCGCCGCGTGCCCGCTCGCCGGGGGTACTGTCTGCGGCCATGGCTCTCGACAACGATCCGCTCGTGCGGGAGGTGGCGCTGCGGATCAAGACGGATCTGGAACGGTTGGCGCCCACGATGATCTCGATGTTCGTCGAGGTCATTCCGGAATTCCGGCACGACGACGAAGTGCGCAGGCTGATGGTGGCCAGCACCGATTCCAACCTCGCCGCGATCCTGGACATGCTGACCCTGGCCATCGGCCTCGACGACATCACCGTGCCGCCCGCCGCCGCCGAATACGCCCGCCGCTTCGCCCAGCACGACCTCTCGCTCGAGGCGCTGCTGCGCGCCTACCGGCTCGGCGAGAACATGTTCGTGCAGTGGACGATGACGCAGCTGGCCGAGCTGAACCCGCCCACCGACGTCGCCCTTGCTGCCGCGGCGCGCATCGCGTACCTGGTCAACAGCTATATCGACCAGGTGATCGAGGGCCTGATCGATATCTACGCGAGCGAGCGCCGTCGCTGGGACGCGCGCACCGATGCCGCCCGCGCCGCGCAGGTCCGCGCGGTGCTCGACGCCGACGATCTCGACGTGTCCTCGGCCGAGCAGATGCTGTCGACCTCGCTGCGCGGCTGGCACCAGTTCGCGATGCTGTGGACCCCACCCGGCACCCGCGAACCCGGCGCGGTGCTGCGCGCGGGCACCGCCCTGCTGGCCGCCGCGACCGGCAAGACGCCGATGACCGTGGAAGCCGACGACCACAGCCGGTGGGTGTGGATCTCCTCGGTGTCACGCCCGGTGCTCGACACCGGGGAACTGGTCCTTGCTCTGCGCTCCCAGCCGAATCTGTGTCTGGCCCTGGGTGATCCGGCCAGCGGCCTCGAGGGTTTCCGCCGCACCTTCCGCGATGCCCAGCGTGCGCGCACCGTCGCGCTGGCGACCGGCGGGCGCGGGCTCACCGAATACCGTGAGGTGGCGCTGTCCGCCCTGTTCACCGACCGCGTGCCCGAGGTGCAGGCGTGGGCGAGCCGGGTACTCGGCGGGTTGATGGCCGAGGACGACACCGCCGCGCGTCTGCGCGAAACGGTCCGCGCGTTCCTCGACGCCCGTGGCAGCTACACCGACGCCGCCGCCCGGCTGCACGTGCACAAGAACACCGTGCACTATCGGGTACGCAAAGCCGAAGAGCTGCTCGGCCATCCGCTCACCGAACGCAGGCTCGACATCGAGGTGGCGCTGCTGGCCCGCGCGCAGCTGGGGCTGCCCAGGTCATGACCGGGCCCTGAGATGCGCGCGGCGGTGCCGTGGCGGGTTGGTGTGGAAGCTGCGCGCGATCATCGCCGAGCGCAGCTGCCACAGGCCCGAGCCCTGCGTCGGGTCGAGTCCGGTGAGGTGGGCGACGCGGCGGATGCGGTAGTCGACCGTATTGGTGTGGATGTGCAGCAGCCGGGCGGTGCGCTGCCGGTTCATGTTGTTGGCGATGTGTACACGCAGCGTCTCGTAGAGCTCGGGGTGATTGTCCAACGGGCGCAGCAGTTCGCCGAGCTCGGCGCGGCCGGGGCCGGGGCGGGTCAGCTGGTATTCCAGGGCCAGGTCGGCGAACCGGTAGAGGCCGGGCGGGCAGTCGAGCCGTTCGACCATGTCCAGCAGTTCGTGTGCGCGCTCGGCCGCCGCCGGAATCTCGTCGGTGGCCGCGGGCATCAGCGCCGCCGTGATGTCGACGCGCGCGCCACGCGAGAGTGACTCCACGAGGGTGTCGAGTTCTTTGTCGGCCAGCAGATTCGCCGGAATCAGCAGGGTGCCGCCGTCGACCGAGAGCAGCGCCAGCGCGCGCTCTCCGCAGCGTTGTGCGAGCGCGGCCTGCACCCGGCGCAACCTGCGGCGGGCGACGACGGCGCCGTCCACTCGGGAGTCGTGTTCGTCGGGATGCGCCTGGATCCACAGCGCCAGCACCGAATACGCGTCCGCGACAGCGATTCCGCACTCACGGGCCATCGTCGTGGTCGGCTGTCCCGCGAGCAGTGCGGAGGCGAGCGTGTGGACCGCCGCGTGGTGTTCGCTCGCGACTTCGCGGTGCTGCCTGACATAGGCGCGGGACACCGTGGTGCACATCAGATCCGAGGCGGCGACCGCCTGGCGGAAACCGTCGAGCAGGCTCGAACCGGTCGCCTCCGGCACGGCGGCGAACTCCATTCTCCGGCGCAGGCTTTCGTGGACGGCGTGCAGGACGGTGTCGACCGGTATCCCGTCGTGCGCCCATCCCGCGGCGGCCACCGCGAGCTGGTCCGTCTTCTCCGCGACGTCGTGGCCGTCGAGGATCCCGCCTGCGATGTCCACGCAGATCCGGGTCACCGCGGCGTTCTCGCCCGCGGTCGCGTCACCCGGCCGGGGCCGGTGGGCCGCGGCGTCGTCGGCGACATGGCCGACGAGCCTGCCCGGGCGAGTGCGCAGGTCGCGCATCGGCCGCGAGATCGGTGGATGCTCCAGGTGGATGCTCATCGTCGACTCCTCCTCGATGGCTGTGCGCACGACTGTAGGCTGAGCGACCGCTCATCTTCTACTCCTCTTTGGCAACGACTAGCCGCTCGCTTCGCGATGCTCTGACCTGCGAATATTTCGCGAATGACGGCTGACGGCGAAATTTGGATCGGCATTTCGGAGACCAATGCTCAGTTTTGTTTCCGGCTATGACCCGAACATCGCCACGAACCTGTCACCGTTGTCGGTTAGCGTGAGTGACACCACAACGATGTGGAGGGAAGGGGGCATTACGCGATGCCATTTTTCGATGCCGGCGGAACCTCGATCGCCTATGACGAGGCGGGGGCGGGGCCACCGGTCGTGTTCCTGCACAATCTCGGCGGCGATCGCTCCATCTGGCGTGCCCAATTCGACGAGCTGCGGCAGTCGCACCGGGTACTCGCGATCGACCTCATCGGGTACGGCGATTCGGACGCGCCCGACGACGGCTACACCCTCGAGAACTATCTCGCCATGCTCGAGGCGTTCTTCGCCGACCGGGACCTGCGGGACGTGACGCTGGTCGGGCACTGTTTCGGCAGCGCGCTGTCGCTGCTGTTCACCCGGAAACACCCCGAACTGGTGCGCTCGCTGATACTGAGCAGCCCGCTCACCCCCGCCACCCTCCGCCCGACCCGCACCGGGCTGGCCGCCCTCCTCGGCCGGTACCTGCACCTGGACTCGCTGCTGTCGATGGTGCGGATCCCAGGCCCGATGGCCGGGCTGATCGTCGCGGAGCAGATCGGCACCGCCGGACCACACACCGACGAGACCGCCGCGCACCTGCGGACCCGATGGACCCAGCGTCGCCGGCTGATGGTGACCGCCGCGATCTCCCGCCAGATCCCGCGACTCGCGCAACTGGATACCTTCTCTCCACCCACCGATTTCCCGCCGATCACGACCGTCTGGGGCACTCGCAACAAGGTGCTCTCGGCGCGGGCGGGCGCCACGCTGAACAAGACACTGCAACCGGTGCGGGCGATCGAGGTCGACGGCGCCGGACACCTCGTCATGGTGGAAGCGCCCGAAACAGTCACCGCCGCCATCCTTTCCGCGATCGACTACGCGAATGGAGCACGATGAGCCGCCACATCCAGATCACCTTCGACGCGCACGACCCGAGGGCGCTGTCGACTTTCTGGCGCGAAGCGCTGGGATACGTGCATCCCGGCCCGCCCGGCGTGGAACTGCCCCCTGGCGCCGATCCGCTGGCCGCGTGGGAGGAGTTCCTCGCCCGGATCGGTGTGCCGGAGGATCAGCGCAATACGAGGTCGGCCATCGAGGACCCGGACGGGCACGGCCCGCGTGTGTTCTTCCAGCAGGTACCCGAGGACAAGGTCGCCAAGAATCGCGTCCACCTCGACGTGCGGGCCGCGCCCGGCCTGTCGGGCGAGGAGCGGATGGTAGCGCTGGAGGCGGAATGCGAACGGCTCGTCGTCCTCGGGGCGACCCGGATACAGCGATTCGAACCCGACCCGCCGATGAGCGCCGGCTTCATCGTCATGGCCGACCCCGAGGGCAACGAGTTCTGCCTGGACTGATCCTGTGGCTCAGGCGGTCTCGGCGGGAACGGACAACGCGGCCTGCATCGCGACACCGTCGACATAGGTGTGCTTCTCCCGCACCGCACCGTCCTCGACGAGCACCACATCCGCGATGTCCACATCGACGACGCCACCGGTGACCGAGGTGCCGGACAGCTTCCACTGAACCGCCCAGAAGTCGTCGCCGACCCGGAGATCGACCATGGTGAACGTCAGATCGGGGACCAGCGCGAAGGTCTCCGCGGCGGCGGTGCGGATCTCGGCGCGCCCGTGTGCCGGCTTGCCGCCGGAGTGCAGGTGGAAAATCGAATCGGGCGTGTGCAATTCGACGATGCGGTCGGGATCACGGTCGGCCCAGCAGGCGTGATAGCGCTCGAACAGATCTTTGGTGGCATCGGACATGGTCTCCAAGCCCCTTCCAAGATACAAACAGGGTGACTGTATGTTCCCGGAACTCGGTGTCACCGGTCAAGGGTCGAAGGGCCTCGGATCTGACGTGACCCCCTTGCTGCCCTAGACTTCGACGTCGCCATGAACCCTGACCGCCGAACCCAGGCCGAACGCTCGGCAGCGACGCGTTCCGCCGTCGTTCGCGCCGGTCGGGAACTGTTCGGGCAGTACGGGTATGGGGCCGTGAGCACGATCGCGGTCGCGGAGGCGGCTGGGGTCAGCCGCGGTGCGCTCTATCACCAGTTCGGCGAGAAGCGCGATCTGTTCGAGGCGGTGTTCGAGGATCTCGAGCGCGACCTGGTCGAGGTGATTGCCACCGCGGTCGCCGAAGCGCGGTCCGCCGATCCGGTGGCGAGTTTGATCGTGGGCTGCCTGGCGTGGCTGCAGGCGTCGACCGCCCCGGAGGTGCGGCGTATCGCGCTCCTCGACGCGCCGGCGGTCCTCGGCTGGAGCCGGTGGCGCGAGATCGAGCTCAGGCACACGATCGGCCTGGTGGAGAACGCCCTGGCCGGTGCCATCGCCGCTGGTCGCGTCCGTGCGCAGCCGGTGCGGCCGCTGGCGCTCGTTGTCGTCGGCGCCCTCGACGAGGCGGCGCAGTTTCTGGCGAACAGCGAGGATATCGAGGACACCGCGGCCGTTCGCTCGGTGATCGAGCAGCTGATCTCCGGTCTGGCGGTCGACCCGCAGGAGTAGCTAGGTTAGCCTTGCCTAATGACCACTGCCGCTGTGCATCGTTCGACCATGGCCTACGCGACCCTGCGGGTTCGTCGCGTCGTGCGGCTGACTCCGCGCATGGTCCGGATCACGCTCAGCTGTGCGGATCCCGCCGCGCTGGCCGAGGCGGGGCCCGACCAGTACACGAAGCTGTTCTTCCCGCTGCCGGGGCAGGGGCGTCCGGCCGTGCCGCCGCCGGTCGAGGACGCCGTTGGCGGCGTAATGAGTTGGTACCAAAGGTATCTCGCCATGCCCGACGAGATCCGGCCGCCGATGCGCACCTACACGATCCGGGCGCAGCGACCCGCGCTGCGCGAACTCGACATCGACTTCGCGCTGCATCCCGACCATGCCGGGCCTGCCTCGGACTGGGCATCCACGGCCGCGCCCGGCGACGAGATCGGTCTGCTCTGCCCGCCGCGGGCGCTGTACAGCCCGCAGCCCGATCCCGCCTGGCAGTTGCTGGTCGGCGACGAGACGGCGATTCCGGCGATCGGCGCCATCGTGGAGCATCTCGACGCGGGTGTGACGGTTCGGGCGTTCATCGAGGTCGCGGGACCGCAGGACGAGCAGCGGTTCGACACCCGCGCCGACGCGCGGATCGAGTGGGTGCACCGCGGCGACCGCGCCCATGGGGAGGCGGTCGTCGAAACAGTCTGTGCCGCAGAGCTTCCCGAAGGCGTGCCCTACGCGTGGATCTCCGGCGAGGCGAACCTGGTGAAGCTCACGCGGCGCAATCTCGTCCGGGATCGGGGGATCGACAAGCGCGCGATCACGTTCACCGGCTACTGGCGGCAAGGCCGCACCGAGGAGGACAACGGCCGCGAGAAGGTGCGCCGCGCCGCCGCCGGGGAGCCGCTGGTCGACGAGGACTGACCACCGGTCCATATAGTGACGCCACTAATAGTTATTGCACTAACTATTAGTGGCATAATACTGTGTGGACGAAGGAAGGCGGAACCATGCAGGAGCTCGACGACCCGCTGCGGCTGGACCGGCAGGTGTGCTTCGCGCTGGCGGTGGCCAATCGCTCGGTGCTCGCGGTCTATCGGCCGCTGCTCGAGCCGATGGGGCTGACACACCCGCAGTACCTGGTGATGCTCGCGCTCTGGGGCGAGGCGCCGATGTCGGTGAAGTCCGTCGCGGAGGCGATTCAGCTCGACTCGGCGACGCTGTCGCCGCTGCTCAAGCGGCTCGAATCCGCCGGTCTCATCACCCGCCGCCGCGATCCGCACGATGAGCGCACGTTGCTCATCGACCTCACCGAGGCGGGACAGGCGCTGCGCGGGCAGGCCGAGCAGATTCCGCCCGCCGTCGTCGCCCGGCTCGGCGTGAGCCTGGCCGATCTGGAAGAACTGCGTGATGTCCTCGGCCGTGTGAACGCGGCCGCGCTGCGCGCAGCCGAAGCGAGGGAGCAGTGATGACCGGCTCGACCCCGAACCTCTGGCAGCGACTGCGCTACGTCGGCGGTGCCACGCTGCCGCCGTCGATGGCGGACTGGGTGCTGAACGACCTGACCGGGCCCGGTGCGACCCGCCGCTACCTGATGCGGTTCCTGCTGCCCGTCCTGCCGGTGCTGTGCCTGTTCCTGCTGGTGCCGGGGCCGCTGTGGATCGGGCTGTCGATGATGGCACTGCTGTACCTGCCGCTGATCTACTTCACCGTCGCGCTGGTCTACGTGTATCGGCGGCACCGTCTGGTCAGCCACGGATTCGACCCCGAGCTCGCCGATGCCGCCGAGGTTCGCCGTGCCGAAGCCGAGCGCATCGCCTACGAGACACGCCACAACCGCGCCTGACCTGGGGATCCGATGCCGGGACTGTCGGCTCGCCGCGATCGCGGGTAGCGTCCGAGCAGACTCGTTCACGCACCTCCACACCCTGGCTCGGGCAGTGTGCAACCGCCGCGAGCTCGTGCTGGTTGTGTGACCGGGTTCGTCCGGTGACACCAGGCGAGCTCAGTGAGTGGAGGAGGGTGGCTGTGGGTGACTTCGCGGATGTGCCGACGGTGGGGGTCGAAGAGGAATTCCTGCTGACCGACCCGGGGACCGGCGCGCCGGCACCGAAGAACGCCCAGGTCGCCGAGACGGCGCGGCGGGCGGGGATCGATCTGCAACTGGAACTGACCCGCTGTCAGGTGGAGACGAGCACCGGGGTGCATTCCGACATCGGCGAGCTGCTTGCCGAGCTGCGCACCTCGCGGCGCGGGGTCGCCGACTGCGCGGCCGAGCACGATGCCCGGCTGTTGGCGGTGGCAGTCCCGCCGACCGTGCCCGAGGGGTACCCGGTGACCGACACGCCGCGCTACCAGCGGATCGCGCACACCTACGGCATGCTCGCCCACGAGCAGGGCCTGTGCGGCTGTCACGTCCACGTCGCGGTGCCCGACCGTGACATTGCGGTACAGGTCAGCAATCATGTGCGTCCCTGGCTGCCGCTGCTGCTCGCCCTGACCGCGAATTCGGCGATCTACCGCGGCACCGAGACGGGGTACGCGAGTTGGCGCAACATCCTGTGGCGGCGCTGGCCCAGCGCAGGCCCGCCGCCGTATTTCGACTCGCTGGCCCAGTACGAGTCGCTCGTGGCCATGATGCACGCCAGCGGCAGCATTCTGGACAAGAAGATGGTCTATTGGGACGTCCGCCTGTCGGAGTCGTTCCCGACCGTCGAGATACGGGTGAGCGACATTCCGGCCACGGCGGAGGAATCCGCCCTGCTGGCCGCGCTGATCAGGAGCATGGTCACCACGGCGCTCCGGTCGATCGCCCAGGAGGAGCCCGCGCCGCCCGTGCCGGGTGAGATGCTGCTCGCCTCCTACTGGAACGCCGCGCACTCGGGATTGGACGGAAACGGCCTGCACCCGGTCCGGGGCAGCGTCGTCCCGTACCGTGACCTGCTCGCCGAACTCGTCGACCGCATCGAACCCGCGCTGCGCGACTGCGGCGATCACGCCTTCGTCACCGACGCGATCGCCGCGCTGAGCAAGCGCGGCAACGGGGCACAACGGCAGCTGGTAGCGATGCGGGCACGGCGCGATGTCACCGACGTGGTGGCGGAACTGGCGCAGGCGACTCTCGAAGGCTGCCCGTAGTCACTTGTTCGGGCGCAGGATCTCGCCGAGTTGCTGTTCGAGCCGTTCCAGGGCGGCACGGGCCGCTTCGAGCTCGGCCTCCAGTCGGGCGATCGCCGCCTCGTCCACCTGCGGTCCGACGGGCGAGGTCTGCGGCTGACCGGGTGGTGGCGCCACCGGTCGGCCAGGTGGTGGTGGCGCACCGGGACCGCCGCCGGGCGCGGTCGCCATATTGCCGGTCTCCGGGCCGAAGACCTGGTCGAGTGCCTCCCCGAGGGTCGGGGCGTAGCCGACCCTGACCCCGCCGGTACCTGGCTCCCGGTAACTGACCAACACTCGTGCCAGCTGTGGGAACGTGGAACCGTTCTGCGCTGTCGAAATCCGTTCGGTGAACAGCGGTTCGACATAGAGCACCCCGCCGTCGGCGATCGGCAGCGTGATCAGGTTGCCGTACTGGATCTGGTTCGAGCGCTCGAGCAGCGTGCGCTCGGAGGCCACCCTGGTATCGGAGATCATCGAGTTCTGAATCTGTTGCGGCCCTTGGGTGAGCGTGTCGGTGGGCAGTTGCAGAATGTGGAACCTGCCGTAGTTCTCCGGGTCGGAGCGCACGGAGATATAGGCCGACAGGAACTCCCGCCGGAATCCGACCATCGCACTGGCCAGCCGGAACGACGGCTCGGCGGTCACGGGGTCACCGAGCAGGACATAGAACGGTGGCTGTTGCGGATTGGCCTCCACCGTCGGATCGCTGGGCACCGACCAGAAAGCGTTGTTGGTGAAGAACTCTCGCGGTTCGTCCACGTGATAGCGGGCGAGCATGTCGCGCTGGATGACGAACAGGTCCTCGGGGTACCGGAAATGCGCGCGCAGATCGGGGCTGATCGCGGACTCGGGTTCGACCGTGCCGGGGAAGACCCGCATCCAGGTCGCCAGCACCGGGTCCTGCGCGTCGACCTGGTAGAGGGTCACGGTGCCGTCGTAGGCGTCGACGGTGGCCTTCACCGAGTTCCGCACGTAGGAGATCTCCTCGGGATTGCGTGGCGGTCCGGCGTCGTCGTGGTGCAGGGCCTCCAGGGAACTCCGTGCGGCGTAGGGATAGCCGTCGATCGTGGTGTACGCGTCGACGATCCAGACGATGCGGCCGTCGACGACCGCCGGGTACGGATTGTTGTCGACGGTGAGCCACGGTGCCACCAGCTCGACGCGTTCCCTCGGGGCGCGATGGTAGATGATCTTCGACCCGGGTCCGATCGCCTTGGCGAAGAGGATGTTTCGCTCGGTGTAGTTGGTGGCGAAGGCGAGCCGGTTGAGCCAGTTGCCGATCGGCACGCCACCCGCGCCGGCGTAGGTGTATTTCGTGGCGTCGGTGTCGTATTCGCGCGGCTCGCTGCCGCCGCCGACGATGGCGTAGTCCGGATCCGTCCTGGCGATCACCTCACCGAAGTAGATCCGCGGCTGTTCGACCGGGATGATCTGCTGCCCGGCATGCTGGGAGGCGATGTCGCTGACCGCGTAGATCGGATAGCCGCTGTTGCTCGCCGAACTGTCGGCGGCGGCATCCCGGACCGCCGCGTTGACCCGGTTCGCCGGCGCGGCGACGAACCCGTCGCCGTGGGTGTAGACCGTGTGCCGGTTGACCCAGTGCGACTGGTTGCCGCTGAGCGCCCCCGGCGTCAGTTCCCTGGCCGCGACCACGTAGTCGCGCAGGCGGCCGTCGATGCGGTACCGGTCCAGATCCAGGTGATCGGGGAAGCTGTAGAAGTTCTTCAGCTGTTGCTGCTGGGTGAAGGTCCGCGAGAGCACGCGCGGATCGAGCAGCCGGATATCGGCGATGGTGGTCGCGTCGGCGGCCACGCGCGGTGGCTGCGTGGAGCCGACGCCCGGATACGGCTGATAGTCGACCCGGTCGCCGCCGATCCCGTACGCCTGGCGGGTCGCCGCGATATTGCGTTCGATGTACGGGCTCTCCATGTCGGCGGCATTGGGGCGCACCGAGAACTGTTCGACCACCAGCGGCCAGACACCACCGGCCACGATCGAGGACAGCAGCAGCAGAGCGGCAGCCATCGCCGGGATCCGCAGGTCGCGCAGCACGACCGCGGAGAACACCGCGACGGCGCAGACCAGCGCGATCGCGAACAGGACGAGGCGGGCGGGGAGCACGGCATTGATATCGGTGTATCCGGCGCCGGCGAAGGTCGGTTCCCTGCGCTCGCTCGACAGCAGGATGTACCGGTCGAGCCAATACGCGGCCACCTTCATGAGCAGGAACAGCCCGAGGATCACCGCGAGCTGGACGCGGGCCGCCACGGTGATACCCAGCGATTTGCCGCTGACCCGCAGCCCGCCGAACAGATAATGGGTAGCCAGATTGACCAGGAACGCGAAGATCACCAGGGCGAAGAACCAGCTCAGGACGAGCCGGTAGAACGGCAGATCGAAGACATAGAACCCGATGTCGTGGCCGAACTGGGGATCGTGCACGCCGAATGCCCCACCGCGCAGGAACAGTTGCACCGTCTCCCAGCGCGACTTGCCGATGAGACCGCAGATCAGACCTAGGCCGACGGCGATCCCCAGGCCGAATCGCAGCGGCCACCGCGCCACCACGCGCCGGATTTCGCCCAGCGGGTCATCCTCCCGTGCGGGCAGGAACGCCGGACGTGACCGGTACGCCAGCCACATCGCGGTGAAGACGACGACGCTGACGAGCGCGGTGATCACGGCGAACAGCGTGAGCTTGGTGAGCAGCACGGTCGACCAGACAGTGCGGTAGTCGACCTCGCCGAACCACAGCCAGTCGATGTAAGTGTGGACCAGGCGCGGCACCACCAGGATGATCACGAAGAACACCGTGACCGACGTCAGCAGCAGGCGAAGACCTCGGGGCAGCTGTCCCGATTCAGTGTCGTCGCGAGCGCTCATCTGCCACTCCCGTGACCACGTCGGGCCGCACGACCGACACTGGCCACCGCCACCGATTCTACCTAGGGAATACGGGCCATCCCGCAGAGCATCGATACCGCCTCCTTGCGCGGATGCGGGCGCCACTCGGTGGGACGCCAGTCGATCACCGAGGTGATGCCGGGGGAGACCAGGTCGAGGCCGTCGAAGAACCGGGTGAACTCCGCGGTCGAGCGGAGCCGGAACGGGACGCCGCTGCGCTCGTTGGCCTCGATGGTCGCTTGCAGGTCCTCGGCGGACAGATGGTCGTCGGTGGCATGGGTCATGGTCAGGTAGCTGCCCGAAGGCAGTGCCGCACAGAGTTGTCCGACCACGTCGTAGGGCTGCATCTCGTCGGTCAGGAAGTGCAGCACCGCGCAGAGCATGAGGGCAACCGGCCGGTCCAGGTCGAGGGTGCCGCTCAGCGCCGGGTGCTCGAGGATCGAGGCGGGGTCGCGCAGGTCGGCGTCGATGTAGGCGGTCGCGCCGCTCGGGGAGCTGTCGAGCAGGTCGCGGGCGTGATAGAGGACGATCGGGTCGTTGTCGACGTAGACGACCCGCGATTCCGGGGCGATCGCCTGGGCCAGCTCGTGGACGTTGCCCGCGGTCGGCAGCCCGGTACCGATGTCGAGGAATTGCCGGATGCCTGCCGTGTCGACGAGATACGGGATCGCGCGACGGAGGAATTTGCGGTTCTCCAGGACGGCGAAATGGATCGACGGAAACGCCTCGGCCACCGCGTCGGCCGACTTGCGATCGGCTTCGAAATTGGCACTGCCGCCCAGCCAGTAGTCGTACCGGCGGGCCGGGTGTGGTTTGGTGACATCCACCCGATCAGCGGCGGCTTCGAAGTCCACGGCGCGCGTCCTCTCTCTCGACTACGGTCGTCCCTGTTCAGCCCGACACGAGACCGGTGGTGGCGTTGTCACGTCGCCGCGAAAGGCACGGCCATGCCCCTGCAGTTCAGCCCCTACGACTTCGCTGTCCATGCCGATCCGTATCCGTACTATGCCAGGTTGCGTACCGAGGCCCCCGTCTACCGCAACACGACCGACGACTTCTGGGCGTTGTCGCGACACGCGGACGTCAAGGCGGCGTTGCGCGATTCCGACCGATTCTCGAGCGCCAACGGCCTGCGCATGGAGCCCGCGTTCTGGGGACCGCAGGCGGAGAAGTTCTTCTCCTTCGTGGCGATGGACCCGCCCAAGCACACCAGGATGCGCGAGCTCGTTGTCCGCGCGTTCACCCAGCGCCGGGTGCAGAGCCTCGAACCGCGTCTGCGTGAAATCGCCCGCCGCACACTGGAACCGCTGCTCGCGCGCGGCAGCTTCGACCTGATCGCCGACTTCGCTGGCCCGTTCCCGACCGATGTGATCTCCGAACTGGTCGGCGTGCCGGAAGACGATCGCGAGCTGCTGCGCAAGCTCGGCATGGAGATCATGTACACCGACGCGGAGTCGACCGATCTGCGGCCCGAGGCGATGCAGGCGATCGGCGCGCTCGTCGGCTACTACACGGAGCTGACCATCGCCCGTAGCCAGAATCGGACCGATGATCTGCTGTCGGGTCTGCTCGACGCGGCCGACGGCGACGACCGGCTCACCCCCGAGGAGATCGTCGGGGTGCTGATCCTGCTCGTCGGCGCAGGCATCGAGACGGTCATGCTGACCCTGGGCAACGCGTGGCACACCGCCGCACTGCACCCCGATCAGCGCCGCGCCGCCTTCGACGGCCGGATCGACGACTGGATCGCCGAGTCGATGCGCTACGACCCCGCGACCCAGGGGCAGCTGCGCACCACGACGGTGCCGGTCGAGCTGCACGGCGTGCAGATCCCGGCCGATGCCCGCGTACTGCTGCTCACCGGATCGGCCCACCGCGACGAGTCCGTCTTCGAGAACCCCGACGTCTTCGACCTGGACCGCGACACCAGCGCCTCGCTGGCCTTCGGCGCAGGCCGTCATCACTGCCTCGGGATGAACCTGGCCCAGCTGGAGCTGCGGGTGGCGTTGCAGGAGATCGTCGCCGCGGTGGCCGACTACGAGATCGATACCGGCAATCTGGTGCGCATCCACTCGTCCAACAACCGGGGCTTCGCCTCGCTGCCGACGACGGTGACGCTGCGCTGAGAGCGCACTGGGAACGGCCCGTCCACCATGGTGGACGGGCCGTTCGGTGTTCCCGCCAGGTGCGGGCCCGCGGTTGTGTGACTGCTCCCAAAAACGCGGGGACGCGGTTGCGCCAGCCCGCGTCGACACCGAAGGTAAGTATCTGGGAGTATCAGTCCCACACATTATGCGGTCTGATCGTGGCCGAGACCGCGCCTGCAGGGGAATCGACATCGGAGTCGGTATGAGCGCTGTGTTCGAGAGTCACCACGGATGGGTCGTCGACATCGTCGCGGACGGCGTCGACCTGATCGGCTGGCGGGCGATGTGCTCGTGCGGCCGCTGGCACGGGCGGCCATGGCAGCGGTCCGTGCGGGCCGACGGCCATGCCCCGGCCGAGCGGCGACTGCACTGCCCCGGCAGCCACCTCGACCCGGCTCTCACCCGGCTGGTGCTCGAGGAGTGGGAGTGCCACCACTTCGAGATGCAGGCGCTGATGCCGGTGCGGCTGGCCTTCCAGGATTCCGAGTCCGCCCGGGAACGGCTCGTCGAGGCCGTCCGCTTCGTCCGGTCGACGGGGGCGTCCTGGGAATCGATCGGTCAGGTGATCGGCACCGAATCCGCGGAGGTCGCCGAGCAGCGCTTCGGTGCCGGCCAGTGGCGCGACACCGTGCGCCAACTCGAGTGGTGACCGTCCGCCTACGCTCGAGGTATGGCCGCCGACGTTCGCCGGATCCGGGGTTTCGTCGTCCTGCCGCCGGACGCCCCGGTGACGACGGCGCGCATCGCCGTCGAACTGCGTGACGTGACCTATGCCGACGGCGCGGCACCGCTGATCGCCGAGACCGTGACCGTCTGTGTCGCGATCGAACCCGGCGCGCGGATTCCGTTCGACCTCACGGCACCGGCGAGTCCGGCGGGTACCGCCTTGGGGCTCGCCTGCCAGATAGACCGAGCGGGCGACGGCGTGCTGACCGCCGGGGACCTGGTGTCCACGCAGGCGATTCCGGTGCCGTCGCACGGGTCGGTGTCGGCGGTGATCATCCCGGTGCGCCTGGTCTGAGCCGGTGTGATCGGGTAGCGCGCTACGCGTGAGTCCGGGATGCCATCGGCCCGACACTTCCCTGACAGGCGACGATCCAGAGGAAGTGCGGCGCATGATCATCGAAGACACCGTCCCGGCGAGCGCGGACATGGACGACACCGGCGAATTCCATTCCGGCCCCGAAGCGGGGACGACGCTGATTCCCAGCGCCAACCACGGATTCCGCGAAGTGCCCTACGCGGCCGTCGACGACCTCGCGATCTTCGAAGGCGACATCGTTCTCGGCACGCTCGCCGAGATCGCCGCCCGCCAGGGGCAGGAGGGCATCGCGATCTCGGGTGCGAATTTCCGGTGGCCCAATGCCGTGGTCCCCTACGAGGTCGATCCGGCCCTGCCGGGCCTGCAGCGGATCACCGACGCGGTCGCGCACTGGAATGCCCGCACCAGACTGCGGTTCGTCCCGCGCACCGGCGTCCACGCCGACTATGTGCGGTTCGTGCCGAGCACGGCGAGCCGCTCGCCGGTCGGCAGGCAGGGCGGCATGCAGACCATCGAATTGACCGCGGGCGCGCCGACCGGGACCGTCATCCACGAGATGGGGCACGCGATCGGGCTGTGGCACGAACAGAGCAGGGAGGACAGGGAACGGTTCGTCGAGGTGCGGCTGGCCAATGTGACCGCGGCGAATCGGCACAATTTCGCCCAGCACATCACCGACGGCGACGATATCGGCGGCTACGACTTCGGCTCGATCATGCATTACCCGGCAACAGCTTTCAGCTCCGACGGGCAGGCCACGATCGTGCCGCGGGTGACCCTGCCGCCCGGGGTGACGATGGGGCAGCGCACGGCGCTGTCGGCAGGCGATGTCCAGGCCGCGCACACGATCTACCCGAACTGGTCGGGTGTCGGCGATCGGTGGCGCAGTATCGGCGGCGTATTCCCGCGCACCGCACGGGTTTCCGCGACCGCCCGGCGCGCCGACCATCTCGACCTGTTCATCACCGGCAACGACGGCCGCGTGTACACCTCCTGGTGGCATGCGGGGGCGGAGTGGTCGGGCGCGGGGGACCGCTGGCGCACTATCGGCGGGATCTTCCCAGCGGGCGCCGCGGTGGCCTCGGTGGCGCGGACGTCGAACAACCTCGATGTGTTCACCGTCGGCAACGACGGCCGCGTCTACACCTCGTGGTGGCAGGCGGGTTCGGACTGGTCGGGCATCGGTGATCGCTGGCGCAACATCGGTGGCGTATTCCCGCGCACGGCAAGGGTTTCCGCGGTCGCGCGCACCTCGACCAATCTCGATCTGTTCGTCACCGGCAACGACGGGCGGGTCTACACGTCGTGGTGGCAGCAGGGCGGTGACTGGTCGGGCATCGGGGATCGCTGGCGCAATATCGGCGGCGTCTTCCCGGCCGGCGCGCCGGTGACGGTGGTGGCGCGGACATCGAGCATTCTCGATCTGTTCATCACGGGCAACGACGGCTGTGTCTACACCTCGTGGTGGCAGGCGGGTTCGGACTGGTCGGGTATCGGGGATCGCTGGCGCAATATCGGCGGTGTCTTCCCGCCCGGAGCGCCGGTCGCCGCGGTGGCGCGCACCTCGAACATTCTCGATCTGTTCATCACGGGCAACGACGGCTGTGTCTACACCTCCTGGTGGCAGGCGGGTTCGGACTGGTCGGGCATCGGCAACCGGTGGCGCAATATCGGCGGGGTCTTCCCCGTCGGCGGGCCGGTGGCGGCCGTGGCCCGCAGCGCGGGCGAACTGGACGCGTTCACCACCGGCAACGACGGCCGGGTCTACACCTCCTGGTGGGAGCAGTAGCCACCGCCACCGATGCCGGTCACGGGAATTCGAGTGGTCGACTACTCGTGATCGGCACCGGGCACCACGCTCACCCTGAGAACGCCAGCTGCATACTTCTCCGGGCGAGGTGACCCATGGATACCGACAGCGCAACACGCACCGCCGCATGGCGCGAACAGATGGACGCCGCGGCACGGCGCTTCGCCAGGAGCGCCGAGGAACGCGACGAGGTGACCCGCAAACGCAAGGCGACCGAATCCGATGTCGTCGACACCGACGAACAGATCATCGCCCGCGCCGACCGGCTGTTCACCAGCGGCGAAGTGCCCGTGCAGGCGGCGGTCGACCTGGGCAGACAGGAACCGCTCGACACCATCGGGTCGCTGGAACGCATCATCGGCTTCGCCAATGACCTCCAGGCCGTCAACTTCCTGACCCGCGGCGCCCGCGCGGCGGCCGCCGTCGCCCGGATCACCCTGACCCACAACAGCCGTGAGGTGCCGATGGGCACCGGTTCGCTGGTGTCACCGCAACTGTTGCTCACCAACAACCATGTGCTGCCGACGGCGGACAAGGCCGAGTCGGTCGTGATCGAGTTCGGCGCCGAGGCCGGTATCGACAATCAGCAAACCCCGGTGACGAAGTATCGGCTCGCGCCGAACGACTTGTTCGTCACGAACAAGCATCTCGACTACACGCTGGTGCGGGTGGCGCCGGGACCCGACGGGGTCGCCCCCGGCGCGACATTCGGCTGGAACCGGTTGATCGCCGACAGCGGCAAGATCGTGGTCGGCGAGGCGATGAACGTCATCGGTCACCCGCAGGGCAGGCTCAAGGAGATCTCGATCCGCGACAACCGGCTCGACCTGCAACTGGACGACTTCCTGCACTACACCTCCGACACCGAACCGGGCAATTCCGGCTCGCCCGTCTTCAACGATCAGTGGGAGATGGTCGCGCTGCACCACGCGGGCGTCCCGAAGAAGGACGACACAGGCCGGATGCTGCGCAAGGACGGCAAGGTCTGGCAGAGCGGCGACGGCGACGACGCGATCCACTGGGTAGCCAACGAGGGCGTCCGGGTGAGCGTGCTGCTGCGGGATCTCGGCAAGCAATCGTTCGATCCGGCGCAGCGAAAGCTCCTCGACGAACTCGGGCCCGACGCGGGTTTGTCGGCCGAAACCGTGGTCGCCGACGTGACAGCGCCTGCGCCACAGCATATCTCGGCAGTCGAGGCGGCGGTGGTGCGCGGCGTGCAGGGCAGGCCGAGCGCGTTCGGCGGGCGGCGCAGTGTGGTGTTCCTGCACGGACGCAGTCAGCAGGGCCGCGACCCGGCCGACCTGCGGCGCGCCTGGACCGCCGGACTGAACAAGGGCCTCACCCTCGCCGACCTGAGCCCGATCGACCCCGCCGACGTCCACTTCCCCTTCTACGGCGACCAGCTCGTCGCGAGCCTGGGCGCGCGGGAATCGGTTGTCGACACCGGCTCGGAGCTCTACGAGAGCCTGGTCGCCGAGGCGGCGCGGCGCGCGGGCATGCCCAGCGCCGGTGACGTCGCCACCGATCCGATCGCGGAGGAACGGTTCGGCGGGTTCGGCTCGGTCGTCCTCGGCCGGGTACGCGACCAGCTCGGGTGGATCGCCGCGCGCAGCGGCCTCGATTCGCTGCTCATCGGGGCAATTTTCAAGGATGTCGCCGCCTATCTGGACGACGAGCGGGTGCGTAAGGGCGTGCTCGACACCGTGCTCGCCGACATGCCCGTCGGCGGCGAGGTGATCCTGGTCAGCCACAGTCTGGGCACCGTCGTCGCGATGGACCTGCTCACCCAGCTGCCACGGGAACTGGACGTGCGCCTGCTGGTGACGGCGGGCAGCCCACTTGGCCTGGACGGGGTTTACGGCAAGCTGCTCAGCGGCGGCGCGAGCAGGCCAGAACGGGTCGGTGAGTGGCTCAACACCTGGTATGCCGGTGATCCGATCGCCATCGGCTGCCCGCTGCGCCCGGCGTGGGGCAACGACCTGCGGGATCTCCCCGTCGACAACCCCAAGGAACGGGCGCACGACATCGCCGAATACCTCGCGCACGCGGCGGTGGCGGCGACGATCGGACGGACACTGTCCGCCTGAGGCGAGCCGGTGCGGTGCTGCGGATGTGGGGTAGTGCGTTACGCGTTCGGACGGGCCGGTCTGCGCGAGATGATCGTTGCGCAGGGTTTCTCCACATGGTTCGAAAGGACAGGGAGATGGTGGTTTCGGAGATGGAAGACGCGGTCCTGGCAGCCAGCCCGGATACCGCAGAGGAGCTGTTCGAGGAGACGAAATCGCAGGCCGGTTATCGCGACAACGGCGTCGGGATCAGGGGAGTCGGCCACCGGAATGTCTCGTCCATCTTCTGGGCGCAGCGCGTGCTGCACACCCATGGCACCGGCGCCTGGGTGTTCGGATTCCCGAACACCCAGGTCGGGGCCGACAGCCAGGTATCGGTCACCATGACCGAGCTGGATGTCAACGGCATCCCGTTTCTCGGACACGCGACGATGCAGGTCCGCAATGTCGTCCCGCATGCCGACGGCACCATGACGGTGCGGTACCACGTCGGCTGGGACGCCAACCTCAGGGTGCTGTTCAACTTCATCATCGTGAACTGACGACACCGCACTACTCGGCGCGCACCGACCCAGCCGCTGTCAGCGCGCCGAGTACCTGTTCGGTCTTGGCGGGCCCGGTCGCGATGGACAGGCCGTGCCCGCGCACGGCGGCGTGGAGCCGGCGCTGCACCTCGAGGGCGCGCGCATGCAGTTCCGCCGTTGATTCACCGGGCACGGGAGTCACCGTGAGCGCCAGCTCGAACAGGTCGAGGCCGCCGACGGTCCAGCGTTCGGCGTCGACCTCGAGGCCGCCGAGGTGCACCTTCGTCCACCTCGTCGACGCGACCGGACCCATCGCCCGCAGGTGCTCGACCGCGACCCCGGGGGGCGTGCAGCTCACCACGAACTGGCGCTGAGCGGAGTCGAGGGCCTCGGTGACGTCCTCACCGCGCAGCGCGCCCACCCGCAGCGAGCCGGGTGGGCGTTTGCTCACCACCGAGGCCGACAGCACCCGCTCCTCGCCGCACCAGTCGCCCTTGATGCGGTACCGCACCGCCTCGTCGGTGAACGCCGACGCCCAGCGGCCCATCAGCTGCGATTGCTCGCACGGCCGCAGCGTCACGGTCAGGTCGTCGCGCTCGCCGCTACGCAGCCGGATGGCGATCCGTCCGGTCAGGGCAGGCGCATCGCAGGCATCAGGGCGCGGAGGTTCGGCGAACCACACGTCGCGGCTGATCGCGGCGGCGTTCGTACACCCCAGCCGGGTTTGTGCGTCGACGAGATCACCGTCGAGATTGACCTTGATTTCGATCGGAGTAGTCACCTGAGCAGCGTGACCCATCGACCCGCTGCCTGGCGCGCGTAATTCGCTACTCGATTGCCGGGAGTCGCCACGGCGGCCCCGCGTGTGACCGCACCCGATGGGCGAGTAGTCCACTACCCGTGACAGGGGCCCTGCCCGTGCCGGACACTGATTTCCGACCAGTTCTCGTACGCCGCGGTTCGAGCCAGCCACGTGGAGGTTCTCGATGGTCAAGACGACTCCGTTTGTCACCCGTTTGGCGGTCGGGGCCGCCGAAGCACTGGATCGGCGCATCGGCTGGTTCCGCTTGCCGCCGCCGCTGGGGCTGGCCGTCCTGGTCGGGCTGCGCAGCCGGCTTCGCGCGCAGAATCTCTTCGACACCGGCGGGCATCCGGGCGGACCGCTGCCACCGGACGAGGCAGGCGAGCACCACGGCGCGCGCACCGTCGACGGCGCCTACAACAACCCCGCCGACCCGAGGACAGGATCGGTCGGCTGCCGGTTCGGGCGCAACTTCCCGCTCGAGCACACCCACCCGGAGGACTCCGCGCGGATTCTGGAACCCAACCCGCGCCTGATCAGCACCCAACTGCTGACCCGCGACCGGTTCCAGCCCGCCACGACTCTGAATCTGCTGGCGGCGGCCTGGATCCAGTTCGAGGTGCACGACTGGTTCGACCACGACGACGCCGACACCGAGCCGTTCACGGTGACACTGGACGCGCGGGATCCGTGGCCGGACCCGCCGATGACGATCCCGCGCACCGCCTCGGTGCCCAGCCCCGAACCGGGCGGTCCGCCGACCTACGTCACGGTGGAGAGCCACTGGTGGGACGCCTCCCAGATCTATGGCAGCACAGCCGAATTCGCGGCCGCCATGCGATCGGGCAAGGGCGGCGAACTCGTCATCGACGAACTGGGCCTGCCACCACTGGACGCGGAAAGCCTGATCGCCTTGTCGGACGCGGCGGCCAACGCCTGGGTCGGACTGGCCCTGCTGCATTCACTGTTCCTGCGCGAACACAATGCGATCTGCCGTCGCCTGAGCCGTCGCTATCCCGACCTGGACGACCAACAGCTCTACGACACCGCACGTCTGGTCAACTCGGCCCTCATGGCGAAGATCCACACCGTCGACTGGACACCGGCCGTCATCGCGCATCCCACCACCGTCGCAGCCATGCGCGCCAACTGGTTCGGGGTGCTCGGCGAGCGGGTGGCCCGCCGGTTCGGCAGGCTCGCCGGCAACGAAGTGCTGTGCGGCATACCGGGATCCGCGGTCGACGACCACGGTGTGCCGTTCTCGCTGACCGAGGAATTCGTCTCCGTGTACCGGATGCATCCGCTCATCCCCGACGAACTCGTCGTCCGCAGCCTCGCCGACGACAGCGTCCTGGCCGAGTATCCGCTCCCGGAGCTGGGCGTCGCCCACATTCGCGAACGCCTCGCCGAGACGCCGATGGACACGCTGCTCTACTCGTTCGGCCGCGCCAACCCCGGCGCGCTGACCCTGCACAACTATCCACGGCACCTGCAGAACCTCACCCGCCCCGGGCATCCGCTGCTCGACCTGGCGACCGTCGACATCCTGCGGGTCCGCGAGCGGGGCGTGCCGCGCTACAACGAATTCCGCAAGCAGCTGCGACTGCCGCCTGCCGCCTCGTTCGACCAGCTGACCGACAACCCGCAGTGGGCCCGCGAACTCGAGCAGATCTACGGTGACGTGGACGACGTCGACCTCATGATCGGGCTCTACGCCGAGCCCAAGCCGCCCGGTTTCGGCTTCAGCGACACCGCGTTCCGGGTGTTCGTGCTGATGGCGTCGCGGCGGCTGTCCGCCGACCGGTTCTTCACCACCGACTTCCGGCCCGAGGTCTACACCGAGGCGGGCATGGCGTGGGTGCGCGACAACTCGATGCGCAGCGTCCTGCTGCGCCACTTTCCCACGCTGGCGCCCGCGCTCGACGGCGTCGCGAATCCGTTCGCGCCGTGGAGGAGCCGACGATGACCTACCTGCGCTACCGCGACGACATCGAACACCCGCGGCCCGACGAAGAGCGCGACATCGACAAGATCATCGCGGTCCTGCGCGACAACAACGAACGCGCCTACCGCAAGTACAAGCGCGGCTTGCGCGACGCGCACGCCAAGAGCCACGGCATCCTGCGCGGCGAGCTGACCGTGCCCGCCGGCCTGCCACCCGAACTGGCACAGGGCCTGTTCGCCACTCCGGCCAGGTTCCCGGTGATCGCCCGGCTGTCGAGTACCTCCGGCGTGATCCGCAGCGACCAGCTGCGCGGTGTCCGCGGGCTGGGGATCAAAGTGCTCGGCGTGCACGGGCCGCGGGCGTTGCCCGACGACGAGGCAACCACGCAGGACCTCATCATGGTCACCCACCGGGAATTCCTGTTCGCCGACGCGCACGCCTACCTGACGAAGGGCATGCCGACCGCCTGGGTGCTCGCGCGGTTGCCCGACCCGGTATTGCAGACCGGCAGTAGCGTTCTCGCCGCGCTGGACCAGCACGTGCTGCGGCGGATCGGCCGGGGGGTGCCCCCGAACCTCGGCGTCTTCATCGCGCCCAACACCCACATCCTGGGCGAGACGTTCTACACCTCGGCGCCCGTGCGCTACGGCGACTACGTGGCCAAGCTGCTCTATGTTCCCGTGTCGCCGGAAGTCGTCGCGCTGCAAGGACAACCGGTGAGCGAAGAGTCGGGAGTGAACGTCCATCAAAACTCCGTCATCGACTTCTTCGCCTCGCACAGCGCCACGTACGAGCTGCGCGCGCAACTGTGCACCGACACCGCAACCATGCCGATCGAGGACGCCACCGTGCCGTGGCCGGAAGACGCATCGCCGCACCGCACCGTGGCGACCATCCGCTTCGACATCCAGGATCCCTATACGCCCGAACGGCGTGCCTACGGCGATGATGTGCTGTCGTTCAACTCCTGGCGCGGTCTCGACGCGCACCGTCCGCTCGGCTCGATCAACCGGCTCAAGCAGCGCGTCTACGAGGCGTCGAGCAACTTCCGCCACGACGTCAACAACGCACCCCGGCTCGAGCCACGCGACGCCACCGAACTGCCGCGATGACCATCGCCGTCCCCGTCCGTCCAGCCCGGAAATTAGTTGCACCTGCACAGATTCGTTGTGACACGGCCGGGCGGGAACTAGAATTTTGCTGTATGGGCGAACTGTGGCAACTGCTTCATCGCCCCGCCGAATACGACGCCGTCCGTACAGCTTTGACCAACGGCAACACCGGTGGTGTCGTGCTCGTCGGCGCCGCCGGAATCGGCAAGACCACCCTGGCGCGGCTCGTCACCTCCGTGCTGCCGAATCCTGTGCGCTGGGCGGCATGTACCGCCTCGTCCCAGGCCATTCCGCTGGGCGCGTTCGCGCCCTGGATCGCCGCGTCGGCCTCACGCGACCCGCTCGCGCTGCTGCACTCGGCGCGGGAGAATCTGCTCGTCGACCCCGGCACCGTGATCGGCGTCGACGACGCCCACCTCCTCGACACACTGTCCGCGACGCTGGTGCACCAGATCGCCGTGGATCGCAGCGCCCGCATCGTCGCCACGGTCCGCACCGGGGAAGCCGTGCCGGACGCGGTCACCTCACTGTGGAAGGACGGCTACCTCGAACGCATCGAGCTGACGCCACTGACCAAACAGCAGTGCGTCGCCCTGGTCGAGACCGTCCTCGGCGGCACCCTGGAAGGGCTCAGCGCCGACGTCATGTGGGAATCCTCCGGTGGCAACCCGCTGTTCCTGCGCAATATGGTCGAGGGCGCGGTCGAGGCGCGCACCCTGACCGACACCGATGGCGTCTGGCAGCTGCGCGGGCCGACCGCGGTGCCGTCGGGGCTGGTCGAGCTGCTCGAGGAACGGCTGACCAGGGCAGGTGAGCCGGTGCTCGAGGCGCTGCGGATGCTGGCCGTCTACGAACCGCTCGACATCGACATCCTGACCGAGCTGGTCGGGGTGGGGGCCGTCGACACGGCCGAGCTCACCGGCATGATCCGGGTCTGCCGACACGGCCCGACGGTCGACGTCCGGTTCAGCCATCCGTTGCTCGGCGAGGTGATCCGCCGTCGGGTCGGCACCGCCGCGGCCCGTAGGCAGCGCGGCCGCATCGTCGAGACACTGCGCGACCGTGATCTGAGCACGCCCGCGCATCGGATCCGGCTGGCGCAGCTGTGTATCGACAGCGATCAGCCGATCGACATCGTCGTGCTGATCAACGCGGCCAAGGACGCGGTGGCCATGTCCAACCTGCCGCTGGCCGAACGGCTCGCGCGCGCCGCGTGCGAGCGCTGCGGCGGGCTGCGCGCGGCCGAACTGCTGTCGCGGGCACTGCTGTGGCAGGGCAGGCCGCACGAAGCCGACGAGATCCTGGCCCGCTTCGACCCCGACCGCCTCGATCCGCTGCAACTCGTCCAGTGGGGCGTGCTCAGGGCGGGCCTGCAGTTCTGGTCGCTGGGCAATGTCACGCGTGCCCGTGACCTGCTCGACCTGCTCGCCGCCCGGGTCGAGTATCCCGCGCTGCGGCTGACGGTCGATGCCTTCGGCGCGGCGATGGCGGTGCACGAGAGCCGGATCGCCGTCGGTATCGAGACCGCCGAGCGCGTCATCGCCGACCCGGATTCACCGTGGCAGGCTGTCGATTTCGCCGCCTTCGCGCTCGGTCTGGCGATGCCGGTGGCCGGACGCGGCGCCGATTTCGCGCCGATCGCGGCCCGGATCACCGCCGAGCAGAAGTCCACCGACGGCATCGTCCGGGTCATGGTGAGGTACGGCGACGTGCTGGCACTGACGACCATCGGCGAGCTCGACCGCGCCGAGCAGCGGGCCTCCGAGTACCGGGAGTTCTCCTCGGCGGGCCAGTTCATCGGGTGGGCGATCGCCAGGATCGCGGTCGCCGTCGTCGCCACCTATCGCGGCCGGTTCCGCGAAGCGATCACCGCCTTCGAACAGGCGCTGGCGGCGCTCAACGCCGAAAGCTCCCTGGCGTGGAAGCTGCCTGCCCGGCTGCTGCTGGCGCGGGCCTATGCGGCGCTGGGCGAGGTCGAACAGGCCGAACGAGTTCTCGCCGATGCCGAGGAACATCGCGGCGCCCACATGGCTCTGCACGAGCCACAGCGGTTGATCGCGCGTGCCTGGGTGGCCGCCGCCGAGCACAGCCAGCACGCGGCGATCGAGCTGGCCCGCAAGGCGGCCGACCTCGCGCACCGCACCGGCCAGTACGCCCTGGAGGCCGAGGCGCTGCATCATGCCGCCCGCTTCGGTGACCGCACCGTCGCCACCCGGCTGGCGACGGTCGCCGCCCGCATCCAAGGGCCCGCCGCGGGCATCTACGCTCGCCACGCCGCCGCCTTCGCCCATGCCGATACGCGCGAGCTGGCCGCCGTCAGCCTCGAATTCGAGACCACCGGCCTGCTGCTGGCCGCCGCCGACGCGGCAGCGCAGGCCGTCCCGATCCACGACCACGCGGGCCAGCGCCGGCCCAGCGCCCAAGCCGCCGCCCGCGCCCAGGCCTTGGCCGCGCGCTGCGACGGCGCCTGCACCCCGGCCATCACCGCCGCCGCGCGTCCGCTCCCGATCACCGAACGGGAACGCGAGATCGCCGCGCTCATCGGTCGCGGACTGTCCAACCGTGCCATCGCCGAACGGCTCTGCGTCTCCGTGCGCACCGTCGAAGGTCATATCTACCGGGCCTGCATCAAGCTCGACGCCTCCGATCGCGAACAACTCGCGAAGCTGATCTGAAGCGCCGTGGCCGTCGCGAGTGACCGTCCACAGGCGGCGATGTCGCGCCGGCGCGCGCGAAACATCGTGGGCGCCATCCTGGTCGCCTGCGCTGCGACTTCCTGCACGAGCGACGGGCCCACTGATCGCGCACCGCTCACGGCGATCGTCACCGCTCCCGCGCCGAGCGTGCCCTCCGGCGACCCCGACCTGGGTGCTCCCGAGCAGGTGGCACGCGGGATCGACGTCCCGTGGGGCCTCGCCTTCCTGCCCGACGGCACGGCGCTGGTGGCCGAACGAGATTCCGGGCGAATTCTGCGCGTGGCGCCGGGCCGCGAACCGGAGCTCTTCGCCGAGGTGCCCGGCGTGGTCGCGCGCGGCGAGGGGGGACTGCTCGGCCTCGCCGTCGCCCCTGACTATGACCGAACCCGGTATGTCTACGCGTATTTCACCGCCGAGGACGACAATCGCATCGTGCGGTTCCGGCACGGAGAACCGGCAGAGGTCGTGTTCGGCGGAATCGCGAAGGCGGGCAACCACAATGGCGGCCGCATCGCCTTCGGGCCCGACGGCATGCTCTACGTCGGCACCGGCGACGCCGGCCGGAGCGGGCTGTCCCAGGACGCCGCGAGCCCCAACGGCAAGATCCTGCGGATCACCCCCGACGGCGCACCGGCGCCGGGCAATCCGACCCCCGGCTCGCCGGTCTACAGCCTCGGCCACCGCAATGTGCAAGGTCTGGCCTGGGACGGCACGGGCGCGCTCTACGCCGCCGAGTTCGGCCAGAACCGGGTGGACGAGCTCAACCTGATCGAGCCGGGCCGCAACTACGGCTGGCCCGAGGTCGAGGGATCCGGCGGTGCGAACAGTGGTTTCACCGACCCCCTGCTCACCTGGTCGACCTCGGAAGCCTCGCCCTCCGGCATCGCGATCGCGGGGAACACGCTCTACGTAGCCGCTCTGCGTGGTGAAAGACTCTGGACCGCAACAGTATCCAACGGCACTGCGACGAATCCCCGTGACGTTCTCGGTGATTCCTACGGCCGACTGCGCACCGTCGCCGTGGCACCGGACGGCGCACTCTGGCTCACCACCTCGAACACCGACGGCCGCGGCGACATTCGTGACGGGGACGACCGTATCCTCCGCTTCCCGGCCCGCTGATCGTTGCGGACTTCGGTACTACCCTGCGGGCAAGGCCTCGCCGAATCCCCGGTTGGCCATCCATCGAAGGAGTTTCCCGATGCCGGACAGTCCCGCGTTGGTTCCCGCCGACCCGGCCGTGCTGCATCCGATGCCCGGCCAGCCGCGCGTGGTGCTGCTGAAACCGCTGGTCACCTCGCCGTTGATCGAGGTCGGGGAGTTCTCCTACTACGACGACCCCGACGATCCGACGGCATTCGAGACGCGCAACGTCCTCTACCACTACGGACCGGAGAAGCTGATCATCGGGAAGTTCTGTGCCCTTGGCACGGGCGTGCGGTTCATCATGAACGGCGCCAACCACCGCATGGACGGCCCGTCGACGTTCCCCTTCCCGACCATGGGCGGCTCGTGGTCGGATCATGTCGATCTGCTCACCGGCCTGCCGAGCCGCGGCGACACCGTCGTGGGTAACGACGTCTGGTTCGGCAACGGCGCGACGGTGATGCCCGGCGTGCGGATCGGGCACGGCGCGATCATCAGCACCGGTTCCGTTGTCACCTCCGACGTGCCCGACTACGGCATCGTCGGCGGAAATCCGGCCCGCCTCATCCGATCTCGCTACAGCGACGAGGACATCGCCCGCCTGCTCGCCGTCGCCTGGTGGGACTGGCCGCTCGACCACATCACCGCGCAGGTGCCGACGATCATGTCGGGCAGCATCGCCGACCTCGAAGCCGCCGCACCGCAGCGCTGATCCGCCGGGGGTGGCTACGCGTTGCCGATCTGTTCGACGTAGCCGGTGCCGCTGATCGCTGTGCCACGGAACGTCCCGGTGTAGCGGTAGCTGCCGACGTAGCCGCCGGTCATGCCGTAGATGTAGTCGTCGTTGGCGACCGCGTCGATGTGGATCAGCGGTCCGCCGTTCTCGTCGTCGACAGCCCAGGTGAACGCGGTGCCCAGGGTCATCTCCCGGCCGGCCGGGGTGTGACGGGGCGTCGGTTCGCGCTCGGTGATCCGGTAGTGGTAGCCGTCCTCGTAGACTCCGCCGTGGTCCTCGCGGGACCGGACGTAGACGGCCTGCTGCAGGGGAACACCCAGCGGCCCACGGACTTCCACCATCAGCACCTGGGTGTCGGCGTCGATATTGATGATCTGGTAGGTGAAGAAGCCGATGAACAGATCCACCGCGACGGCGCGGGCGTATTCGAGCGTGCTGAGTCCGGACAGGCCGTAGCGCGTGCCGTGATGCTCGACGGTGCCCTCGTACTCGCACAGCAGCGACCAGTGGTCGTACAGCCCGCCGCGTAGCTTCGCGAAATGCGCGACCTTGTCGGTGGCGCGCACTCGCAGATCCGCCCGGAACTCCGGATTGCGATAGGCGACAGTGAAATCGGGGTAGGTGCCCCGCAGCGCGAAGTCCGCACCGAAGCGGATCATGCTCGCATCGGGCTCCAGTTGCAGGTCGCGCTCGACCTGAAAGCCGCGGAACTGGCCGGGAAACCGGACCGCGGTGCCTGCCAGCAGGTTGGCGGTATCGGCATCGGAGGTCTCGATCAGCTGCGCGTTGCGGAAGGCCTTGACCTTCGGCTGCCCGATCACGGTGATGAAGTCCAGGAAATTCAGCGGTGCGGGCAGACCGGGGAACATGAGTCCGTAGTGGACGGTGCGATGGCGCCCGCGCGGCGGATGGAACGGGGTGCTCGGGTCGAAGGGGGTGCCGCTCAGTGCGTGCGAGCCGGAGACGGTGCGTTGCAGGCCGTGGAGCAGGGGAGTGGTTATCGCCATGGTGGATCAGGGCCTTTCGCGGAAGGGACGAGCGCGGCACTCGTGCTGACCAAGTGGAAAATTACTTGTTGGTCAATTCCGATGTCAACCATCGATCCGGTGGGCGCGAAGATCTCGCACCCGCAATTGACCAGCGGTCTGGGCGCGGTAAATTTCCGATCAGCGGCTGTGGGTCAACGCGGTGGCGGAAGGGAGACGGTGATGGGCACTGCCGGGACGAAAGGTGTGCCGCGAGCCGAGCGAGAACAACAGCTCCTCGACATCGCAGGCGAGCAGATCAGCCACGCGGGCTACGCCGGACTGTCCCCCGGTGCCGTCGCGGCCGCGGTCGGAGTGTCGAAACCCCTGGTATTCCACTACTTTCACAGCAAGGAAGGCCTGTACGCCGCGTGCGTCGAGCGGGCGGCCGACACCGTGTGCGGGGCCATCGAGTCGGTGTTCGACGGGTCGCCCGGAATCGCGATGGCCGAACGCACACTCGAGGTCGTCATCGGTGTCCTCGCCCGGCGACCGCACGATTGGAACGTGCTGCTCGACACCTCGCATCCGGTCCACGGCGTCGCCGCCGACGCCGCGCACCGGGCCCGGCGGCGCATCGCCGATCAGGCCCAGCGCGGTGCCGCCGCCCTGCTCGCGGAGCGTGGAATCACCGACGCCGCCGACCTGTCTGCGCTCACCGACGTCTGGATGGGCGTGGTGACGGCCATGGTGAACTGGTGGCTGCGACACCCGGACGAAAGCGCGGACGCGATGATCGCCCGCTGCCGACGGCTCATGGGCGCGCTGTTCTGGAGCGGACCGGCCGACGGCCAGTCACCGGCGTAACCGGGAAAACGCCGCCTTCAGAGCGCGCCTGCCAGGTCGTCGAGCAGGCGCCGCTTGGACCTGGCGCCGACGACGGTCCGCACCGGGATGCCGTCGCGGAACAGCATCAGGGTCGGCATCGACAGCACGGCGTAGTCCGCCGTGGTCCGCGGATTGGCGTCCACGTCGATTTTGACGATCGCCATCCGGCCCGCTTCCTCGTTGGCCAGCTCGTCCAGCACCGGCTCGATCATCTTGCACGGTGGGCACCACGCGGCGGTGAACTCGACGAGCACCGGCAGGCCGGCATCGAGCACCTCGCGCGCGAATGTCACATCGGTCACGGTGGCGACGGTCTTGGTCATGGTCTCTCCTCGGTGGCCGGGGCCGGAAAATCGCCCCGATGAGGTGACGGTAGGGATTGACCTCGACGTCAAGGCAAGTAGTGCGGAGCTATTGAGTCGGTTGTCCAGGAGTCCGGCCGACGAGCAGCGGCGATAGCGCTGACCGGCCCGACGATGCCAACTTCCATCTATACGTGCCGGTAACCCTCGGACGCTGTTCACATATACGGAGTAGAGGTGCACACTGCCCTTGAACCGGAGTTCGAATTCGCACCCGTCCCGGGCAACGTCCTAGGTAATGGAAAGGAGTCGGCGAGTGTTCAGCCGCATCGCCATCGTCAACAGGGGAGAGGCCGCAATGCGGCTCATCCATGCCGTCCGTGATCTGGCAGCGGCGACCGGGCTACCGATCGAAACGGTCGCCCTCTACACCGACGTCGACCGCAACGCCACGTTCGTCCGGTCGGCCGATATCGCCTACGACCTCGGTCCGGCCTCGGCGCGCCCGTACCTGGATCTCAAGGTGCTCGAGAAGGCACTGGTCGCCACCAAGGCCGACGCGGCCTGGGTCGGCTGGGGCTTCGTCGCCGAGGACCCGGCCTTCGCCGAACTGTGCGAGCACATCGGCGTCACCTTCATCGGCCCGAGCGCGGACGCCATGCGCAAGCTGGGCGACAAGATCGGCGCCAAGCTGCTGGCCGAAGAGGTCGGCGTACCCGTCGCGCCGTGGAGCCGAGGCGGGGTCGACACGGTCGAGGACGCCATCACGGCAGCCACCGAGATCGGCTACCCGCTGATGCTGAAGGCGACCGCGGGCGGCGGCGGCCGCGGTATCCGCATGATCACCAACGAAGCCGAACTCGTCGACGCCTATGAGCGCACCCGCCAGGAAGCCGCGCGGGCCTTCGGCAGCGGCGTCGTGTTCCTGGAGCGCCTGGTCACCGGCGCTCGCCACGTCGAGGTTCAGGTGATCGCCGACGGTCAGGGCACCGCGTGGGCGCTCGGCGTCCGCGACTGCTCGGTGCAGCGCCGCAACCAGAAGGTCATCGAGGAGTCGGCCTCACCGGTCCTGAGCCCCGAGCAGGCCGCCGAACTGAAGGCCTCGGCCGAGCGCCTGGCCGTCGCGGTCGGCTACCGCGGCGCGGCGACCGTCGAGTTCCTGTACCACCCGGGTGAGCAACTCTTCGCGTTCCTCGAGGTCAACACCCGTCTGCAGGTCGAGCACCCGATCACCGAGTGCACCACCGGTTTCGACCTCGTCCAGGCTCAGCTGTCGGTGGCCTCCGGTGGCAAGCTCGAGGGCGAACCGCCCGCCGAGCGCGGCCACGCCATCGAGGCGCGGCTCAACGCCGAGGACCCCGACCGCGACTTCGCGCCCGCACCGGGCCGCATCGTGCGCCTCGACCTGCCCGCGGGCCCCGGCATCCGCGTCGACACCGGCGTCAGCGAGGGCGACACCATCCCCGCCGACTTCGACTCGATGATCGCCAAGATCATCGCCTACGGCCGCGACCGCGACGAGGCGCTGGGCAGGCTGCGCCGCGCGATGGCGCAGACCAGGGTCGTCATCGAAGGCGGCGCGACGAACAAGAGCTTCGTCCTGGACCTGCTCGACCAGCCCGAGGTGATCGACGCCAGCGCCGACACCGGCTGGATCGACCGGGTGCGCAGCGAGGGCCGCCTCGTCACGCATCGCCACTCCGCCATCGCGCTGGCCGCCGCCGCGATCGACGCCTACGAGGACGACGAGCGGGTCGAGCGGCACCGGCTGATCTCGACCGCCTCCGGTGGTCGTCCGCAGGTGCAGCACGAGAGCGGGCGCCCGCTCGATCTCAAGCTGCGCGGCGCGAGCTACCGGGTCCGCGTCGCCCGCATCGGCGCGCACCGCTTCCGCGTCGGCATCGAGGCAGGGACCGAGCTGGTCACCGCCGACGTCGACCTCGAGCGGTTCGATCTGCACACCGGCCAGATCGTCGTCAACGGCAGCCGCTACCGCCTGGTTACCGGCACCCACGGGCCGACCCATGTGATCGACGTCGACGGCGTGACCCACCGGATCAGCCGCGACGAGGGCGGCGTCGTCCGCTCGCCCGCGCCCGCGCTGGTCGTCGGTACGCCGGTCGAGGTCGGCGCCGAGGTCGAGGCAGGCGCCGCGGTGCTCGTGCTGGAGAGCATGAAGATGGAGACGGTGCTGCGCGCGCCGTTCCGCGCCCGGCTGAAGGAGTGCGCGGTCTCGGTCGGCACCCAGGTCGAGACCGGCGCGCCGCTGCTGCGCCTGGAACCGCTCGCCGACGAGGACGACGAGGCCGCCGAGACCGAAACGGCGGGCACCGTCGAGCTCGACCTGCCCAGCGAGCCCGCACCGCGGCAGACGCACGAGCGGCTCGCCCGCGGCCTGCAGGACCTGCGGAGTCTGCTCCTCGGTTTCGACGTGGATCCGCACGACGACCGCCGCGTGCTCGACGACTACCTCACGGCCCGCCGCGAATCCGTCGCCGCCAACCACCGGCCGCTGGCCGAGGAGCTCGAACTCGTCGAGGTGTTCGCCGATCTCGCCGCGCTGAGCCACAACCGCTCGGCCGACGACGAACCCGGCCAGAGCCACGTGCACAGCGACCGCGAGTACTTCCACACCTACCTGCAGAGCCTCGATGCCGATCGGGCCGGTCTGCCGGAGTCCTACCGCGCCAAGCTCGCGCAGGCACTCGGCCAGTACGGCGTCACCGAGCTGGACCGCACGCCCGACCTGGAATCCGCGGTCTTCCGGATCTTCCTCGCCCAGCAGCGCCCCGCCGACACCGTCGAGGTCATCACGACGCTGCTGCGGGAGTGGCTGCGCGAGCCGATGCCCGATCAGGTGCTGCGCGAACCCGTCGGCCTGACCCTGGAACGCCTTGTCGTGGCCACCCAGGTGCGGTTCCCGGTGATCGCCGACTTGTGCCGCGGCCTGGTATACGGCTGGTACGGCCAGCCGCTCCTGCGCCGCAACCGTGCCCGTGTCTACACCAATGTCCGCAGGCACCTGACGCATCTGGACGCGCACCCGGATACGGCCGATCGCGCCGAGCGCATCGCCGACATGGTGCGCAGCACCGAGCCGCTGGTGCGGCTGCTCGGCCAGCGGCTCGAGCGCGACAAGCCCGACCACACCCCGATGCTCGAGGTGCTGACCCGCCGCTACTACGGCAACAAGGGCGTCACCGGCGTCCACACCGAGCACGTCGGTGGCTGCGCCTTCGTCGTCGCCGAGCGTGACGGCGCGAGCCTGGCCTCGGCCGCGGTGAGTTTCGACGCGCTCGGCACCGCGCTGAGCGGGCTCGGCGAGCTGGCGAGCGGGGCGGCCTCGGTCGACGCCGACATCTACCTCAGCTGGGTAGCCCAGCCCGAGGACTCCGACGCGATGGCGGCGGCGCTGCAGGAAGTCCTCGCCGCGCACCAGCTGCCCCCGCAGGTGCACCGGATCACGGCCACGGTCGCGGGCAGCAACGGCGCGGTCATGCACCACCACTTCACCTTCCGCCCCTCGGCCACCGGAATGGCCGAGGAGCGGCTGATCCGCGGTCTGCACCCCTACATCGCGCAGCGGATGCAGATGGAGCGGCTGCGCAAGTTCGACCTCACCCGGCTGCCGTCCTCCGACGACGAGGAGGTCTACCTGTTCCGGTGCGTGGCGAAGGGCAATCCGTCCGACGACCGTCTCATCGCCTTCGCCCAGGTCCGCGACCTGGCCGCGCTGCGTGACCAGGACGGCAGGCTGCTCGCGCTGCCCACGGCCGAGGCCACCATCGCCACCTGTGTCGACTCGATCCGCCGCGCCCAGTCCCGGCGGCCGTCGGCCAAGCGCCTCAGCACCAACCGCATCGTGATGTACATCTGGCCGCCGATGGATGTCACGAGGGACGAACTGCGGACCATCGGCGGGCACGTCCTGCCGACGGCGGCGGGCGCCGGGCTGGAGGAGATCCTGCTCATCGCGCGGCAGCGCGACGCGAAGACCGGTGAGCTGACGAAGGTCGGTGTGCGCATCTCCTTCGACGCCACCGGTGGCTCCGAGGTGACGGTCGGCGACCTGTCCGACGAGCCGGTCGAGCCCGTCGACGAGTACCGGCAGAAGGTGCTGCGGGCCGCGGCGCGCAACACCGTGTACCCGTACGAATTGACCGGTGTACTGGGCAGTTTCGCCGAGTACGACCTCGACGCCGACCATGCGCTGGTGCCCGTCGACCGGCCGAAGGGCCGCAACAAAGCGGCCATCGTCGCCGGTGTCGTCACCACGCCGACCACCCAGCATCCCGAGGGCGTCACCCGGGTGCTGCTGCTCGGCGACCCCACCAAGTCGCTCGGCGCGCTGTCGGAACCCGAGTGCCGCCGGGTGATCGCGGCGCTCGATCTCGCCGAACGCCTGCAGGTTCCGCTCGAGTGGTACGCGCTGTCCTCCGGCGCCCGGATCTCGATGGAATCGGGCACCGAGAACATGGACTGGGTCGCCGCCGCGCTCAAGCGCATCGTCGAGTTCACCCAGGACGGCGGCGAGATCAACATCGTGGTCGCCGGCATCAACGTCGGCGCGCAGCCGTACTGGAATGCCGAGGCCACCATGCTGATGCACACCAAGGGCGTGCTGGTGATGACGCCGGAGTCGGCGATGGTGCTCACCGGCAAGCAGTCGCTGGACTTCTCCGGTGGCGTGTCGGCCGAGGACAACTTCGGCATCGGTGGCTACGACCGGGTGATGGGCCCCAACGGCCAGGCGCAGTACTGGGCGCCGAACCTGGCCGCCGCCCGCGACGTGCTGATGGCGCATTACGACCACACCTACGTCGCCCCGGGTGAGCAGGCGCCGCGCCGGTCGCAGACGGTCGACCCGATCGACCGCGACATCTCCGGCTTCCCGCACGTGCTCGCCGACAGCAGCTTCGCCACCGTCGGCGAGATCTTCTCCGCCGCCGCCAACCCGGATCGCAAGAAGCCCTTCGACATCCGGACCGTGATGCGGGCGCTGGCCGACCAGGACCACCCTGTGCTGGAGCGCTGGGCAGGAATGGCCGACGCCGAGACCGCGGTGGTGCAGGACGCGCATCTGGGCGGAATCCCGGTGTGCCTGTTGGGCATCGAGTCGCGCAATGTGCCGCGGCGCGGTTACCCGTCGACCGACGGACCCGACACCTACACCGCGGGCACGCTGTTCCCCCAGTCGTCGAAGAAGGCGGCAAGGGCGATCAACGCGGCCAGCGGCAACCGGCCGCTGGTTGTGCTGGCGAACCTGTCCGGCTTCGACGGTTCCCCGGAGTCGATGCGCAAGCTGCAGCTCGAGTACGGCGCCGAGATCGGCCGCGCCATCGTGAACTTCCAGGGCCCCATCGTGTTCTGCGTGATCTCGCGCTATCACGGCGGTGCGTTCGTGGTGTTCTCCAAGGCGCTGAACCCGAACATGACCGTGCTCGCGCTGGAAGGCTCGTTCGCGTCGGTCCTCGGTGGCGCTCCCGCCGCCGCGGTGGTGTTCGCCGGCGAGGTCAACTCCCGGACCGCGGCCGACCCGCGCGTGCGCGACCTGGAAACCCAGGCCGCCAACGCGTTCGGCACCGACCGCGCGACCCTGACCGCGGAACTCGACGAGGTCCGCTCCTCGGTCCGGGCGGAGAAGCTGGGCGATGTGGCCGCGGAGTTCGACCGTGTCCACAACATCCAGCGCGCCGTCGAGGTCGGTTCGGTCGACGCCATCGTCAGCGTCGCCGAACTGCGCCCCCGGATCATCGACGCCATCGAGACCCGTCTGCCTCGGTAACCGTCGAAACCTGGTGAAGTGCGCCGCCCACCCCGGGTAATCCGGGGTGGGCGGCCGGAGTTGGGCTGGCGCGAGCCGGCCCCGGCGCGGAACCGCCGGTCGCGGGCGAGGGGGGCGCCCGGGGCGCCGGCCCGGCGGCGCCGTGGGGCC